>NZ_CP094469.1:1663765-1996518 GCF_023347295.1 Faecalibacterium sp. I3-3-33
GGTGGTCGAAATCCACCTTATGGTAGCCGTTCTCGGCCAGATTTTCCAGCGCCTTTGCGTAGAATTTATCGCACTCCTCTTGCAGCTGCGCCGTTTTGGGCATAATGGCGGCCAGCTGCTCAGCGGCGGTCATGTTGGTCTTGTTTTCCCGCTTTTCCTTTTTGGTCTTACTCTGCTCAAGGTTTGCGCGCTCCTGCAAAGAGCCTACACGCACCATGAAAAACTCGTCCAGATTGGAGCCGTAAATTGCCAGAAATTTGATCCGCTCGCCCAGCGGGACGTTCTTGTCCTTGCCCAGTGCCAGAACGCGGCGGTTGAAATCCAGCCAGCTCAGTTCGCGGTTGATAAAGATCGATTCGTCACTCATAACAATAAATCTCCGTATTTCCTCTTTGACCAAGGCAGAAAGCGGGCTACGCCCTAGCGGACATACGCCTGCCCTGCCCATGAATCCACCATTGCCTGGGTAATGCCCGGCACCTGCGCGACATCCTCCACCTGTGCAAACGGGCCGTACTGCGCCCGGTAGTCCAGTATAGCCTGTGCACTGCGGGGACCGACACCGGGCAGGGTGCACAAGGCATCTGCATCGGCTGTATTCAGCTCTACCTGCGTATACGCCGCCAGCGCTTTTGTGTCCGGCAGCGTCTGCGGGGTTTGCGGGTGCAGCGGCACTGCAAACCAGAACGCCAGCCCTGCACAGACCCCTGCGGCGGCAAGGCACAGCAACAGGAACACCCCTTCGCGGCGCTTTTTGTTTTGCATAGGCTTCTTCTCCCATTCTACCTGATTCCTTGTTAAAAAGAAAGCCCTCTGCGGGAAAATTGCAGAGGGCTTTGCACAAATTTTACACGGATTTTTCAGCAGCACGCACCATGCGGTACAAAACCTCCACAGCAGCACCACCGGCGGCATCGGTCAGGGTGATCTGCTCGGCGGCAAGGCGCAGCTCTGCCGGGGCGTCGGCGGCCACTGCGCTGTGCTCTACGGTCTGCACCAGCTCCAGCATGGGCTGTCCGCCCGCCAGCGCAAGAACCTGCTCTGCACCCACCTGCGCCATGGCGCAGACGGTGTCCAGCATTTCCCGGCCGGAGATGCGCTTCGGGGTGAGGACAAGGGTGTCCGGGGCGATACGCTCGCCCAGCAGGGCAACACGATCCCCGATGGCCTTTTCTGCCAGCGAGATCAGGGGCACAGACTTGCTGTCCTGATACAGCAGCACCCGCAGCACCTGCTCGGGGCGGATGTCGGCGGCGTTCGCCAGCAGATAGGGGGTCCACTCCTGCCGCAGATGGCGCTCCAGCGCATTGCTCATGCGCAGCACCCGGGTGGTGCCGTCCTGCATCTGCACGGCGACACCCACACCGGGGGTATCCGGCAGGCAGGCAAAAAGTTCCTGCTGCTGGGCAAAACTGCACAGGGGCACCCGGTTGCCGTCGGCATAGTGGTAGGCCATGGTGCCGCCGCACACCAGCGCAGGCGCAGCCAGACGCACGCTGCCCAGAATGGAGCGCACCGCGCGCGGAGAGCGCTGCGAAAAAACGGTAAGTCTGCCGCCACGGCTGCTGAACAATTGCAAAACATCCCGTACCACATGGGTCAGATTTCCATCCTCGCCCAGCAGCAGGTTATCCAGATCACAGAGCACCAGAGTGGATGCCAGAGAATCGTTCATGTGTTTTTCCTCCTGAGAGTTGCGAGAAAATGGGCAAAGTAGTCCGGCAGCTCGGAATCGAACCGCAGCTGCTCCCCGGTAATGGGGTGGATAAAGCCCAGCGTTTTGGCGTGCAGACACTGGCCGTGCAGGCTGGTGATGCAGTTGTGGGGGCCGTACACCGGGTCCCCTGCTACCGGGTGGTGGATGGAGGCCATGTGTACGCGGATCTGATGGGTGCGGCCGGTTTTTAAGCGGCATTCCAGCAGGGTGAACTCGCCCAGCCGCTCCAGCACTTTGTAGCCGGTATAGGCGTATTTGGTGTGGGGCTCGGTGGCCAGGTAGACTGCCATTTTTTTGCGGTCGGTCTTGCTGCGACCAAGGTTTGCTTCCACAAAGCCCTCATCCTGTGCAAAGCCGCCATAGACCACCGTCTGGTAGGCGCGCTCTACGCTGTGCACCGCCATCTGCTGGGAAAGCCCGATGTGGGTGGCATCGTCTTTTGCCACCACAAGCAGGCCGCTGGTATCCTTATCAATGCGGTGGACGATGCCGGGGCGGATCTCACCGCCAATGCCGGAAAGGCTGCCCTTGCAGTGCCACAGCAGGGCGTTGACCAGCGTACCGTCCGGGTTGCCGGGTGCAGGATGCACTACCATGCCCTTGGGTTTGTTGACCACCAGCAGGTGGGCGTCCTCGTAGACGATGTCCAGCGGGATATCCTGCGGCACGGCCTCGATGGGCTTTGCGTCAGGGATCTCCAGCAGCACGGTGTCCCCTGCCTTGAGCTTCAGGCTTTTTGCAACAGTTTTGCCGTTGCACTGCACATGCCCCTCGGCCACCAGCGCCTGCAGCGCCGAGCGGGACAGGCCGGTGTCCTCGCCGCTGAGAAAGCGGTCGATGCGCTGCCCGGCAGTCTCCTGCTCTACGATAAATTCACGCTGTTCCATGATTTACTGCTCCTTGGCGGCATCATCGGCGTGGACTTCGTCCAGAAAAATCACCAGCACCCACAGCGCCACACCCACACAGACGCAGATATCTGCAAAATTGAACACGGCAAAGCGCATGAACAGCAGGTTGATGTAGTCCACTACCTCACCGTTGAGCACGCGGTCGATCAGGTTGCCGATGCCGCCGCCCAGCACCAGCACCAGCGCTGCCTGCTGCAAGCGCTTGCCGCGGCTGCGGAAAAACAGGCCGTAGGCCACCGCCAGCAGCGCTGCACTTGTGGCAATGATCAGGAACAGCTGCTTGCCGCTGAGCAGGCTGAAAGCCATGCCCTGATTGAGCACGAACCGCAGCTCCACTACATGGGGAATGAACGGCATCGCGCCTACCGGCTGCAAAGCCTGCACCGCCCAAAGCTTGATCAGCTGGTCAATACCGACCAGTGCCGCCACAGCCGCCAGATTGAAGAGTACAAATGCCATTAGCTACCTCGTTTCTGTTATAAAAAACGGCGCTCCCCGGTCAAGGGAGCGCCGCCCTTTTACAAAACAGATTTGTATTTATGCGGGACGCTTATGCTTCCACAACGCTGGCGCAGCGTGCGCACAGGGTGGGGTGTGCGGGGTGGCTGCCGATGGAGGCAGAGTACTTCCAGCAGCGCTCGCACTTGTCGCCGGTTGCGTGTGCAGCTGCAACGCCCAGCCCCTCGACAGCGCTGGCAGCGCCGCCCTCACCCTTGACCAGCTCCACATGGGAGACGATCATCAGGTCGGCCAGCTCGTCCATGGGGATGCTGTTCAGCAGGTCATAGACGGCATCGTTGCAGTACAGAGTGACGGAAGCTTCCAGAGAAGCACCGATCAGCTTTTCAGCACGGGCCTGCTCCAGCACCTTCTTGACCTCGTCGCGCACGGCGATGAGCTGTGCCCACCTTGCCTTGAAGGCATCGTCGGCGGCGTACTGGCCAGCCTTGGGCATCTGCTCGAACACCACATACTTGTTCATACCCTCGGTCTTGGGCATGAAGTCCCAGATCTCCTGACTGGTGAAGCACAGGATGGGGGCAATGATCTTGTCCAGAGCGACAAGGATCTTGTACATGGTGGTCTGGGCGGCCTTGCGGGCTGCGCCATTGGTGCAGTACAGGCGATCCTTGGTGACGTCCAGATAGAAGTTGGACATGGCCACCACGCAGAAGTTGTACACGGCGTGGTAGACCTTGTTAAAGTCGTACACAGCGTAGCCTGCGTTGGTGTTGACGATCAGGTCATCCAGCGCAGCCAGTGCCCAGCGGTCGATATCCTGCAGCTGGTCGTCTGCCGCACAATCGGTGTTGGGGTCAAAGCCGTCCAGATTGCCCAGAATGAAGCGGGCGGTGTTGCGGATCTTGCGGTAAGCCTCGCTGAGCTGCTTAAAGATGTTCTTACCGGCGCGCACGTCCACGGTGTAGTCGGAAGAAGCCACCCACAGACGGATGATATCAGCGCCGTAGTCCTTGATGATCTCGCTGGGCTCCACGCCGTTGCCGGCGCTCTTATGCATCTGCTTGCCCTGCTCGTCCACCACCCAGCCGTGGCACAGCACGGACTTATAGGGTGCGCAGCCCTTGCTTGCAACGCTGGTCAGCAGGCTGGACTGGAACCAGCCGCGGAACTGGTCGCCGCCTTCCATATACATATCGGCGGGGAAACGCAGCTCGGGACGCTCGTCCAGCACGGCAGCGTGGGTGGAGCCGGAGTCGAACCAGACGTCCATGATGTCGGTGTCCTTCTCCCACTCGGAAGCGCCGCACTTTTCGCACACTTCGCCTGCGGGGATGATCTGCTCGGCATCGTACTTATACCATGCGTCAGAGCCTTCCTTGCGGAACAGAGCGCTGACAGCCTTGATGGTTGCATCGGTGATGTGGTAGGTACCGCACTTCTTGCAGTAGAAGGCGGGGATGGGCACGCCCCAAGTGCGCTGGCGGCTGATGCACCAGTCGTTGCGGTCGCGCACCATGCCGGTCATGCGGTCATGACCCCAATCCGGCATCCATGTGACGGTATCAATGGCCTTGTACACGTCCTCGCGGAACTTGGCAATGGAGCAGAACCACTGCTCGGTAGCACGGAAGATGATGGGGTTGTGGCAGCGCCAGCAGTGGGGGTACTGGTGCTTGATGTGCACCTGACCCATCACAGCGCCGGAGGCAGTCAGGTCGGCCAGAATGGTCTTGTTGGCTGCCCACACGCGCTGACCAGCGTACTTACCGGCCAACTCGGTCAGGTAACCGCCGTCATCCACGGGCACGGTGATGGGCACCTGCGGATACTTCTGGCAGACGTTGAAGTCGTCCACGCCGTGGCCGCCTGCGGTATGAACGCAGCCGGAACCACTTTCCAGCGTGACGTGGTCACCCAGAATGACCCAGCCCTCCTTGGGCAGATAGACGTGGTTATAGCGCATCAGCTCGAACTCAGCGCCGGAAACGGGCTCGCCCACGATCTCGTAGTTCTCGATATGGCAGGCGTCCATGACGCTCTTGACCAGCTCGGTAGCCATGATGTGGTACTCCTCGCCGATCTTGACGAAGGAATACTCGAACTGACCGTTCAGGCAGATGGCCTCGTTGGCGGGCAGGGTCCAAGTGGTGGTGGTCCAGATGACGAAGTAGGTCTTATCCATGGGGATGCCGTACTTTGCCAGCACACCGTTGGGATCCTGCGAGACGTGGAAGCGCACAAAGATGGAATCGCAGTCGTCCTCGCCGTACTCGATCTCGGCCTCAGCCAGTGCAGTGCGGCAGTCCGGGCACCAGTACACGGGCTTCAGGCCCTTGTAGATGTAGCCCTTCTTGGCCATCTCGCCGAAAATCTCGATCTGGCGTGCCTCAAACTCCGGCTTCAGGGTCAGGTAGGGGTGCTCGAAGTCACCGATGACGCCCAGACGCTTGAACTGGTCGCTCATGATGTCGATATGCTCGGTGGCAAACTTTTCACAGATCTGGCGCAGCTCCAGCTTGGAGATGTCCTTCTTCTTGTCGCCGACGGAGGACAGAGCCTTCAGCTCAATGGGCAGGCCGTGGGTATCAAAGCCGGGCACATAGGGAGCCTGATAGCCCTCCATGTTCTTTTCGCGGATGATGATATCCTTGATGATCTTGTTCAGGGCGGTGCCCATGTGGATGTTGCCGTTTGCATACGGAGGGCCGTCGTGCAGAATGAACTGGGGCTTGCCCTCGTTGTGCTTCATGAGCTGATTGTACAGGTCGTTGTCGTCCCAATCCTTGAGCATGACCGGTTCCTTTTTGGGCAGACCGGCGCGCATCTCAAACAGGGTCTTGGGCAGATTCAACGTGCTGTCGTACTGCGATTTGTTCTTAGCCAATGGTTTACACTCTCCTCTATTTTTGCGTTGGGTGCCTTACTCGCTGAACTTGACGCCCTGAAAAGCGTCGTAGTCCGGTTCGTCCGGCTTCATATCAGCAGGAGGCGGGTCCAGCTTGAGCTGGCTTTCGTCCTTTGCCCAGAAATCCTCGCTGCTGTCAGCCGCCTTGTCGTCATCGGCAGGGGCGGCAGGTTCGGTGGTTTCGGTGGGTTCTGCAGCCTTAGCGGCAGGCTGCTCGGCCGGGGCTGCTGCATCGGCTGCGGGGGCAGTCTCGGGCTGTGCAGCGGGCTGCTCTGCGGCAGCTTCCTGCGCAGGCTCTGCGTCCTGTGCGGGGGCGTCCTTTTCAGCGTCCTTGGTTTCCTTCTGGAACTCCGGCAGACGGCTCAAAGACTCCACATGGCTGCGGTACAAATTGAGCACATCTGCCTTGAAGCGGGTGACCTCCAGACGGACGCGGTCGTACTCCCGCTCCTCAGCCAGACGCTTCTCGTTGGCCTCGTTCTCGATCTCGTCTGCGCGGTCGCTTGCCTTTTGCAGCAGCTCGTTGGCGTCGCGGATGATATCATCGCCCCGCAGGTTTGCGCGGTGAATGATCTCCTCAGCCTTCTGGTTTGCTTCGCGGATCACGTTTTCGCCCATGCGCTGAGCATTGATCAGCGCGCTCTTGAGCATATCGCCGTCAGCCTCAAAGCTTTGCAGCTCGCCCTTGAGCTTCTGGTTCTCTGCGGTCAGATCAGCGATCTGCTTGCGCAGCTGCTCTGCCTGCGCATCGTTCTGCTGCAGCTGCTCCTCGACCTTGTCCAGAAAACGGTCCACGTCCTCTGTACGGTAGCCGCGGAGGTTTTTTTCAAATTGTACAGAGCGGACATCCTGCGGAGTCAGCATAGTCATTTCCTCCCATAGCTTTTAATATTGAAAGAACTCAATGATCGAACGATCTTTTTTACTTTTTCCGGGCAATGCAGTCAGCCGGAAGCGGCCCTTGCCGCGCACGGTGAACACATCCTGCTCGTATACGGGGGCGTGGGGTTTTTCTACCGGCAGATGGTTGATCTCTACCCTGCCCGCCTCGATCAGCTCCGCAGCGGTGCCGCGGCTGACGTGCAACATGGCAGAAAGCACCGCATCCAGCCGCAGGGAGGACACGGTGGCGGTGAGCAGCTGCCGCTCCGGTGCGGGAAAGGCCGGGATCTCTTCCGGTTCCAGCAGACGGGTGGACACCTCGGTGCGCCCCGCCTGACACAGCTCCCGGCAGATGAGCTTTGCCGCCGGTTCCAGCGCGAACACATAGGCTGTGCCCGGCGCATCGGCAGGCAGCAGGATATCGCCCAGTGCCTCGCGTTTGAGGGCAAGCCCCATCAGACTGCCCAGATAGTCTTTGTGCGCCGGAAGCGCCGCACCGGGCAGTGCCCGGCATTGCAACTGTACGCAGCGCACCGGACACTCGCCGTAGCTGTACTCCGGCTCCAGACAGAGCACCCGGCGCTCGGCCTCGGGCCAGCCGCCGTCAAAACGCCAGCCGTCCCGCACACCGGCGCGCCCCAGTGCCGCCCGGGCAAGATCCTGCTCGCGGTCACTGAGAAATGCAGAGTACCGGGCTATGCCGCGGGAAAAAGCCGCATCGGCAAGATCCTCGATATGCCGCATGAGATAGCGTTCCTCATCGTTGCGGGCGGGCACAAAGCCCCGCACTGCACCGGCTGCCGGATCAATAGAATGCGCCATTGTTCTCCAGCTCGTCCAGCAGATCGCCCATGATATCCACGTTGTACGGGGTAATGATAAAGGTGCTGTTGGCTACGCGCTTGATCTGGCCGTTGTTGGCATAAGCCACGCCGGACAAAAAGTCTACCAGACGGCGGGAGACCTCCTTATTGGTGGACTCCAGATTCAGCACCACGGTACGCTTGTTGTTCAGATGGTCGGCAATGGTGCTGGCATCCTCAAACCGCTCGGGCTTGACAAGAACCACCTTGAGCTGGGTGGTGGCATGGATGTTGACCACCTTGTTCTTCTTGCTGGTGCCCTCGGCAGGCTCTTCGGTCTCTTCGTCCATCCCGATGCCGACGCCGCTGTTGTTATTGTTCACCATCTGGGGGCCGTCATCGATGTACTGGTCCTCGTACTCGTCCCCTTCGCCCATCAGGCCCTTCTTAATGCTATCCAGCAAAGACATAATTATCTGCTCCTTTCATTCGGGCAGCGCCCGGCTGCCTGGCGTTCTTTGCAAAAAGAATGCAAATAGCTTTTACTATTATCTGATTTTTTGCAGCAGATGTCAATAACTACAAAAGTTTTCCGTCATATAAATTTTGTCCCGAGACGATTATTTCGTCATAAAGCCTTACCTGACTGACAGAACCGTCTGTTCCCTTGGGCAAAACAAGGATGTAATCCCCTTCTGTGACCAGCGGATGGTCGGCATCCACGGGGTCGATCTTGCAGAAGCGGGCGATGTTGCCGTACTTGACGTACACGCCGGGGATATAGTTTTCGCCCTGCGTCTCGGCCTCGGTGCCGTCCTCTTTCAGGTAGTGTACCGCTGCGGCAGGCACCCGCAGACCGGTGCTCTCGCTGGTGCTGATACGGGCGCGGGCGTGGTTGAGGCACAGCACATCGCCGTTGATGGAGTTGCAGCGCAGCACAAAGCGGGCAATATCCTTTTCTGCATCAATGGTCACCTCGGTGACGGTGGCACGCAAGGCGGCATCGCTCTGGCCGGGAAAGCTGATCTCCACCGCCGTGCGCAGGGGCTTGCCGTCCGCGCCCAGCAGCTTTTCGGCTTGCTTTGCCGAGCACACCCCGGCATACTGCCAGCTGAACCCAGCTACCAGCTTGCCTACACAGCCGTCCAGCGGCATCTCGGGGCCAGAGTCCAGATAGGCTTTAAGCTGCTCCGGGCTCTGCGCCAGAATGTCCGCAGCACCGGCGTTCAGCCGTCCGCTGCTGGCAGCCCGGACAAAGTAGCCGGTGGTAGGGGCGGTGATCTGAGTGGGGTTGCCCAGCTGGGCCTGCACGGTCTGTGCCTGCTGGGCAAGCAGCGCGATCTGATCCGCAAAGCCTGCGGTATCGCCGGTGGTGATCCACAGCTTGTTCTGTGCCAACAAATAGGTATCGGCACTGCTGTCCACATCGCTGTAACGGGCAGTATCCAGCGCATCCAGCAGGTCGTACAGTGCACCGGAGCGCTCCTTGAGCAGGCCGTCCAGCTGGGTGGCTGCGGTGTTCTGAGAGCGCTGCAACAGATCGATCTGGCTGGTGAGCTGGGTCAGCTGCTGGCGCAGCACCGCCTGATTTGCATCGGTATACAGCTCCGCAACGGCAGTGCCCGCCGACACCCGCTCGCCGTCTGAGACAAGGTAGCCCAGATTGCCGCTGCCGGAAATGCAGGTCTCGTCAAACAGCAGCGCACCGTCCGCTTCAATGGTATCAGAGATGGTGATGGGCAGCGCCGTTTCGTAGACGTTCTGGGGGAAAAGGATGTGCGCCGCCTGCCAGCAGACATACGCTGCCGCCACCAGCAAAAAGGCGGCCAGCACGACCGCCAGCGTGGTAAGCGCAGACAGCTTGCGGCGCGGTTCCTGAGGGGTTTCCGGCATAAGGATCATCCTTTCGATAAAAAGTCTTGGGTCAGACGCAGGGCGGTCTGCCGCACGTCTGCTGCCCCGGCATCCAGCCATGTGACCCCGTCCATGTGGCGGAACCATGTCAACTGGCGCTTGGCGTAGTTGCGGGAAGCCTGTTTGAGTTTTTCAGTACAGGCATCCAGCGAGGCGGTCTGTTCGAAATACGGAAAAAATTCTTTATAGCCGATGGCCTGTGCAGCGGTGCGGAAGGTTTCGCGGTTGCGCCAGACGTATTCTGCTTCGGCTAAAAGCCCGGCCTCCAGCATTTTGTCCACCCGCAGGTCAATGCGGCGGTACAGCGCTGCGCGGTCCGGGAAATCCAGCCCCAGCACAAGGCTGCGGTAGGGACGCTCCGGCGGCAGCGAATCGGCTTTTTGTTCGCTGAGACGCTTGCCGGTAGCGTGGTAATGCTCCAGCGCCCGCAGCACCCGCACCTTATTATTGGGGTGGATGGCAGCGGCGGCTTCCGGGTCCACGGCTTGCAGTTTTGCGTACATGGCTTCCGGGCCGATGGCTTCCAGTTCAGCGGTCAGCTGCTCGCGCAGACCGTCCGGGGCTTTTTCGGCGGTGAAGCGCACACCATATAAAAGGCTCTGCACATACAGGCCGGTACCGCCCACCAGCAACGGCAGATGCCCCCGGGCGGTGATATCGTGAATATACTCCCCTGCCAGCGCGGTAAAATCTGCCACGCTGAAGGTTTTTTCCGGGGTGAGAATGTCCACGCCGTGGTGTGGGATGCCGCAGGTCTCCTGCGGGGTGACTTTGGCGGTGCCCACATCCAGACCTTTATAGATCTGCATGGAGTCGGCGCTGATGACCTCGCCGGAGAACTGCTGCGCCAGCGCAACGCCCAGCGCGGTCTTGCCGGTGGCGGTGGGGCCTACCACAGCTACCACGGCAGCTTTTGCATTACACGATGCGTCCAAACTGCTTTTCCAACTCCTTTCGGGTAAGCTTGAGCACGCAGGGACGGCCATGAGGGCAGAAGGGCGGCACCTCGCCGGAAAGGATCTTCTCGGCCAGTGCCATCAGCTCCTGCGGAGAGGACTTGTCCCCTGCCTTGATGGCGGCGCGACAGGAGATGGAGTGCAGCACCCACTCGGTGTGCTCGTTCAGCGCGTCCCGGCTGCCCTTGAGCAGGCGGTCAGCGATCTCCACCAGCAAGTCCTCAGCGTTCTGCGGCTCTACGTCCGCAGGCACGGCGCGCAGTAGCATGGTACTGCCGCCAAAATCGGCTACGTCCAGACCGGCGTTTTCCAGCAGGGGCTGGTTTTCCAGCAGCGCCTGCTTTTCCTCTGCGGAAAGGTCGATGGCAGCGGGCTGCAACAGCAGCTGACTGGGCACGTTGCCGTAATTGGCGGCAAGCTTTTCGTACAGCTGACGTTCGTGGGCGGCGTGCTTGTCAATCAGACACAGCTCGTCTCCCCGCTCTGCCAGAATATAGGTGCGGAAAACCTCGCCCACATACCTCAGAGGTTCTTCTCCCTGCGGCACATCAAAGCCCAGCTGTTCCGGCTGCTCGGGTTCCTCCGGCTGGTAGGGCACCGTTGCGGCTTCGATCTCCGGGGCGGCGGACATGGTGTTCCATGCCGCCATGTGATCCAGCAGCGGGTCGGCTGCGGCGTCCGTCTCCGGGTGCACGTCCAGCTGTGCCTCAGCAGCGGCTGCCCGGAAGGGCTGCGGTGCGATTTGGACTTCGGTTGCATCCGGCTTTTCCGGGCTGTGGAGGGTGACCACCGGGTCCAGAATGTCCTCTGCAAGGGCAGACTGCCGCCACGAGGGCACAGCAGCAGCCGTGCGGACAGGCTGTGCGGGCTGTACCGGCGAGGTATCTGCCGTAAAAGCCGGGGTTTTCACCGTGGCAGCGGCGGGGCGCTGCGGCTGCGGGGCTTCCCAACGCTGCGCGGGCAGCGTACCGGGGTCCGCCTGACCCGGAATGACGGCAGAAAGTCCTGTAAAGTGACTATTCTTTACAGCATTTTCGCTTTGTGTATCGTTTTCTTTTTCGGTTTTCTCTTTTTCGTCTGCTTCAAAGGTAAATCGCCGTTCCCCGGTGCCGGGCTGTGCCAGCGCCAGCTTGACCGCGTGGTAAACGACGTCGAACACGTCATTTTCCCGGGCAAAACGGGCTTCGATCTTTGCAGGGTGGACATTGACGTCCACAAGGTCGGTGGGCATTTCCAGCAGCAGGATGCCGCCCGGGAACTTGCCCTGCATGGTCGTGCCCTTAAAGGCCATTTCCATGCCCGCCATGATGGTGCGGTTGCGCACATAGCGGCCATTGATGTAGAAATGCTGCATACTGCGGCTGGCGCGGCAGCTCTTGGGCGGGGTGATCAAACCGGTGACCCGGTACAGTCCTTCCTCGGAGTGCACCTCGATGAGGTCGCGGCTGAACTCCCGCCCCAGCACTGCATAGGCGGCGCTGCGCAGCTGACCATCACCGGGGGTGACGTATTGCAGCTTGCCTTCCCGGATGAATTTGACGCTGACCTCCGGGTGGCTGAGCGCCACATGCCCTACGTTATCTGCCACAAAGGTGCCCTCACTGGAGTCCTTTTTGAGGAACTTCATGCGGGCGGGGGTGTTGTAGAACAGGTCCTGCACCCGGATGGTGGTGCCCACGGCGCGGGCGGCAGGCTCTCTGCCCTGCTCCTCGCCGCCGGCGATGCGGTAGCAGGTAGCAAACTCGTCCACCTCGGTGCGGGTGAGTAGCTCTACCCTCGCTACGCTGGCAATGGAAGCCAGTGCCTCGCCACGGAAGCCCAGCGTATGGATGCTGTTCAGATCGTCCGGTTTTTCAATTTTGCTGGTGGCGTGGCGGATGAAGGCTGTCGGGATATACTCGGCATCAATGCCGGTGCCGTTATCGCTGATCTCGATCAACTTTACGCCGCCGGACTCGATGCTGACGGTGACCTGCGTCGCACCGGCGTCGATGGAGTTTTCCAAAAGCTCCTTGACCACCGATGCCGGGCGCTCCACCACCTCACCGGCGGCGATCAGCTCCGCAGTATGCTTATCCAGTACATGGATGACTGCCATGGTCTTTCCCTCCCTTGTGGTTACTATTTTTTATGGTCAGCCGTTCAGGCTGCCCTTGAGGGTCTTTTTCAGCTCGTACAAGAAATTCAGCGCTTCAATGGGGGTAAGCGTTTCCACATCCACGGCTTCCAGCTTTTCCATCATCTCGCTGGGCACTGCCGGGGAATTGTACTCCTGCAAAGCGTCAAAATCCATCTGCTCCACCTTGTTTTTGGGAGCAGATGCTTCCAGTGTGCGCAGTACCTCGTGGGCGCGGCGGGTCACGCTGCCGGGCAGACCGGCCAGCTTTGCCACCTCGATGCCGTAGCTGTCATCGGCGGGGCCGCGCACGATGCGCCGCAGGAAGGTGATGTCCTCGCCGCGCTTTTTGACCGCGATGTTGTAGTTTTTTACGCCCTCCACGGTGCCTTCCAGTTCGGTCAGCTCGTGGTAGTGGGTGGCGAACAAGGTCTTGCAGCCCAGCCCCTTGGCGGGGTCTGCGATATGCTCCACCACGGCGCGGGCAATGCTCATGCCGTCAAAGGTAGAGGTGCCGCGACCGATCTCGTCCAGCACCACAAGGCTTTTGGCGGTGGCGTTTTTCAGGATCTCCGCCACCTCGGTCATCTCCACCATAAAGGTGGACTGACCTGCGGCAAGGTCGTCCGATGCGCCGATGCGGGTGAAGATGGCGTCCACCACACCCACATGACAGCTGGCTGCCGGCACAAAGGAGCCGATCTGCGCCATCAGGGCGATAAGGGCATTCTGACGCATATAGGTGGATTTACCCGCCATGTTGGGGCCGGTGATGATAAGGCAGCGGTCGGTGGTGCAGTTGAGAGTGGTATCGTTGGGCACGAACATACTGCCCTTGAGCACCTGCTCCACCACGGGGTGACGCCCCTCGGTGATGGTCAGCACATCGCTGTCGTCCACCACGGGGCGGCAGTAGTTGTTTTCCGCAGCGACCTGCGCCAGCGCCGCCAGCACATCCAGCTGAGCAATGGCGTTGGCAGTGCGCTGGATACGATCCAGTTGTGCACCGATGCTTTCCAGCAGCTCATCAAACAAGCGGCGTTCCAGCGAGATGAGCCGCTCGTGTGCGCCAAGGATCTTGCTTTCCAGTTCCTTCAGCTCCTGCGTGATGTAACGCTCGCCGGAGGTGAGGGTCTGCTTGCGGATATAGGTCTCCGGCACGAGGTTCTTATAGGAGTTGCTCACCTCGATGAAGTAGCCGAACACATGGTTATAGCCGATTTTCAGCTTAGGGATGCCGGTCTCCTGCCGCAGACGAGCTTCCAGCTGCGCCAGCACGCCCTTGGTGTTATCGCGGATGGAGCGCAGCTCGTCCACCTCGGCATGGTAACCCTTGGCGATAACGCCGCCATCCTTGAGGGTGGAGGGTGCATCCGGATCCACTGCGGCATAAATGCGCGCCTTGATATCCTCCAGCGGGTCGATACTGGCCGCAAGTTCGGAAAGTTCCGGGCAATTGCAGCCCTCTGCCTGCTTGCGCAGACCGGGCAGACGGTCGCAAGTCTGAGCGAGAGTGTAGATCTCCTTGGGGGTGGCTGAGCCGTACACCGCGCGGGTCATCAGGCGCTCCAGATCCGCGATGTAGTGCAATTCCTCGGTCAGGTCGCCGCGCACCATGGTCTGGCGCACCAGCGCCTCCACAGCGTTCAGGCGGTGGTTGATGAGCTGGCTGGAAATAAGCGGCTGCTCGATCCAGCTGCGCAGCATACGCTTGCCCATGGCGGTGCTGGTCTTATCCAGCACCCACAGCAGGGTGCCGCGCTTTTCGCGGCCGCGCAGGGTCTCGGTCAGCTCAAGGTTTGCCCGGGTGACCGGCGAAAGCCGCATGAACTGGGCCTCGTTGTAAGTAATGACGGTCTTTAACCGCTCCACACCCTTGATCTGGGTATCGTGCAGATATTCCAGCAGCGCAGCCATGGCAAAGCGCACCAGCCCCTCGGCGGCTATGCCGGTGGTCTGCGGCCAGTCCCGGCCAAACTGCTCTTCCAGCGCAGAAGCCACCAGCCCCGGCGCATAGCGTTCGTCCTCGACCAGTTCCACCGAGCAGCTCATGTTCTTTTTGATGTACGCGGTCACCTCGCGGCAGTCCAGCAGGCCGGGGTTCAGCAGCACCTCGCTGGGGTGGTAGCGGCACAGCTCGGTAATGACCGCCGGGGCGATCTTGTCCGCCGTCAGCTCGGTGATATGCGCCGTACCGGTGGAAACGTCCGCAAAGCAAAGGCCGGCCTTTTTGCCCTTGAGGTACAGGCTGGCAATGTAGTTGTTGCGGTCGTCCTGCAGCATACTGCTTTCAATGACCGTACCGGGGGTGACGACCCGGATGATGTCCCGCTTGACAAGCCCCTTGGCTTTGGCGGGGTCCTCCACCTGCTCGCAGATGGCCACCTTATAGCCCTTAGCGATCAGGCGCGCCACATAGCCCTCGTAGCTGTGGAAGGGCACGCCGCACATGGGAGCGCGCTCCGCAAGGCCGCACTGCTTGCCGGTAAGGGTAAGATCCAGCTCCCGGGAGGCCGTGACGGCATCGTCGAAGAACATCTCGTAAAAATCGCCGATGCGGTAAAAAAGAATTTCGTCCTTATGTTGGTTTTTGATATCAAGATACTGCTGCATCATGGGCGAAAGCTCTGCCATGGTTTTTCCTCTTTCCCTTGTATGGTTCCGTCAGCCGGTTTGCGGGCTGTAACCGCCGGTGCAAACAAAACGCGGTCTGTATTGCACAGCCGCGTTCCGGTCAAAAAAGTTTGCTCAGTGGCAACCGCCGCAGGTAGAGCAGCTGCCGGTGCAGGAGGCAGAAGGCTCCTGCACGGTCATGGGGTCGCCGCCGTTCATGGCGGTGTTGATGATGGCGTCGATATAGTTGACCAGATTCTCGCACTCGCGCTTGGCCTCGTTGTAAGCCACCATGCCCTCGTTGCCCATGATCTGGCCGTAAAGGCTGTTCACCTTCTCGTTCAGCTCAGCGATGCGGGCGTCGTCGCGCTCGTTCTTGCCGATCTCGTTGTTCAGGTCCATGCGGGCCAGATTGAACTCGCCGATCAGGTTCTGCAGTTCCTCATCCTTATCGTTTGCCTTGCGGGCCTGATCCAGAATGACGTAGCGGGGGTCGGTCTGAAGTGCCATAGCGGCACGCTTGAAAAGATCAATGCAATCCATGATTGGGTTCTCCTTGTTGTTTTTATTCTTTCTGGGGCAAGTTTGCCCCGGAATCACTTTTTTATGCTTCCACCTCGCCCAGCAGCACGGTAGCGCGGGCACCGGTAAGATGTACGGTCGCGTAGCTGCCCAGCAGTGCCGGGTCGGCGGCGAACTCCACGGTCAGGTTGTTGTCCAGCCGGCCGGAAAGGGTGCCCTCATTGCGGCCAAAGCCCTCCACCAGCACCCGGACGGTCTGCCCTACCTGCGCCTTGACCAGTGCCATGGCGATCTCGTCCTGCGTAGTCAGCAGGCGGGTCATGCGGTCGGTCTTTTCCTTGCGGGGGGTGGGGTCCGGCATTTCGGCAGCCTTGGTGCCGGTGCGCTTGGAGTAGATAAAGGTGAACAGCTGCATATAGCCCACCTTGCGCACCAGCTCCAGCGTTTTTACAAAGTCCTCCTCGGTCTCGCCGGGGAAGCCCACGATGATATCGCTGGAGAAGGTGATGCCGGGCACGGACTTGCGGGCATAATCGATGAGCTCCAGATACTGCTCCACCGTATAGTGGCGGTTCATCTGCTGCAAAAGCCGGTCGGAGCCGCACTGCACCGGCAGATGCAGATGCTTGCACAGCTTCGGCTGGGCGGCGATGGTATCGATGAGCTTATGGCTGGCGTCCTTGGGGTGGCTGGTCATAAAGCGGATATGATAATCGCCGGGCACGGTGCACAGCAGGTTGAGCAGGTCGGAGAAATCGATCTGCTCTTCCAGACCCTTGCCGTAGCTGTTCACGTTCTGACCCAGCAGGGTGATCTCCTTATAGCCCGCCTCCACAAGGCTGCGGAACTCGGCAAGGATATCACCGGGCTTGCGGCTCTTCTCGCGGCCGCGGACGTAGGGCACGATGCAGTAGGTGCAGAAGTTGTCGCAGCCGTACATGATGGGCAGCCATGCGCGGAACTCGCTCTCGCGCCGGATGGGGATGTTCTCCACGATGACCGGACGCTGCGCCGGGTCCAGCAGCACCCGCTTATGCTTTTGCAGCTTCTGGGCAACCAGCTGCGGCAGGGTGTCGATGCCATCCACGCCGAACACCAGATCCACATAGGGGTAGCTCTTGCGCAGCTTTTCCACAACGTGCTGTTGGTTAGCCATACAGCCGCACAGGCCGATGATGAGGCCGGGCTTTTTCTCCTTGAGCCCCTTCAGCGCGCCCACGTTGCCGAACACCCGCTGCTCGGCGTGCTCGCGCACGGCGCAGGTGTTGAACAAAATCAGGTCGGCATCCTCGGGTTTATCGCACAGGCCGTAGCCGATATCCACCAGCACGCCCTTGATGCGCTCGCCGTCGTTGACGTTCTGCTGACAGCCGTAGCTGTGCACAAAGGCCAGCGGCGGGGTGTCGTAGGTCTGCCGCACCAGCTCGGCGGCAACGGCATTATGTTCAAAGTTAATGTATTCCAAAAAAACCATCCTTCTCCGCCGGGCAGGGTAGCCCCATGCGGCGAAACTCTATTTTCTGCTATTTTATAAAAGACACTCTTTAGTATACCCTGTTTGGCCGCTGCGGGCAAGAGGAAACACGCAAATTTTATGCCTGTTTAGCCGCTGCGGCCTCTACATCCTGCTTGCGGCAGCACTCTTCGCACACGCCAAGCAGCACCACGGCGCAGTCCTGCACCCTGCCCTTCTGGTTTTTGACCAGTTCCATCACCTGTTTTCCGTCCACATCTGCATCGGTCACGCCGCCGCAGACGGTGCAGTACAGGTGGCTGTGCCACGGCAGGGTGTGGTCAAAGCGGTCTGCCTTGCCGGGAATGGATACCCGGCGCACCCGCCCAGCCTCCACCAGACTGTTCAAGTTGCGGTATACAGTGCCAAGACTCAGGTTCGGGCACTCCTGTGCAGCTTTATCGTAGATTTCCTCCGCAGTCGGGTGGTCGCACAGCCGCTCCACCGTCTGCATGACAAGCTCCCGCTGTTTTGAGTAACGCATATCCATCCTCCTTCTTTACACGGTTCAGACGTTTTCTTCCCCTTTGATCTTTGCCCAGTACGCCCGGGCGGCCTGCTCGGTCTTGTTGTCGCCAAAGGTGTAGTATTTGGTATCCTTCAGCACATCCGGCAGATACTGCTGCTGTACCCAGTGGTTTGCGTAGCTGTGGGCATATTTGTAGTCCTGCCCCTTTACCAGCGCATCCTCGCCGTCAAAGTGCTTGTTTTGCAGCTGGCGCGGGATGGGGCCGGTGCGCCCGGCCTGCACATCCGCAATGGCTGCGTTGATGGCATCGTGGGCGCTGTTGGATTTGGGGCTGGTGGCCACCAGAATCACTGCGTCCGCAAGCGGCAGACGCGCTTCCGGCAGACCCACCATGTTGGCGGCATCCACCGCTGCCTTGACGATGGGGATGATCTGCGGGTAGGCAAGCCCCACATCCTCGCAGGCGCACACCATCAACCGGCGGCAAGCAGAGGGCAGGTCTCCCGCTTCCAGCAGGCGTGCCAGATAGTGCAGCGCCGCGTCCGGGTCTGACCCGCGCATGGACTTCTGGTAGGCAGAAACGATGTCGTAGTGGTCATCGCCCTCCCGGTCGTAGCGCATGGCGGTGCGGCGGGTGACCTGCTGGATCATATCCAGCGTGATACGCTTTTCCCCGTTTTCCACCGGCGCTGCCGTAACGGCAAAGTCCAGACAGCCCAGCGCCTTGCGCAGATCGCCGCCGGCGCTTTCAGCCAGATAGGCACAGGCATCCTCGTCCATGCACACCGGCACCTGTTCCCCCTCGGAAAGGCGCTGCACGGCATTGCGCACCCCGCGCTCCACATCCGCTGCGGCAAGGGGCTTGAACTCAAACACCGTGCAGCGGGAAAGCAGGGCGTTATAGATGTAGAAATAGGGGTTCTCGGTGGTGGACGCGATCAGGGTAACGCTGCCGTCCTCGATGCATTCCAAAAGGCTCTGCTGCTGCTTTTTGTTCAGGTACTGGATCTCGTCCAGATACAGCAGAATGCCGCCCGCTGCTGCCAGCGTGCCGATATCCTTGAGCACCGCCTTGATATCCCCGGTACCGCAGGAGGTGCCGTTGAGCTTGTGCAGGGTCATGCCGCTGTTCTCGGCAATAATGCGTGCCACCGTGGTCTTTCCGGTACCGGAGGGGCCGTAAAAGATCATGTTGGGAATGCGCCCGCTCTCGATGGTGCGGCGGAACACCCGCCCCGGCGCCAGCAGATGCTGCTGCCCGCACACATCCGCCAGCGTTTTGGGACGCAGACGCTGCGCAAGTGGTTCATTCATGGTGGTTTCTCCTTCCCTGCCCGCAAGGCACTTTTTATATAGTATAGCGCATTTAGAAAAGGAGAACAAGGGCTTTTCTGAAAATCATTCTCAGATAATGTCCTGCAAACATTTACAAATCCTGTCAAACATGGTATGATTCAGGTATTCCCTTTTAAAGGAGGTTTGTCCCATGCCGGTACGAAAAAAAGCCCCGGAGGATCTTACCGCAAAAAAAGCACTGGCGCTGGAGGTCATTCAGCGTCTCAAGGCCGAATACCCGGATGCAGGGTGCACCTTGGACTACGACCACGCATGGCAGCTGCTGGTCAGCGTGCGGCTGGCCGCCCAGTGCACGGATGCCCGGGTGAACATTGTGGTGGAGGAACTGTTTGCCAAATACCCAAGCGTAGCCGCGCTGGCTGCCGCCGAACCGGAGGACATTGAAGCCATCGTCAAGCCCTGCGGGCTGGGGCACTCCAAGGCGCGGGATATCTCGGCCTGTATGCGGATGCTGCGGGACAAGTACGACTGCCGGGTGCCCGACACTTTTGCCGAGCTGCTTGCCCTGCCCGGCGTGGGGCGCAAGAGCGCAAACCTCATTATGGGGGATGTGTTCGGCAAGCCCGCCATCGTCACCGACACCCACTGCATCCGGCTGTGCAATAAAATCGGCCTTGTGGACGGCATCAAGGAGCCGCAGAAGGTGGAGATGGCCCTGTGGAAGATCATCCCGCCGGAAGAAGGCAGCGACCTTTGCCACCGCTTTGTGATGCACGGCCGCGCGGTGTGCAACGCCCGCAAGCCGGAATGTGAAAAATGCTGTTTGAAGGACATCTGCCGCACCGCCCGCGAAGCCGCCGGGCAGCAGGCAGAACTGTAACTTTAGGAGGTATAACCTATGATTACTTTAATGATTTTGCTTATCGTCGCCCTGCTGTGTGTGCTGGTGGGCTGCCTGACCGGTCTGCTGACGCTGGTAGGCGTGCTGGCCTCCCTTTTTGTGGGCGTGCTGGTGGGCGCATTGGCCGGATATCTGGCCGGGCGCTTTATGGGCACGGAAACTTCCCTTGGCCGCAACATCCTGATGGGCGTGTTGGGCAGCTTTGTGGGCGAGTTTTTGTTCGGCCTGCTGGGCATTCACGCTTCCGGCAGCTTTTCTTCCTTTGCCATCTCGGTAGTTGGTGCCTGCATCTGCATCTGGATCGGGCAGAAGCTCTCCAAGTAATCGTTTTATAGCAATATACCGCCGCATTCTGCAGCCGGAGTTTTCCGGGCAGGGTGCGGCGGCTTTTTTATGGGCGTTCTGCCGGATAATCCCTCGCCCGGGCTGTGTAAACCGCCAAACTTTCTGCCAATTCTTGACAGGCATTCCCTGCCGTTGTATCGTTGACCCAGAAACGGAGGGTTCAACATGGAAAAAGCACTTGCACATATTTCTGAGGACGGAACCCGCACCCAGACTGTCTACGAGCATCTTTCCGGCACAGCGCGCCTTGCCGGAGCTTTTGCCGCACCCTTTGGCGCTGCGCAGGAGGCTGCATACACTGCATGGCTGCATGACATTGGCAAATACAGCGTTGCTTTCCAGCAGCGGCTGGCGGGCGGTGCTGCAACCGACCACTCGACCGCCGGTGCACAGGAAGCGATGAAGGGCTGCGTGCCCCACATTCAGGCCGCCTTTGCCGTAGCCGGGCACCACACCGGTCTGCCAGATGGCGGCAACCGAAGGACAGCCGATGCCGCTGACGCTACCCTCTTTGGGCGGCTGAAAAAGCCGGTGGAGCCTTACGATGGCTGGCGCGAGGTCGCCCTGCCCCAGAGCGCCCCGCCAGACTGGGCAAGCCGCGACCCGCTGGATTTTGCATTCTTCACCCGGATGCTCTACTCCTGTCTTGTGGACGCGGATTTTATCGACACCGAAACTTTTATGAACGGGCAGGCCGCGCCACGGGGCAGCGGTGTGGGTATCCGCTCCCTGCTTGAAAAGGTGCGTGCCAAGGCCAGCGGCTATCTTGCGGCACAGAGCAGCTCGCCGGTAAGCTGCCAGCGCAATGCCGTGCTGCGCGCCTGCATGGAAAAAGGTGCCCACGGCGCACCGGGGCTGTATACCCTCACCGTGCCCACCGGCGGCGGCAAGACCTTCGCCTCCCTTGCCTTTGCGCTGGAACAGGCCGCCGCGCAGGGCATGAAACGGGTGATCTACGTGATTCCGTATATGTCCATCATCGACCAGACTGCCGCTGTTTTTGCAGACCTTTTGGGTGCAGAAAACGTTCTGGCGGATTACTCCTGCGCGGACTACAAAAGCCTTGAACAGGAAAAGTTGACCCCGGCGCAGTACCGCCAGCTGCTGGCCAGCGAAAACTGGGATGCACCTGTTGTGGTGACCACCGCCGTGCAGTTTTTTGAATCGCTGTACGCCAACCGCAGCAGCCGCTGCCGCAAGCTGCACAACATCGCGGACAGCGTGGTCATTTTTGACGAAGCGCAGACCTTGCCCGTCAGTTATCTGCTGCCCTGCGTCAGCGCTATTGCGCAGCTGGTGCGGCATTACCACGCCACCGCCGTGTTATGCACCGCCACCCAGCCCGCATTAGAGCCCTATTTCCGGCAGTTTGCGCCGGAGCTGCCCTTGCAGGAGATCGTGCCGGACACTGCCGCTTTATACAGCACCCTGCGCCGCACCACCCTTTGCGATGCCGGAGAGCTGACGCAGGAGGCGCTGACCGCACAGCTTTGTGCGCTGCCGCAGGTGCTGTGCGTAGTGAACCGGCGCAAAACGGCGCAGGAAGTGTACGCCGCCCTGCCCGCCGAGGGCAGCTACTGCCTGACCACCCTGCTGTGCGCCGCAGACCGCCGCCGTCAGCTGGCAGAGATCCGGCAGCGGCTGCGGGAGGGGCTGCTTTGCCGGGTGGTGTCCACCTCGCTGATCGAAGCCGGTGTGGACGTGGATTTCCCCGCCGCATACCGGGAGCTGTGCGGGCTGGATTCCCTTTTGCAGACCGCCGGGCGCTGCAACCGGGAGGGACACCGCAGCGCAGAAGAGAGCCTAGTATACCGTTTTACGCTGGAAGGCTGCGGCGTCCCGCAGATGCTGCGCCAGAACGTACACGCCATGCAGTACGCAGCAGGCTGCACCGCAGCGCTGGACAGCCCGGAGGCAGTCAGGGCTTATTTTAAGGAGCTGTATTTTGCGCGGGGCGAGGCCGCACTGGACACCAGCGGCATTCTGGATGCCCTGCGCAAGGGGATCTCGGGCTGCATTTTCCCGTTTGCGCAGGTGGCAGAGCAGTTCCATCTGATCGAAGCCCCCACCCGCACCGTTTACCTGCCTGTTGGCGAAGGCAAAGCCCTTTGCGAGCAGCTCAACGGAACTGTGAGCCGCGCACTTTACCGCAAGCTGGGCGCTTACAGCGTAGCCTGCTATGCCCAGCAGTTTCAGGCACTGGAATCTGCCGGAGCGTTGGAACCACTGCCCAACGGCAGCGCTATCCTGACCGACAACACTCTGTACGATGCCAAGACCGGGCTTTCCATGGACGTGGAGACCGGAAAAGGCCTGTTTTTCTGACAAAAAATCTCAAATAAATCAAAGAAAAAACGCAAAAGTCCTTTTTATAACACCTTAGAAGCAGTATTATAAATATAAACCAAATTTGAAAGGAGGTGGTGTTCATGTCCATGCTGATCGAGGTCTGGGGCGACTACGCCTGCTTTTCAAGACCCGAGATGAAAACCGAGCGTGTATCCTATGACATCATGACGCCCTCGGCGGCGCGCGGGCTGGTGGAGGCAATCTACTGGCACCCGGGCATGAATTACCATATCGACCGCATCTATCTGCTCAAGCCGGTGCAGTTTGCCAGCATCCGGCGCAATGAGGTCAAGGCTACCCTGCTGTCCTCCGCGGCGCTCAGTGCAGCCAAGGGCGGCGAGGTGCCCATGCTGTGCACGGCAGAGAATATCCAGCAGCGGGCAGCGCTGGTGCTGCAGGATGTGCATTACGTGATCGAATGCCATTTTACCATGACCGAAAAAGCCGCACCCGGCGATAACCCGGGCAAATTTCAGGATATCCTGCGGCGGCGGCTGAAGAAGGGGCAGTGCTATCATCAGCCCTGCTTCGGCTGCCGGGAGTTTCCGGCAAACTTCCGGGAATGGCACGGCGGCGCCGAGGAGATCCCCGCACTGCCGCTCACGCAGGATCTGGGCTTTATGCTGTATGATCTGGACTACTCCGACCCGGAAAATATCCGCTCCCAGTTCTTCCGGGCAAAGCTGGAAAACGGCGTGCTGGACTGCCGGGATGTGGAGGTGTTTACATGATCTTACAGGCGCTTACTGCCTACTATGAGCAGCTTGTCCGGCAGGGCAAGCTATCCGCCCCCGGCTGGGACGACAGCTTTAAGGTGAGCTACGAGCTGCGGTTGAACGATGCCGGGCAGCTGGTTTCTGTGCTCGACCTGCGCACGGAAACAAAGATGGGCAAAAAGACCGTCCTTGCCCCGCGTGCAATGCGCGTACCGGCGCACGTCAAGCGCACGGCCGGTGTTTCGGCAAACCTGCTGTGCGATAATTCCTCCTATCTGTTGGGCGCAGACGAAAAAGGCAAGCCGGAGCGTGCAAAGCAGTGCTTCGATGCCTGTGCGGCGCTGCACCACAGGCTGTTGGACGATGTCGACAGCCCCGCAGCCCGGGCGATCCTTGCTTATTTTGACCGCTGGGACCCGGCGCAGGCTGCTACGCATCCCCTATTGGCTGAGCAGTGGAAGGAGATCACAGGCAATGCCAACCTGATCTTCGGCTACGAGGCCGCCGACCACAGCCACAGTTTTGTCAACGACGACCCTGCCATTCAGAACGCATGGCAGGCGCACTACAACGACCGCTCTGCAGGTGCAGACACGGTACAGTGCCTGATCACTGGTAAGCAAGCGCCTGCTGCACTGGTGCACCCGTCCATCATGGGAGTACAGGGTGCGCAGAGTTCCGGCGCGGCACTGGTGTCCTTCAACGCGCCCGCCTTTTGTTCCTACGGCCACGAGCAGGGCGAGAACGCCCCCATGAGTGAGTACGCAGCCTTTGCCTATACCACTGCGCTGAACCGCCTGCTTGCTGACCGCGACCACTGCAAGCACGTTGGCGATACCACCATTTTGTGCTGGGCAGAAAACGCGGAGCCGGTCTATCAGGATGCCATGAGTATGTTCCTGTTTGGCGCAGACGAAGCCGCAGGCATTCAGGAAAGCGATGTACAGGCTGCGCTCAAACGGCTGTCTGCCGGGCAGACAGTGCCTTTTCTGGAAAAAGAGCTTTCGCCCGACCAGCACTTTTATCTATTGGGACTGGCACCCAACGCTTCCCGCCTGTCGGTACGGTTCTTTTTGCGAGACACCTTCGGCAGCTTTGCGCAAAACCTGCAAAAGCACGCCGAGGAAATGGCAATCGACTGCTCGGAAAAAGAAAAGTCCCGTACCCTGCCCATCTGGGCTGTGGTAAACGAGACCACCCGCACCGTGCCCGGACAGCCCGCAAAGCCGTCCCCGCAGCTGGCAGGCGACCTGCTGCGCGCCGTGCTGACCGGCGGGCGTTACCCCGCTACCCTATTGAACGGTGTGACCCTGCGCATCCGTGCCGAGCAGGCCGTGACCCGCGGCCGGGCTGCTGTGATCAAAGCATATTACCTGCGTAATTACCCTACCGAGCTGAACAAGGAGGTCTATACTGTGAGCCTGAACGAAACCACCAATGTCCCCTATCTTCTGGGGCGGCTGTTCTCTGTGCTGGAGTCGGTGCAAAAGGCTGCAAATCCCGGCATCAACACCACCATCAAGGACCGGTATTTCAACGCCGCCTGTGCTACGCCGGGCATGGCCTTCCCCACCCTGCTGCGGTTGAGCCAGAAGCATCTGCGCAAGCTGAACGACGGCCTTGCCACCCACTACGATAAGCAGATCACCGAACTGATGGCGCAGCTGCCGGAAAGCGGTTTCCCCGCTCGGCTCAGCCTGCCGGATCAGGGCAAATTTGCCATCGGCTACTACCACCAGACCCAGAAACGCTTTGCCAAAAAGAACGAGGAGGAATAAAAAAATGTCTGCACCTATCAAGAACCGCTACGATTTCGTCATTCTGTTCGATGTGGAGAACGGTAACCCCAACGGCGACCCCGATGCCGGCAATATGCCCCGCATCGACCCCGAGACCGGCTACGGTCTGGTGACCGATGTCTGCCTGAAGCGCAAGATCCGCAACTATGTGGAGATGCTGAAAGAGGACGCCCCCGATGCCGACAATTACCGCATCTATGTCAAGGAGGGCGTACCCCTGAACCGCAGCGATGCCGAGGCGCTGGAGCACAACGGTCTGACCCCCAAAGACGACCTGAAAAAGGCCAAGAAAAGCGACCCGGAGATTGACCGCAAACTGCGGGATTATATGTGCGAGCATTTCTACGATATCCGCACCTTCGGTGCCGTGATGACCACCTTTGTCAAGGGTGCGCTGAACTGCGGTCAGGTGCGCGGCCCGGTGCAGCTGAGCTTTGCCCGCTCTGTGGACCCCATCGTGCCGCAGGAGGTGACCATTACCCGCGTAGCCATCACCACCGAGGCAGACGCTGAAAAGAAGAACAGCGAAATGGGCAACAAGCATATCGTGCCCTACGGCCTGTACCGTGCCGAGGGTTACGTTTCTGCCAATCTTGCCCGCAAGACCACCGGCTTCTCGGAGGAGGACTTGCAGCTGCTGTGGCAGGCTATCCTGAATATGTTCGAGAACGACCACAGCGCTGCACGCGGCAAGATGGCCGTGCGGGAGCTGATCGTGTTCAAGCACGATTCCGAGCTGGGCAATGCGCCCGCCTACAAGCTGTTTGATGCCGTTACCGTGGCGCACAAGGCCGAGGTGGTCGCGCCCCGCAGCTATCAGGACTACATCGTTACGGTGGCCGACACCCTGCCGGAGGGTGTGCACTGCGAGAGGTTCCACTGATGGACGCGCCGGACGACTACCTGCAAATGTCCGGTATCCAGCACTTTGCCTTCTGCCGCCGTCAGTGGGCACTGGCCTATCTGGAGCAGCAATGGGCTGAAAATCTGCGCACCACCGAAGGGCATCTGGATCATGCCCGCTGCCACGATGACACTCGCACCGAGCGCCGGGGCGAGTTGCTGATCACCCGGGGCATGCGGGTGGTCAGCCACCGGCTGCGGATGGCGGGCAACTGCGACGTGGTGGAGTTCCGGGCTTGTGCGGATGGCATCCCGCTGCAAAGCACCCCCGGGCGCTGGCAGCCCTACCCGGTGGAATACAAGCACGGCCACGCAAAGGAAACCGATGCCGACCGGCTGCAATTATGCGCACAGGCCATGGCACTGGAGGAAATGCTGGTGTGCCATATCCCGGAAGGGGCGCTGTATTACTGCGAGACCAAACGGCGGGAAGCCGTACCTTTTACCGACGAACTGCGCAGCACCACCCGGCAGATGGCAGACGAGATGAACCAGTATTTTGCCCGCGGCTACACCCCAAAGGTAAAGCCCGGCAAGCACTGCAACGCCTGTTCCCTGAAAGAGCTCTGTCTGCCGATGCTCTGCCAGAAGGCAGACGCCAAGGCTTATCTGCGGCGCTATCTGGACGAGACGGCCACGGAGGTGACACCATGCGACAATTCCTGAACACCCTGTTCGTCCTCAGCGAGGACGCTTACCTCACGCTGGACGGCGAAAACGTCGTGGTCAGCCGTGGGAAATCCGAGGTCGGGCGGGTGCCGCTGCACACGCTGGAAAGCATCCTCTGCTTCAGTTACGCCGGTGCCAGCCCTGCGCTGATGGGCAAATGCGGGCGTATGGGCATCGACCTGAGTTTTTATAGCCCGCGCGGCCGCTTTTTAGCGCGCACTGTGGGCGAGGAACGCGGCAACGTATTGCTGCGGCAGACCCAGTACGCCGTTGCCGCCAGTGAAGCGCTCAGCTGCAGCTATGCCCGCAGCTTTATTCTGGGCAAGGTGTACAATGCCCGCTGGGTGCTGGAGCGTGCCACCCGGGATCACCCGCAGCGGGTGCCCGTGGACGAATTGAAACAGACCAGCGCCCAGCTGGCTGCTGCCCTGCCGCTGGTGGAAAGCTGCGAGGATCTGGAGCAGCTGCGCGGGCTGGAGGGCGAAGCCGCACAGCGGTATTTCGACCGGTTCAACGCGCTGATCTTACAGCAGAACGATGCTTTTGTGTTCACCAGCCGCAGCCGCAGACCGCCGCTGGACAACGTGAACGCGCTGCTGTCCTTTGCCTATTCCCTGCTGGCCAGCGATTGTGCCGCCGCGCTGGAGGGTGCCGGGCTGGACCCCTATGTGGGCTTTCTGCACCGTGCCCGCCCCGGGCGGCGCAGCCTTGCGCTGGATCTGATGGAGGAACTGCGCGCCGTTTTGGCTGACCGTTTCGTGCTGTCCTGTATCAACCAGAAAGTGCTGAGCGCAAAGCACTTTGAAAAGCAGGAAAACGGTGCCGTTCTGCTGACCGAGGAAGGACGCCGCGCGTTCCTGAATGCATGGCAGCAGAAAAAACGCGAAGTCATCACCCACCCGTTTTTAAAGGAAAAGCTCTGCTGGGGGCTTGTGCCCTATGTGCAGGCGTTGCTGCTGGTACGCACCCTGCGGGGCGATCTAGAGGTCTACCCTCCATTTTTCTGGAAGTGAGGTGCAATCATGCTGGTACTGATCACCTACGATGTAAACACCGAAACCTCTGCCGGACGCAAGCGGCTGCGCAAGGTTGCCAAGAAGTGCGTGGATCATGGGCAGCGGGTGCAGAATTCCGTGTTCGAGTGCCTGCTGAACGCATCGCAGTACGCGGTGCTCAAGGCAGAGCTGACCGCCCTGATCGACCCTGCCTTGGACAGTCTACGGTTCTACCAGTTGGGTAACAATTACCAGACTAAGGTCGAGCATGTTGGGCTGCACCCGGAGTTTGCGCAGGATAGTGTGCTGATCTTTTGATGCCCCGCCAGTGCGAACAGGCAGCGCACATGGTTTTCCCAGACGCTTCGCACCGGAATACCAGCCGTTTGCGCAAGTAACGGTGTGATTTTGCGGTTTGTTTTACAGGCACCTCTTTGCAATTTGTGCAGAGAGGTATATAATGAGACAAAAGCAGAGGGTTTTCTCTCTGTTTTTGCTGTCGCCCTCCTCGCGGAGGGCGTGGATAGAAATACCGCTGACAGCAGCCCGGCCGGTGCTGCCGCAGCGTCGCCCTCCTCGCGGAGGGCGTGGATAGAAATGATTTCGCAGGAAATCCAGCAAGCCAAGCACAAGGTCGCCCTCCTCGCGGAGGGCGTGGATAGAAATCCACTGTCCACCAGTCGGCGGCATCCTCGCGCTGCTGTCGCCCTCCTCGCGGAGGGCGTGGATAGAAATACTGTGCGCAATGTCGAGGGTGTAGACCTAGGCGTCGCCCTCCTCGCGGAGGGCGTGGATAGAAATTGAATCCTTCATCTGTTAGCTGACTACTGCTCAAAGTCGCCCTCCTCGCGGAGGGCGTGGATAGAAATCTTTCTTTTTCAAAAGCGAACTTGGAAAAGAGAGCGTCGCCCTCCTCGCGGAGGGCGTGGATAGAAATTCCCTCAGACCCGGGAAAAATTTTCCCACAAGAAAGTCGCCCTCCTCGCGGAGGGCGTGGATAGAAATACGCTAAAAGCACTTTCCCAGCTGTTGTGCCGCAGTCGCCCTCCTCGCGGAGGGCGTGGATAGAAATACCTCATTCGGCGGCAGCGGCATCCAGCCTACGGTCGCCCTCCTCGCGGAGGGCGTGGATAGAAATTTTTACCAGCTGCGCCAGTGCCTTATACTGGGCGGTCGCCCTCCTCGCGGAGGGCGTGGATAGAAATGCTCTTGCAGTAACGGCAGCACCCTGCACAGCCGGTCGCCCTCCTCGCGGAGGGCGTGGATAGAAATCCAAAATGCTGCGGCAGAAAGTGCACGCATCCCGGTCGCCCTCCTCGCGGAGGGCGTGGATAGAAATTTGACATGTGCATGTTGGACGAAGAGGAGTGATTGTCGCCCTCCTCGCGGAGGGCGTGGATAGAAATAGCACCACTTTGCCGGGTGGGGGCCGGGCGCGGGTCGCCCTCCTCGCGGAGGGCGTGGATAGAAATGTTTCATCGCTCCATCCCTCCGGCAAGTCCTCTAGTCGCCCTCCTCGCGGAGGGCGTGGATAGAAATTGTATGCGCACCGGTCTGCGCGTCTCGGACGTGCGTCGCCCTCCTCGCGGAGGGCGTGGATAGAAATAAAGCGGGCGACATTATAAGCGAGGAGTAGCGCCCGTCGCCCTCCTCGCGGAGGGCGTGGATAGAAATATCATGCCGGCAGGGACGGCCACAAGTCCGGGAAGTCGCCCTCCTCGCGGAGGGCGTGGATAGAAATGCTACGGCATACATTGCCCGGCAGGATGCGGAGGGTCGCCCTCCTCGCGGAGGGCGTGGATAGAAATATCATCATGGGAAAGGATATTGCATTGATTCCGCGGTCGCCCTCCTCGCGGAGGGCGTGGATAGAAATTTGTCCTCCATTTCATCGATCCATATTTCCACTCGTCGCCCTCCTCGCGGAGGGCGTGGATAGAAATAGTGCGTCGCAGGCGATCTACCTCATCGTTTACCGTCGCCCTCCTCGCGGAGGGCGTGGATAGAAATGTCAAGTGTTATCAGCTCCTTTCTTACACTTCCGGTCGCCCTCCTCGCGGAGGGCGTGGATAGAAATTTCTTGCCGCGTTCCCGGTGCTTGTCATCGTAGCGTCGCCCTCCTCGCGGAGGGCGTGGATAGAAATACGCTGGAAGCGCTTTCCCAGCTGTTGTGCCGCACGTCGCCCTCCTCGCGGAGGGCGTGGATAGAAATACATTGATGGGCTTCGATTGGGTCGCCGCCTGCTTTGTCGCCCTCCTCGCGGAGGGCGTGGATAGAAATGTCAAGTGTTATCAGCTCCTTTCTTACACTTCCGGTCGCCCTCCTCGCGGAGGGCGTGGATAGAAATTTCTTGCCGCGTTCCCGGTGCTTGTCATCGTAGCGTCGCCCTCCTCGCGGAGGGCGTGGATAGAAATACGCTGGAAGCGCTTTCCCAGCTGTTGTGCCGCACGTCGCCCTCCTCGCGGAGGGCGTGGATAGAAATACATTGATGGGCTTCGATTGGGTCGCCGCCTGCTTTGTCGCCCTCCTCGCGGAGGGCGTGGATAGAAATTTGTATGGGTACAATTTTTGTAGGGGTCTGCGCCATGTCGCCCTCCTCGCGGAGGGCGTGGATAGAAATATCACGGCAAAGTCATCCATGCTACCCTGCGTGTGTCGCCCTCCTCGCGGAGGGCGTGGATAGAAATGTGTTGGTCATAACTTAGCCCTCCCACGGCTTGCGGGGTCGCCCTCCTCGCGGAGGGCGTGGATAGAAATACAGTTGGATGCAGTTGGATTATAATATAACCATACGTCGCCCTCCTCGCGGAGGGCGTGGATAGAAATGCTTATGGCCGCAAGACCATGGGCGATGTGCTCACGTCGCCCTCCTCGCGGAGGGCGTGGATAGAAATGATTTCGCAGGAAATCCAGCAAGCCAAACGAAAGTGTCGCCCTCCTCGCGGAGGGCGTGGATAGAAATGAAAAATTTCCCGGAACACAGGTGCAAGCACGCAGGTCGCCCTCCTCGCGGAGGGCGTGGATAGAAATCCTTTATCTCTATACCGACTCTCATGAGCCTGAGTCGCCCTCCTCGCGGAGGGCGTGGATAGAAATGAATACAACTCAATACAACTTAAATTCCCCCCCTGTCGCCCTCCTCGCGGAGGGCGTGGATAGAAATACCGCTGACAGCAGCCCGCCCGTGCTGCCGCAGCGTCGCCCTCCTCGCGGAGGGCGTGGATAGAAATTTATTGGGCTGGGTATCGTGACGGACTGGACAAGGGTCGCCCTCCTCGCGGAGGGCGTGGATAGAAATTTTTTGACTGGCTGCTCTCCCAGATTCGCAAACTGGTCGCCCTCCTCGCGGAGGGCGTGGATAGAAATTTTTGTTGGTTCTTTTTCTTCAGCTTTGTTCAGCTCGTCGCCCTCCTCGCGGAGGGCGTGGATAGAAATATCCTTACGCCTAACCCCCTTATGTTGTAGCTTGGGTCGCCCTCCTCGCGGAGGGCGTGGATAGAAATTTGCTGGATAGAAGCCAACCGGTCAGACTTCCGACGGTCGCCCTCCTCGCGGAGGGCGTGGATAGAAATTCCCAAAGTCGTATCCCCGCCGTTTGCCCTGCCTGCGTCGCCCTCCTCGCGGAGGGCGTGGATAGAAATAATCAATTTCAGGCAAAAGGGTTGATTTTTTATCGTCGCCCTCCTCGCGGAGGGCGTGGATAGAAATACTCTTGCCGGATTATCTCCGGTGTGGCCGTCCCGGTCGCCCTCCTCGCGGAGGGCGTGGATAGAAATACTCTTGCCGGATTATCTCCGGTGTGGCCGTCCCGGTCGCCCTCCTCGCGGAGGGCGTGGATAGAAATTGCCTGCACTCCCTGACCGGCCTGCACACGCCTACGGTCGCCCTCCTCGCGGAGGGCGTGGATAGAAATTGATATAAGTGTACGATTCTTACACCTATATTATACGTCGCCCTCCTCGCGGAGGGCGTGGATAGAAATATGGTCTTCCTTATCAGCTGTACCAGCCATGGGAAGGTCGCCCTCCTCGCGGAGGGCGTGGATAGAAATTGTTTCACTGAGGTTTAGACCCCAAATGCAATGCGGTCGCCCTCCTCGCGGAGGGCGTGGATAGAAATGATGTGGTTAATCATGATAAGAATAATATTGGCGGCGTCGCCCTCCTCGCGGAGGGCGTGGATAGAAATCTTCTGCGGTGACATTGACGGCGGTGCGGGTGTAGTCGCCCTCCTCGCGGAGGGCGTGGATAGAAATTGAAATGGGTTCCCGCTCTGGATACCCCGCTGGAGTCGCCCTCCTCGCGGAGGGCGTGGATAGAAATAGCCTGACGATCTTGGTCTTGGTCGGGTGCAGCTCCGTCGCCCTCCTCGCGGAGGGCGTGGATAGAAATTGAAGAGCGTGCAAGCGCACTTGACCCCCGCCCAGGTCGCCCTCCTCGCGGAGGGCGTGGATAGAAATGTAGTAGTGCAGCACATCCAGCGGGTTCTCGCAGGGTCGCCCTCCTCGCGGAGGGCGTGGATAGAAATACGGATGGAGCGGCACCATGGCCACCGGCACGGATGGCTGTCGCCCTCCTCGCGGAGGGCGTGGATAGAAATTGGACGCCTTGCACGAGGAAACCGATGCCCTCCGGGTCGCCCTCCTCGCGGAGGGCGTGGATAGAAATCTGTTAATGATGGTCGATAAGTCCCGGAATGCTGAGTCGCCCTCCTCGCGGAGGGCGTGGATAGAAATAAGACCAGCAGAAGCAAAGCGGCAGCAGTGGCCGTCGCCCTCCTCGCGGAGGACGTGGATAGAAATGAGCCTGCCGGGTGGTTCGACAAGGACGATTTTCAGTCGCCCTCCTCGTGGAGGGCGTGGATATACACTGTCATTGTCTTGATCCGAGATCTGCTGTCCGCAACTCCCGCAGTTTACCGATGATCTGATTCAAAAGTTCAACACGCTGTGTCCGTTCATCTGAGTATCGATTGATCTTTTCCAGTCTCATCATATCTTGTCGAACATCTTCTGCGACATAGTACATTGCCAGCGCAGAATGTTTTCCAAATTCTTGAAGAGCGTCTGTGTTGGCAGCCTGAACACAAGCCCCCGCCGCACGAATGTACCCTTCATAGATCTCACGATCGTGCTGCTGTTTTTCTATCTTGTCCTGATGTTCGTATTCCAGTTGTCTCATTTTTTCTGCGTGTTTGTTGTTCAGATATGTCGTTGCTACCGGAGATACAACGGCTCCAATAATAGCCACGATCGCTGCAATTTCAGAAAAATCCATTTTCATCGCCTTCCTTCTGCCCCAGTATACCGCAGAAGCAACCCCACATCAAGGCGGTCATGCCACCGCATACAAAATAAGATCATTCCGAATTTTCCATTGTATTTTACAGCGTCCGGCGCTATACTCATTGCATAAGATACTTCCTGTGCATCCGCAAGGGTACACCGCACTGCCTTCGGGAGCAGTGTGGGAGTATCTTTTATATAATAAAAATGGAGAGGCACAATCGTGGCAGAAACGATTCCCTGCCCAGTATGCGGCAAGACCCATGTTGCAGAATATGACATCTGTGATGTCTGTGGTTGGGAAAATGACCCTGTGCAGCTTTTCGAGCCCAACCTTCCCGGCGGTGCAAACGAAATGAGTTTGCAACAAGCCAGAATGTCTTATCACCTTATCAGAAACCGAACCTCAATGCGTACAGGCGATATGATCAAAGTAAGATTTATCGAAAAAGACGATCCTATTACATTGCGCAATGGAAAGATTTATGATGCCCGCGTATTGAAACCAACAAAAAATGGGAAACGCTGGTACGGAATCGAATGGAGTGAAATCAAATGAAAGAATACACGCCTTCTGGTAAAACACCGGAAGAACTTGCAGCTGAAATCAAAAAGCTGGAAAAAGAAAGCGAAAATATGACCGAATGGCCAGATGTAGATAACTACGTTGACGATTGAACCACGATGCACGCGCACCGTGGTTTTTGTTTGCCCATTTTTAGCACGATGTAGAAATGCACTGTGCTATTATTGCGCCGTCTTTTGCGCCACTAAATAAAGCAATTTCCAGATAAACAGGGGTAATTAAGGCACAATCGCCCACTTTCCCATCCCCTGCCGTACAAACAAAAACCCCCGAAAATCGGCTTCACAAGCCAACTTTCGGGGGTTTCTTTTTGGAGCTACTGACCTGATTCGAACAGGCGACCTGCTCATTACGAGTGAGCTGCTCTACCAGCTGAGCCACAGTAGCACATTGCACATCTGCTGCAACAGGCAATATTCTACCATATTTCTGCGGTGCTGTCAAGGCCGGATTTCCTGTAAGCGGGGCAGCTTTTGCAGGGAGTTTCACAAAAAGTTATTGCATTTTAGCCCAGCGGCTTTATAATAGAATTGATTGCGCAAAAGGCCGCGCCTTTTGCCGGAAAGGACGAGCTGCACCATGATCTTTGTTCCCCTGCTGCACTACTTTTTGTGCAAGAATGATTACAGCGGCAACGAGGCCGGGCTGCGCTACCGGCTTACGCCGGGCAAGCGCACCGTGCCGGACCCGGACGGCGGCGCGGATGCCACCAAAGAGGAGAAAATTCTCACCGTGGACTACTGGCCCGCGCCTTGGACGATCGACAAGACCGACCCCGCCCTGCGCCGCCGGGAGGTATTTCCGCTTACGGACGAAGGGCGTGCCGCCGCCGCGCAGTATCTGAAAGACGCCTACGATGCCGCGCCGGAGCGCTGGAACAACTGCCCGGACATGATGGACTGCGACCCTTGGGAGCCGCCTGCCGAGCCGGATCCTGCCAACGAATAAACCGAACGAGGAAACCATGATCTACCGTTTGAAAGAACTGAAAGGCGATACCATCGCCGTGCCGCAGCTGGTGTTCTCTAAGCTGGGCATTGCCGAAGAATACAATGTGCGGGTGGCGCTGTATGTGCTGGCTACCGGCGTGACCGACTCGGACAAGATCTGCGCCGACCTCAAGCTGCGCAGCCGCATCAGCGCTGAGAGCGCGCTGGCCTTCTGGGCAGGTGCAGGGCTTTTGGAACGCTACGAGGAAAACGCCGCGCCGGGCGCAGAGCCCAGCGCCCCTGCCCCCATGCGCTGGGCGGAGATCGCCGCTGCCAGCCGCACCGACCCTATGATCTCCAGCCTGATCGACTGCGCACAGACCAGCTTTGCCCGTCCGCTGACCCACACCGAGATGGAAAAGCTGGTAAACCTGTATGTGCAGGAGGGCTTTGCACCCGAGACCGTGATGCTCTGTGTGGCCTATGTGGCCAGCCGGGGCAAGCGCACCCTAGCCGCCGTGACCCACGAACTGAAGGTCTGGCGTGCCGAGGGCGTGGAGACCGGCGAACAGGCTGACGCCCACTTAAAGCTGCTGGCGCTGCGCCAGAGCCGCGAGGAGTATGTCAGCGGCCTGCTGCAGATCTCCCCCGAGGAGCTGACGCTGGGCGGGCGCAAGGCCATTGCGCGCTGGTACGAGGTGTACGGCTACGATGACGCCATGGTACAGGAAGCCGCCGTACAGGCTGGTCCCAAGCGGGATCTGTGGTACTGGAACAGCATCCTGAAAACATGGAACGCCAAGGGTCTGCGCAACATCCATGATGTGCGCGGCCCTGTGGCCGCAGCCGGTGCCAGCCGGAATATCCGGGTGGACCGCGACACGCCCAGCGGAAACGATATCCTGAAAAACGCCACCCGCCGCCGTTCTCTTATTAAGAAGCCGGAGTAAGGAGCCTTTATGCGTACCAAAAACGAATTATATCAGCAGGCATTGCGCACCGTAGCCATGCGGCGGCAGACCGCTCGCGCTTTGGCGCAGGATGCACAGGCCGAAGCCGAGGCCGCCATCCCCGGGCTGCGCCACGCCGAGGAGGAGGTGCGGGTGCGGGGCATTCGCTGCGCCATTGCCGGAGCTTCCGGCAAGGACCGCACCGAGACCGCCGCTGCCCTTGCGGCGGCAAAGCAGAAGCTGACTACCCTACTGGCTGAGAGCGGACGCCCTGCGGATGCGCTGGAGCCGAAGTTCACCTGCAAGCGGTGCGAGGACACCGGCGCGGTGGACGGCCACACCTGCGACTGTGTGCGCCGGGTGATGCAGCAACTGCGCCGGAAGGAGATCGAGGAGCTGTCCAGCCTGTCCATCTCCAGCTTTGACACCATGCAGCTGGACTACTACCCCAACACGGTGGACAAGGCGCTGGGTGAGAGCGTGCGCAGCTACATGGCCGAGGTTCTGGCCGACCTGCGGGATTACGCCGCGGACTTCTCCCCTGCCACCCGCGAAAGCCTGCTGCTGGTAGGCAACGCAGGGCTGGGCAAGACCCATGCCGCCCTTGCCATTGCCGGGGAGGTGCTGCGGCAGAACTACGATGTGATCTATGTCTCCTGCCCGGACTTTTTCGGCAAGCTGGAGGCGCTGCATTTCGGCACAGACCCCGGCGGCGAGGAGGAGACCTTGTTCCAGACTGCCTGCAACGCCGATCTGCTGATCTTGGACGATTTGGGCACGGAATTCAACTCCAGCTTCTTCCTGACCAATCTATACAGCCTGCTGAATAACCGCTTGGGCGCAAAGCTGCCCACCATCGTCACCACCAACATCACGGACGGTACGCTGCTGGAAAAGCTGTATACAGAGAAGATCTCCAGCCGCCTTGCAGCCTTTGTGCAGATCCAGTTCTTAGGCAGTGATATCCGGGTACAGAAGGCCGCAGAATAAGTCGATTTATTTCTGCCGGAATTGTACATCTTTTGAGAGAAGCAATCGCAAAATAAGTGCGAATCACCGCGCAAACGAAAAGCCATCTGCCGCAGCATGACCGGGGTTTAAAGCCCTTGGAATCAGCTGTGGCAGATGGCTTTATTGTTTGACAAATCAGAACTCTAATGCAGGGCTTACCTCATTGCGGCGCTGTGCCTGCACGATGCAGTCCTTTTCCGGCACGACACCGGCTGCACCCAAGGTGGTGAACACGGTCTGCAAAGCAAGAGCGGGTGTGTTATTCTCCTGCGAGAGATGGCACAGGGCAAACTTTTTGCAGCCGCTCTGGATCAGTTCCAGAAGCTTTGCGGAGCATTCATCGTTGGAAAGATGTCCCCGCACGCTCTCGATGCGGGCGCGCAGATAGTAGGGGTAGGGCCCGCTGCGCAGCATGTGCAGGTCGTAGTTGCTTTCCAGCGCCACAAGGTCGCAGCCGGAAAGCGCCTCGTGCACCGGCGGGGTCAGAGTACCAAGGTCGGTGGCGATGGTCATGGTCTTATCGTCCGGGGTGTGGATGCGGTAGCCCACGCAGGGTACATCGTGGCTGGTGGGGAAAGACTGCACCCCAAAGCAGCCGATGTCCTCTTCCCTGCCCTCCAACGCATTCAGCTCACAGTTGGCGGGCACGATATCGTTGGCGTCCAGAAAATCCAGCGTAGCCGCTGCACCGTACACCGGCAGCGGGTTCTTTTTCAGGAAGGTGGAAAGCCCCTTGACGTGGTCGCTGTGCTCGTGGGTGACAAGGATGCCCGCGCAATCGCTGATGGCAAGCCCCAGCGATTTGAGCGCTGCCGTGGTGGTGCGCACCCCCTTGCCCATATCCACGATGAGGTACTGCGCACCGCAGCGCACCACGCTGCTGTTGCCGGAAGAACCGGAATACAATGAAATGAACTCTGCCATGAAAACCTCTTATGTTAAAACCTGAAAACAGCCCGCCGCACAGAACTTACGGCAGGCTGTTTGTTTTTTGTTTGTGTTAAAGGGCCTGTTCCAGCGCGGCGGGCATCCGCTCCACCTTGCTGATCTCTGCACCCAGACCGCGCAGCTTTTCCACAATATTCTCGTAGCCGCGCTCGATATGGCCGATCTCCTCGATCTCGCTGGTGCCATCGGCCATCAAAGCGGCCACCACCATAGCAGCACCGGCACGCAGGTCGGAGGCGCGCAGCGGGGCGGGGCTGAGCTTTTCCACTCCTTCAAATACGGCCACCTGACCGTCCACCTGTACGCTGGCACCCATCTTGCGCAGCTCATCCACATAGCGGAAGCGGTTGTCCCACACGCTCTCGGTGATGGTGCTGGTGCCCTTGGCCACGCTCAGCAGCACACCCATCAGGGGCTGCATATCGGTGGGGAAACCGGGGTGCGGCATGGTGTTGATCTTCAGCGGCAGAATATCGCCGGTGCGGGATACCCGCACTGCATCGTCAAATTCTTCCACAGTGATCCCTGCACGGCGCAGCTTGGCCGTGATGGGCTCCAAGTGCTTGGGGGTGACGTTCTTGATGAGCACATCGCCGCCGGTGGCAGCGGCAGCCACCATGTAGCTGCCGGCTTCGATCTGATCCGGGATGATACTGTAAGTGCAGCCGTGCATCTTTTCCACGCCGCGCACCTTGATGACATCCGTACCGGCACCGCGCACGTCTGCGCCGCACATATTCAAAAAGTTTGCCAGATCCACCACATGGGGCTCCTTGGCGCAGTTTTCCAGAATGGTCTGACCCTTGGCCATGACCGCAGAGAGCATACCGTTCATGGTAGCGCCCACGCTGACCTTATCAAAGAAGATATGGGCACCGGTCAGCTCCTGCTTGGAGCGCACGGTGATCATGCCGTAGTCCACGCTGTCCTCTGCGCCCAGCGCGCTGAACACCTTCAGGTGCTGGTCGATGGGGCGGGGGCCCAGATTGCAGCCGCCGGGCATAGCCACCTGTGCCTTGCCGAAACGGGAGAGCAGCGCGCCGAGGAAGTAGTAGCTGGCGCGCATCTGACGGGACAGATCGTCCGGGACATTGGTGGTGACCAGATGCCGTGTATCGATCTCGTAGGTGTTGCGGTTGAGCATCTTCACCTGTGCACCAAGAGTACTCAGGATCTTGAGGCTGACCGACACATCGCTGATATCGGGCAGATTTTCGATCACGCAGACATCCGCTGCCAGAATGGTAGCAGGCAGAATACCCACAGCCGCATTTTTTGCGCCGGAAATAGTCACTTCTCCGTGCAGGGGCTTACCGCCGGTAATAACAAATTTCTCCACTTTTATGATCTCCTTGTCAAAGGCCTGTGTCACAGGCCTGTTAAGGCTACTGAAAGCATTCCATTTCGTTACTTGTACCGCCAGGGTGTACAGATTTACCAACACCGGGGCAGATTTATAACTATCCTATTATACACTACTTCCACAAAAAAGCAAAGCCCGATTTGTATCTGTTTCATTATTTTCTGTTTTGCCCAGATTACACGCGGATATTCCAAAAATTTATTAAAATTTCATCAATTTTGACCAAGGCTGGCCCGAATTTTACCCTTTGGCGATATCACCAAACGTGATCCTCGCACCGCGCTTCCGGGATCCAGCCCAGCTGATAGGCCGTTACCAGCTGCTTGAGGTCGTGCACGCGTTCCCGCAGCACCTCGCCCTCGTCCGTATCTTCCACGAGGATGCGATGATTTTCAGTCTCCAGAATGTTCTTCTGGGACAGGATGTCCAAATTCTCCCGCACCGCCTTTTCTACGCTTTCAAAGGGCTGATGGGTGCGCAGGGACATGGTGCGGCTGGAATACACCAGCGTATACCCGGCAATGCCGGTCTTTTCGTGGTAGGCGCGGCAGAACCCGCCGTCAATGACCACCAGCCGTCCCCCGCCTTTGATGGGGCTCTCGCCGTTTTTCTCCTGCACCGGCACATGGCCGTTGACGATATGGCTCGTGCCCGGCAGACCGAACTCTGCCAGAATGCGGCGGCAGGCAGCTTCGTCGTTGTACCAGCTATAATAGGGGTCCTTGACCTCCGTATGGGTGGCGGGGTCTGCGATATACAGCCGCTCAAAGGTGGTCATGGCGCTGCGGCCAAACAGCGGCGAAAGCTTGCCGCACCACAGATACCATAGAAAATCCTGTCCGCTCTGGCGGGCGGCGCTGCCCTCCGCCCCGTAGTAGCCCCGGCGGGCGCGGGCGTCACAGTAATCCATCAGGGCACGGCCGGAGTAGCGGCGTCCCTCGAAGTGTTCTACTGCAAAGCCACCCTTCGTGTTCATGGGCACAGCGCCGTGGTAGAGCAGATTGCCGTTTTCAATGTGGTACACGCTGCCCTTGGCATACAAAAATTCAATGTGCTGCTGCAATCTTTCGCTCTGACGGAAGGACTGTACCAGCTTGCGCAGCACCAGCTCCTCGTCCGGGTTCAGCTTTGCAGGGTCTGCCGGGTCTACCGTGGGGAAGGAGGTGTCCCGCAGGGGGTAGCGCTTCTCCCCTATCTGCACGGTGTGGGCGTCCCAGTCGATGCGGCGCAGATAATCCCGCCCCTGCATCTGGAAATCCGGGTTGCGGTCGATGACCTGACACTCCAGCTTGAACATGAGGATGGAGATGGCCTTGTGCATCACAGCGCAGCGGTGGAGCATCCCCTCCGTATAGGGGCCGCGGGCGGCGTCCGTGTGGGGCATCCAGATGGAAAGGTCATCCTCGCCGTAGAATTGCTCTGCCATGCGCTGCAAGTGCCGCAGATTGATGCCGTAGCAATCCTCCAGCATCCCGTGGTTGTGGTAGGCAAGCGTGGTCTTAAGTACGGTGCAGATGCAGATAGGACTTCCGGCGGCAGCACCCATCCATACCACGTCATGGTTGCCCCACTGGATATCCACGTTATGGTGTCGCATCAACAGATCCAGAATAATGTCCGGGCGGGGGCCGCGGTCAAACAGGTCGCCCACAATATGCAGCTTATCCACCGCCAGATGCTTGATGAGTTCACACAGGCGCACGATAAAGCGGTCGGCGCGGCCGTTCTCGATGATGCTGCCCACGATCTGGCCGTAATACAGGTCTTTATCGTGATCCTCAAAGTGGGCATGGAGCAGCTCGTCCAGAATATAGCCGCAGCTGGAGGGCAAACAACGGCGCACATGGTCGCGGGTGTGCTTGGAGGACACCAGACGGCAGATATCGATCAGCTGGAGAAGGGTCTGGGTATACCACTGCTCCAATGCATCCTCGGTGGTGCATCGCGCCTTGAGCTGGGGCAGTTTTTCGGTGGGATAGTAGATCAGGGTGGCAAGCTCTGCACGGGCTGCCTCCGGCATGGTGTCACCCAGCACGGCATCCACCTTTTCCCGGATGACACCGGAAGCGGAGTTCAGGATGTGCACAAAGGCCTCGTTTTCGCCGTGCAGGTCGCTCATGAAATGCTCGGTGCCCTTGGGCAGCTTGAGCAGCGCCTGCGTGCTGATGATCTCGCTGGCAGCTGCCGCCTGCGAAGGGTAATCTCTGGCCAGCAGGGTCAGATATTTCAGATTATCGCGGATCTCATCGGTTTCGGTGCGCATGGCTTCCTCCATCGTAACGCATTCCTTGCCCTGCAAAGATGTTGCGTTTTTTGTATTATCGTTTCTCTGTATTTCAGTATAGCACGAATGGCACCAAAAGTGGTATACTGAATACGAAAATTTTAAGCAAAGGACTTTGGATATTATGCCGAAAACCATTTCCGTTCCCACTCGCTGTACCCTCTGCCCCCGCCGCTGCGGTGCCGACCGTGCCGCCGGGCGCACCGGCTTCTGCGGGGCAGGCGCTACGCTAAAAGCTGCCCGCGCTGCCCTGCACCATTGGGAGGAGCCCTGCATCAGCGGCACAAGGGGCAGCGGCACGGTGTTCTTTTCCGGCTGCACCCTGAAGTGCTGCTTCTGCCAGAACTACCCCATCAGTGCCGAGGGGCTGGGCAAAGAGATCACCGTGGAGCATCTGGCTGAGATCTTTTTGGATCTACAGGCGCAGGGCGCGCACAACATCAATCTGGTCACCCCGGGGCAGTGGCAGCCGTGGATCATTGCCGCGCTGGATCTTGCCCGCGCCAAGGGGCTGCGGCTGCCCATCGTGTGCAACACCGGCGGCTACGAGACGTTGGAAAGCGTGGAGGCATGGCGCGGGTACATTGACATCTGGCTGGCTGATTTAAAATATGTGTCCTCTGCCCTTTCCGCAGAGCTTTCCGCCGCGCCGGACTATTTTGCACAGGCAAAGCCCGCCATCGAGGCCATGATGGCGCAGGCCGGGCACCCGGTGTTCGATGCAGACGGCATCCTGCAAAAGGGGGTCATCCTGCGGCATCTGGCGTTGCCGGGTCATGTGGAGGACAGCTTTGCTGTGCTGGACCAGATGGCTGCGTGGAACGACGCCGACCCCGGGTGCTTTCTGCCCAGTGTCATGAGCCAGTATACCCCCTTCTACAAGGCCGCAGAGCACGGCATCGGGCGGCGCATCACCACCTATGAATACCGCCGGGTGGTGAACTACGCCATGGACAAGGGGCTTGTGCAGGGCTATATGCAGCAGAAGAGCAGCGCCAAGGAGGAATACACCCCCAGCTTTGACCTGACCGGGGTATAATTCTGCGGCAGAGCAGTTTTTTCGGCAACTTTACCAAATTTTCGGTTTTATTTTCTCTTGCTTGCGCGTGCAAACTCTTGCATTCTGTCCGGGAACGCACTATAATGGATACAACGATGTGTTAATAGTTGCGAGTGTCCGCAATGTTATCAGGAGGAGCGTTATGGAACATTTCAATCCGATCCTTGGCAGCGAACCCAATGGCCAGAAGTTCATCACCTGTGGTGAGATCATGCTGCGCCTGACCCCGCCGAACTACGAAAAGATCCGCATGGCATCCGGCTTTGAGGCCAGTTACGGCGGCAGCGAGGCCAACATTGCGCTGGCGCTGGCAAACCTTGGCGTAGACAGCACTTTCTTCAGCGTAGTGCCCAACAACAGTCTGGGCAAAAGCGCTGTGCGCTGGCTGCGCTCCAACGATGTGCACTGCACCCCCATGATCCTGACCGAGCCGGACGAGACCCCCTCTAACCGTCTGGGTACTTATTATCTGGAGACCGGCTACGGCATCCGCGCTTCCAAGGTCATCTACGACCGTAAGCACAGCGCCATTACCGAGTACGATTTTTCTCAGGTAGATCTGGACGCTCTGCTGGACGGCTACGACTGGCTGCACCTCAGCGGCATTACCCCGGCACTGGCACCCAACTGCCGCAGCCTGATCCTTGATATGCTGAAGGTTGCCAAGAAGAAGGGCCTGACCGTGAGCTTTGACGGCAACTTCCGCTCCACCCTGTGGACTTGGGAGGAAGCACGGGACTTCTGCACCGAGTGTCTGCCCTATGTGGACGTTCTGATGGGCATTGAGCCCTACCACCTGTGGAAGGACGAAAACGACCACAGCAAGGGCGACTGGAAGGACGGCGTGCCCCTGCAGCCCAGCTACGAGCAGCAGGACGAGATCTTCCAGCGGTTTATCGAGCGCTACCCTAACTTGAAGTGCATCGCCCGCCATGTGCGCTACGCCCACAGCGGCAGCGAAAACAGCCTGAAGGCCTTTATGTGGTACGAGGGTCATACCTTCGAGAGCAAGCTGTACACCTTTAACATTCTGGATCGCGTGGGTGGCGGCGACGCCTTTGCCAGCGGCCTGATCTACGCCATGCTGCACAACTACAAGGCCATGGATATGATCAACTTTGCGGTAGCCAGCAGCGCCATCAAGCACACCATCCACGGCGACGCCAACATCACCGATGATGTGAGCACCATCCGCAACCTGATGAACATGAACTACGATATCAAGCGGTAAGCCGCATACAAAAACAGGCTCCCTGCCATTTGGCGGGGAGCCTGTTTTTTGCATTGCAATCGCGGGACACAGAAAAAGGGCGTTCCAACCATAAGCGGATGAAACACCCTTTTGTTTCAGTTTAGTTGGACAAAATCATGCGGTCGTTGGCAAACTCGCCGCCGCTGGCGATCTGGAACTTTGCCAGCAGGTCGGAGACGTGCAGCTTCTGCTTCTCTTCCCCTGCCACGTCGTAGATGATATGGCCCTCGTGCATCATAATCAGGCGGTTGCCGTACTTGATGGCATCCTTCATGTTGTGGGTGATCATCATGGTGGTCAGATGGTTCTCCTCCACGATGCGTGCCGAAAGGGTAAGCACCTTCAGTGCCGTTTTGGGGTCCAGTGCGGCGGTGTGCTCGTCCAGCAGCAGGAGTTTGGGCTTGTTCATGGTAGCCATCAGCAAAGTCAACGCCTGCCGCTGACCGCCGGAAAGAAGCCCCACGCGGGCGGTCAGGCGATCCTCAAGGCCAAGATCAAGAGTCTTGAGCAGCTCACGGTACTGCTCCCGCTCGGCCTTGGTGATGCCGATGCGCAGGGTGCGGCGCTTGCCGCGCCGGGCTGCCAGCGCCAGATTTTCCTCGATCTGCATGGTAGCGGCGGTGCCGGTCATGGGGTCCTGAAACACGCGGCCAATGTAGGCGGCACGCTGATGCTCGCTCAGGCGGGTGACGTCCACGCCGTCGATCAAAATCTTGCCCTCGTCCACCGGCCATACACCGGCAACGGCATTCAGCATGGTGGATTTACCTGCACCGTTGCCGCCGATGACGGTTACGAAATCGCCCTCGTTCAGCTTCAGGTTCAACCCGTTCAGGGCGGTTTTCTGGTTCACCGTGCCTGCATTGAAGGTTTTGGAAACATTTTGGATCTCAAGCATTTTTTGAGCCCTCCTTTGCCTTTTTGACCGGCTTCGAGAAGTATTTGCCCTTCCAGTACGGCACAGCAAGGAACACTGCCACCACAGAGGCACTCAGCAGCTTGAGCAGATTTGCGTCAAAGCCCAGTGTCAGCACCAGCTGAATGACGATATAATAGATGATCGCGCCGATGGAAACAGAGGCCATCTTGAGGGCAAAGTTATGGAAGATGCGACCAAACACGGCCTCGCCAATAATGACGGCAGCCAGTCCGATGACGATAGCACCGCGTCCCATGCCGACGTCTGCAAAGCCCTGATACTGGCTGAGCAGCGCACCGGACAGTGCCACCAGCGCATTGGAAACGGCCAGACCCAGCACGATGTTGAAGTTGGTGTTGATGCCCTGTGCGCGGGACATGGCAGGGTTAGAGCCGGTAGCGCGGATGCCGCAGCCCAGCTCCGTACCGAAGAACCAGTACAGCACCCCGATAACAACCACCGTAACAAGGATGACCATGATGATGGGGTTGTGCAGGGCAAATTCCTTGACCCAGCGCAGGGAGATGAGCAAGCCGTACTTATCCACGTTGATGGACTGGTTGGCCTTGCCCATGATCTTCAGGTTGATGGAATACAGTGCCAGCTGGGTCAGAATACCGGCCAGAATGGCGGGAATGCCCATAAAGGTGTGCAACAGGCCAGTGACAAGGCCGGTAGCAAGGCCGGCCAGCACAGCCATCAGCAATGCTGCCCAGACGTTCATGCCGGAAAGCAGGCACATGACGCACACTGCGCCGCCGGTGCCAAAGCTACCGTCCACGGTCAGGTCGGCTACATCCAGAATGCGGTAGGTCAGGTACACGCCAATGGCCATGATACCCCAGATAAGCCCCTGCGCACAGGCACCCGGTAAAGCGCCCGGCAGGTTTGCAAGTCTTGCAATGATCTCCAAAACAATTTCCTCCTAAACATTACACTTTTTATCTCCCGCTTTGATACGGGAAAGCGGAGAAGAGCAAGAATTCACTCTTCTCCGCTATTTTTATATTGTTCCGGTTTTGCTGTTATCAGGCTTCGATCTCTACATAGCCTTCCGGTGCGGTCAGGCCAAGGTCATCGCAGACAGCCTTGTTGTACTTTTTGGTCACATCGGTGTACTCGATGGGCATGGTGGAGATGTCGCTCTCACCGTTCAGGATCTTGACTGCCATCTCACCGGTGGTGTAGCCCAGATCATAGTAGCTGATGGACAGGGTAGCCACGCCACAGCCGGAGCAAATGCCCTCCTCACCGGCGAACACAGGCTTCTTAGCCGGGCGGCAGATGCCGTCCACGATGCCGGTATTGGCGGCAACAGTGTTATCAGTAGGCACATACAGTGCATCGTTCTCGTCTGCAGCCTTCTGGCAGACAGAGGACAGATCGTTGGAATCCGAGAAAGCGTACTGGGTAGCAGTTACGCCCTTAGCCTCCAGATACTTCTGCACTTCGTCTACCTGATACTGGCTGTTCGCCTCGGCAGAGCAGTACAGCAGGCCAACCTTCTTGACCTCGGGCATCCACTCCACGATCATGTCTGCCTGCTGATCCAGCGGTGCCAGATCGGAGGTGCCGGAGACGTTGCCGCCCACGGTGCCGGAGAAGTTATCCAGACCCAGTGCCACGCCGTACTCGGTAACGGAGGTGCCCAGAATGGGGATGGTGTTGGTAGCGGCCTGTGCAGCCTGCAGAGCAGGGGTAGCATTTGCCATGATCAGTGCCACGCCGGAGGAAACAAAGCCGTTGGCAATGGTGGCACAGGTAGCGGAATCGCCCTGTGCATTCTGGAAGTCGAAGGTGACGTTCTCGCCAAAGGAAGCGGTCAGAGCATCCTCAAAGCCCTGCGTAGCGGCATCCAGTGCAGCGTGCTGCACCAGCTGGCAGATGCCAACGGTGAACTTTTCGCCGTTAGCGGCGGCAGCAACCGATGCAGAAGCGGCCGTGGAGGACGCTGCCGCAGAAGATGCGGAGGAAGAACCGCCGCAGGCAGAAAGAGCAGCTGCTGCACCGCAGGCAGCGGCAGCAGTCAGGAAGGAACGACGAGTGATTTTACGCATATTGATGATCTCCTCTATCTCCAGCCCTTGCAGCCAACAGGACGCCGCACTCCGGGCCGATATTGTAAGCGGATCAAACAAGGTTCGCTTTACACTCGTGAAGTATAGCACAGAATCGTAGGCAAAACAATCCACTTTTACCTGAAAACGGCCTTTATTATCGATTCAAGTAAAGCCATCCATCAATTATTTCGAACAATTATTTCGTTTTTTCTGATATTCCGTCAGTTTGTGCAGTTCCGTGTCCAGCGTTTGCAGGTTTGCTTCCAGCTGCGGCAGATAATCCTGCGCGTAATCGTAGCCAAAATACAGTGCCTGCCAGAGCTTCGCCTGCATCCGGCGCACCAGCACCGGGCTGAGCACTGCCTCCAGCTGCTCCACGGTATCTTCCAGCGCCATGCAGGTCTGCGCCCAGCGCACGTCAATGGCTTCCCGGGCGGGCACATTGTAGCGGGCAAGGTAATCCTGCACCCTTGCCTCGATCACCTGCCCGCCGCAGCCGGTGGGCTGCAAAAAGTAATGCATCTCCCCTGCCCGGCTGATCTCCTGCGCCAGCGGATACAGCGCGCAAACCAGCGGCTCAGCCTCATGGATGGCGCAGTGGTTTTCGGTCAGAAAGGGGCAGTTGTTGCGGTTTTCCTTCACCGGAGCAAGCCGCAGCACCGGTAAATGGCTCACCCTGCCAATGCTGCTGCGGCAGTAGCCCCGGGCCACGATCTGCGGTGGCAAGCGTAGCCGGGCGGCAATGCGCCACAAATCATAGCCGGACAGCACGATATCCTCCCGCCCGCGGCAGCAGTTGCCGCAGCCCGCACAGGCAAAGCGGAACTGCGTATCCCGCTCCAGCAGCGGCATGGCATCCGTACGGATAAAATCCACCTGTCCGCACAGGTCAATGGCTTCGTCTCGCATAGTCAAACATCCTTTTCCATGATAGAATGTCCCTATTGTACCGCCGGAGCACCTGGTTTGCAAGGCGAGCCCTGTGTAGCGCGGTTATTTTTTATCCGCCAGTTTCCGGTACACATGCACTGCATCGCGGATATTGTACTGCTCCGTCCCGTGATCTCCGGGCGCGGCAAGCGTAACAAGGATGTACTCTTTTCTGTTTACGGTGGCAAGGCTGGCCAGACACAGCCCTGCGGCGGCGGTATACCCTGTTTTGCCACCCTCGATCTGTGCCCCTGCCGGAAGCTCCGTTCCGTCCAGCTTGCCCAGCAGTGTGCTAGTCAGCGAAACACCTTCCGGGTGCTGCGCAGTCGCTGTGGTGGTGTAGTGCTCCGTTGTAAAAATGGTGCGGAAGGTCACATTATGCAGCGCTGCCTGCAACAGCTTTGCCATATCTGCTGCGCTGGAATAGTGCTCGGTGTCGGTCAGGCCGGTAGCGTTCGTAAAATGGGTGTTCTTCATGCCAAGCTCTGCGGCCTTTTGGTTCATCAGTGCGGCAAAGTTTTCTTCGCTGCCACTTACCAGCCGCGCCAGCGCCTCACAGCATTCTGCACCGGAAGGCAGCATCGCACCATAGAGCAGGTCCCGCACAGTGACTGTCTCCCCGGGCGCAAAGCCTGCCATAGATGCTTTTTCGGTCTGTAAGGCTGGAAAAATATCCTCCGGCAGTGTCACCTGTTTATCCAAGTCGGGCTCTGCCTCGATGGCCAGCAGCACAGTCATCATTTTTGTCAGGGATGCCGGTGCAGCACGCTCATCGGCACGTTTCTGCGCCAGTACCCGCCCGCTTTGGGCATCTAGCAAGATCGCATGTCTGCTGGATGTATCCAGCAAAACATTCTGCCGCAGAAATAACACCAGCAGCACAAGCAATGCCGCCAGAATACATAGCCGCCTACAGTGGCGGTGGAATCGTTTCATGATTAGTCGCATCCTTTTTGCAAAATTGTAAAGCGCTTTCACCTTGTAACACGAGGCAAAAGCGCTTTTTCCTGCAAATTTCCGGCTATGTATTTTTATGTTCATGCAACAAAAAAGCCCTGAGACTTTCATCTCAGAGCTTTCTATTCAAGTCGGCGACTACCTATTTTCACAAGCCGTTTCCAGCTAACTATCTTCGGCACAAGTAAGCTTAACTTCTGTGTTCAGAATGGGAACAGGTGGAACCTTACCGTCATCGACACCGACCGATTTGACTGAATCAGTATAACACATTTCTGTGTTTCTGTCCAGTATTTCTTAGAAGGACGTGCCTTCAAAACTGAATAATCACTGCTAACATTTTTTCGTTGACTTAAAAGTCTCAAGCGAATTGTGGTCAAACCCTCGACCTATTAGTACACGCTTGCTGAATGGATCGCTCCACTTACACATCGTGCCTATCAACCTTGTAGTCTTCAAGGGGTCTTACTTGTTTGAAACAATGGGATATCTTATCTTTGGGTCGGCTTCACGCTTAGATGCTTTCAGCGTTTATCCGATCCGTACATAGTTGCCCAGCTATGCCCTTGGCAGAACAACTGGTGCGCCAGAGGTACGTCCGCTCCGGTCCTCTCGTACTAGGAACAGCTCCCATCAAATATCCTGCGCCCACGACAGATAGGGACCGAACTGTCTCACGACGTTCTGAACCCAGCTCGCGTACCGCTTTAATTGGCGAACAGCCAAACCCTTGGGACCGAATACAGCCCCAGGATGCGATGAGCCGACATCGAGGTGCCAAACCTCCCCGTCGATGTGGACTCTTGGGGGAGATCAGCCTGTTATCCCCAGGGTAACTTTTATCCGTTGAGCGATGGCATTTCCACTCACATACCACCGGATCACTAACTCCAACTTTCGTTACTGCTCGACCCGTCAGTCTCGCAGTTAGGCTCGCTTCTGCGTTTGCACTCTTTTGCTTGATTTCCGTTCAAGCTGAGCGAACCTTTGAACGCCTCCGTTACTCTTTAAGAGGCGACCGCCCCAGTCAAACTGCCCACCTAACAATGTCCCCCGCCTTGATTCAAAGGCGCAGGTTAGAATTCCAATATCGCAAGGATGGTATCCCAACGGCCACTCCACAAAAGCCAAAGCTCTTGCTTCCCAGTGTCCCATCTATCCTGTGCATGCAACATCGAAACCCAATATTAGGCTACAGTAAAGCTCCATGGGGTCTTTCCGTCTTGTCGCGGGTAACCGGCATCTTCACCGGTACTACAATTTCGCCGGGCGGGCTGTTGAGACAGTGCCCAAATCATTACGCCTTTCATGCGGGTCAGAACTTACCTGACAAGGAATTTCGCTACCTTAGGACCGTTATAGTTACGGCCGCCGTTCACTGGGGCTTCGATTCAATGCTTGCACATCTCCTCTTAACCTTCCAGCACCGGGCAGGCGTCAGCTCGTATACGTCATCTTTCGATTTAGCACAAACCTGTGTTTTTGGTAAACAGTTGCTTGGGCCGATTCTCTGCGGCTCCATCTCTAGAGCACCCCTTCTCCCGAAGTTACGGGGTCAATTTGCCGAGTTCCTTAACAACCCTTCTCCCGTTGGCCTTAGAATCTTCTTCCTACCTACCTGTGTCGGTTTGCGGTACGGGCACCGCAGAAATACACACAGCTTTTCTCGCCATCTTCCATCCCGGACTTCGGTACTAATTTCCCTCGATCGCTACCGGAACCAACACCCGGCTCCGAGACTTCAAATGTGTCCCTGTGTTTAACTCTTTTGGTGGTGACGGAATCTCTACCGTCTGTGCATCGGCTACGCCGTTAGGCCTCACCTTAGCTCCCGACTAACCTGGAGCGGACGAACCTTCCTCCAGAAACCTGAGGCTTTCGGCCATGCAGATTCTCACTGCATTCGCGCTACTCATTCCGGCATTCTCACTTCTATACACTCCACAGCCGCTTGCGCTACTGTTTCACCGCGTATACAACGCTCCCCTACCCAATACATTACTGTATTGCCTAAGCTTCGGTGTCAGGTTTAGCCCCGTTAAATTCTCCGCGCAAAGACGCTCGACCAGTGAGCTATTACGCACTCTTTGAATGTGTGGCTGCTTCTGAGCCAACATCCTGGTTGTCTACGTATCTTCACATCGTTTTCCACTTAACCTGACTTTGGGACCTTAGCTGTAGATCTGGGCTGTTTCCCTTTTGACAATGACATTTATCTGACACTGTCTGACTCCCAAGCATCAATACTCTGGCATTCTGAGTTTGATAAGCTTCGCTAACCTCTCGGCCGCTAGGCTATTCAGTGCTTTACCTCCAGGTATCTAACTTGAGGCTAGTCCTAAAACTATTTCGGGAGAACCAGCTATCTCCGGGTTCGATTGGAATTTCTCCGCTACCCACAGTTCATCCGCCGCCTTTTCAACGGAGGTCGGTTCGGTCCTCCATGGAATTTTACTTCCACTTCAACCTGACCATGGGTAGGTCACCCGGTTTCGGGCCCATTGTATGCAACTTAACGCCCTTTTCAAACTCGCTTTCGCTTCGGCTCCAGACCTTAAGTCCTTAACCTTGCTGCATACAATCGCTCGCCGGACCGTTCTACAAAAAGTACCCTATCACACATTGACGTGCTCTAGGTGCTTGTAGGCACAGGGTTTCAGGTTCTTTTTCACTCCCCTCCCGGGGTGCTTTTCACCTTTCCTTCACAGTACTATACGCTATCGGTCACTGGGTAGTATTTAGGGTTGGAGGGTGGTCCCCCCGTATTCCGACCAGGTTTCACGTGTCTGGCCGTACTCTGGAACTCGCTCAGCTCTTGTCGTTTTCACCTACGTGGTTCTCACACTCTCTGACCGGCCTTCCCATGCCGTTCGGTTAACAACTCAAGTCCTAAATGCGGTCCGTACCCCGGAAGTATTTCTACTCCCGGTTTGCCCTCTTCCGCGTTCGCTCGCCACTACTTACGGAATCTCGTTTGATGTCTCTTCCTCGCCCTACTTAGATGTTTCAGTTCAGGCGGTTCCCTCGATATACCTATTTTTAAGTTCAGTATAACGTACCTGAGTATGAACCCAGGTGAGTTTCCTCATTCAGAAATCTCCGGATCAATGCTTATTTGCAGCTCCCCGAAGCTTATCGCAGCTTATCACGTCTTTCATCGGCTCCCAGTGCCAAGGCATTCGCCCTGCGCCCTTGTTCGCTTGACCCTTTCAAACGTTCTTTTGGAACATTTGGTATCCTCTTGATTCTCTCTTGCCAACGAAGATTATTGTTACCCTTCCTTTTGAAATTGTAATATTTCTTAAAAAAGAACTTACTATAATCTTTGTTTCGCAGTTATTATTCAGTTTTCAAGGTACGTCTTTGAGTGTCCTTTTCAGGGCCCTCAAAATCGAACAATATCTACTTAAACTTTTAACTTATCACCTGTTCCAATGACCGACCATCTTAGATGCTCTGTCATTGCCTGACTCCTTAGAAAGGAGGTGATCCAGCCGCAGGTTCTCCTACGGCTACCTTGTTACGACTTCACCCCAATCACCAGTTTTACCTTCGGCGGCGTCCTCCTTGCGGTTAGACTACCGACTTCGGGTCCCCCCGGCTCTCATGGTGTGACGGGCGGTGTGTACAAGGCCCGGGAACGTATTCACCGCAGCATGCTGATCTGCGATTACTAGCAATTCCGACTTCGTGCAGGCGAGTTGCAGCCTGCAGTCCGAACTGGGACGTTGTTTCTGAGTTTTGCTCCACCTCGCGGTCTTGCTTCTCTTTGTTTAACGCCATTGTAGTACGTGTGTAGCCCAAGTCATAAAGGGCATGATGATTTGACGTCATCCCCACCTTCCTCCGTTTTGTCAACGGCAGTCTGGCCAGAGTCCTCTTGCGTAGTAACTGACCATAAGGGTTGCGCTCGTTGCGGGACTTAACCCAACATCTCACGACACGAGCTGACGACAACCATGCACCACCTGTCTCTGCGTCCCGAAGGAAAGTTCTGTTTCCAGAACCGTCGCAGGATGTCAAGACTTGGTAAGGTTCTTCGCGTTGCGTCGAATTAAACCACATACTCCACTGCTTGTGCGGGCCCCCGTCAATTCCTTTGAGTTTCAACCTTGCGGTCGTACTCCCCAGGTGGATTACTTATTGTGTTAACTGCGGCACTGAAGGGGTCAATCCTCCAACACCTAGTAATCATCGTTTACAGTGTGGACTACCAGGGTATCTAATCCTGTTTGCTACCCACACTTTCGAGCCTCAGCGTCAGTTGGTGCCCAGTAGGCCGCCTTCGCCACTGGTGTTCCTCCCGATATCTACGCATTCCACCGCTACACCGGGAATTCCGCCTACCTCTGCACTACTCAAGAAAAACAGTTTTGAAAGCAGTTCATGGGTTGAGCCCATGGATTTCACTTCCAACTTGTCTTCCCGCCTGCGCTCCCTTTACACCCAGTAATTCCGGACAACGCTTGTGACCTACGTTTTACCGCGGCTGCTGGCACGTAGTTAGCCGTCACTTCCTTGTTGAGTACCGTCATTATCTTCCTCAACAACAGGAGTTTACAATCCGAAGACCTTCTTCCTCCACGCGGCGTCGCTGCATCAGGGTTTCCCCCATTGTGCAATATTCCCCACTGCTGCCTCCCGTAGGAGTCTGGGCCGTGTCTCAGTCCCAATGTGGCCGTTCAACCTCTCAGTCCGGCTACCGATCGTCGCCTTGGTGGGCCGTTACCTCACCAACTAGCTAATCGGACGCGAGGCCATCTCAAAGCGGATTGCTCCTTTTCCCTCTACCCGATGCCGGGTCGTGGGCTTATGCGGTATTAGCAGTCGTTTCCAACTGTTGTCCCCCTCTTTGAGGCAGGTTCCTCACGCGTTACTCACCCGTTCGCCACTCGCTCGAGAAAGCAAGCTCTCTCTCGCTCGTTCGACTTGCATGTGTTAGGCGCGCCGCCAGCGTTCGTCCTGAGCCAGGATCAAACTCTTTATAAATGATATTTATCACTTAAAAGTGTTAAATCTTGTTTCGCTCAGCACGCAATCGCTTGCGTCCTGTGTGAATTACTTTTGTTTGGAATTGTTTACCGTGTTTTTCCAACACGAATATAGGTTCCGTTACAAGTTCTTTTGATATTGTTCAATTTTCAAGGTCCTGTGCGCCGCAGCCTTGCGGCTGACGACTTGATTATTTTACCACAGAAGCGGTTTTTTGTCAAGCACTTTTTTGAGAAGCTTTTGAAGTTTTTCGAACTTAAATCGTTCAGCAGTTTCTCGGTGCTAACCGTGAGCTTGTCGGGGTGAGACCCCTCCATCTTGCTTTCGCAAGACCGCTCTGTTTGCTTGAACGCCCCACTGGGGCGATTCATTGCTTTCGCAACCGCAAAACTTTTGAACGTTCATTGGTTCTTTTCAAGGGCTTCCTGCTGAGGCTTCAGAAGTCATTCTTTTGTCTCAGCGCTTGGCGCTCAAGTATAATACCACACCCCGGTGCTCTTGTCAACACTTTTTGACATCTTTTTTAAAAGAAAATTGAGTTTGCTTCACCCATATTGTGATTTCTCCCTCTCCCCCATGCAAAAAGGCCGTCCATGCACTGCACAGACGGCCTTAGGTCTATATATAATTACTTATATAATATGCGTTTAGCGGATCTCGATGCCCAGCTTGAACTTCAGGTTGCCGAGGATCTTCTTGACCACGCGCTCCACTTCCTCAGCAGAGACTTCCTTCTTGGGATCAGACAGGGACAGGCTGAAGGCCATGCTCTTTTTGCCTTCGCCGAGGTTTGCGCCGCGATAGATATCGAACAGCTTGACCTCGCTGACCAGCGGGCTGGCCTTGCGGATGGTCTCCTCGATCTCGCCGCAGGACACGGTCTCGTTGCAGACCAGAGCCAGATCGCGCTTGACCGGTGCATAGGGGCTGAGGGGCTTATAGCGCAGCTCGCCCTCTACGCAGGACATCAGAGCCTCGTAGTCCAGCTCGCCCAGATAGATGTTCTGGCTGTCCTTCTGCTCCTTGGCGATCTCCAGCTCGGCGTTGATCTCGTTGGCCAGCTTACCGAACACGCCCAGCCGCTTGCCGTTGCAATACACAGCGGCACTGATGCCGGGGTGCAGCCATGCGGCAGTCTCGCGTTGATAATCAAAGGTCAGGCCAAAACCGGCTGCCAGTGCCTCCAGTGCGCCCTTGACGGTGAAGAAGTCCTCCTCGGGGCCGAAGGCACCGATGCAGAGGGTCTGGCGCTCGTGGGGGTGCTCATTGATGGGCAGTTCCTTGGCCAGATAGACCGGTGCCATCTCGAACAGGCGACCCTCGACGTTGCCCTTTTTCAGGTTGTCCACGATGACGTTCAGCATGGAGGGGGTCAGCAGGGTGCGCATGATGGACAGGTTCTCGCTGATGGGGTTCAGGATACGGATGGCCTTGCGGGCTTCGTCCTCAGCAGGGATATGCAGCATATCCAGCTCGGCGTTGGAGTAGAAAGCCAGCGTGGAGGCCTCGTAGAAGCCCTGTGCAGCCAGCAGGCGCTTGGTCTTGAGCTGCTGCTTCTGGTCGTAGTTCAGGCCGCCGTTGGTAACGGAGGCAGTATTCAGGAAGGTGGGCACGATATGGTCGTAGCCGTACTCACGGATGACCTCCTCGGCCAGATCCGGGAAGCTTTCCACGTCATCACGGTACAGGGGTGCGGACACATCCCAACTGCCATCGGGCTGCACGTCCACAGTGAACTCCAGACGCTGCAGGATGTCGATCATGGTCTGGTCGGGCACGGTGATGCCCAGCACGCCGCAGATCTTTGCCGGAGTGGTGACGATGTGCTTGCGCTCCAGCGGGCGGCCATCGGTCAGGTCGTATTCCAGCGTAGTGATATCGCCGCAATCCAGCTGCTGGATCAGGTGCAGAGCGCGTGCCAGACCCAGCTGCGGAGAATAGCGATCCACGCCCTTCTCGTAGCGGGCAGAGGAATCGCTGTTCTGACCCAGTGCACGGCTGGTCTTACGCACGCTGTCGCGGGCAAAGGTAGCGCACTCGAACAGCAGGCTGGTGGTGTTATCGTCCATGCCGGAGTTTGCGCCGCCCATGATACCGGCCAGTGCCACCGGCTTTTCGGCATCGCAGATGACCAGATTGTTGGGGTTCAGGGTGAATTCCTTCTCGTCCAGCGTGACGATCTTTTCGCCCTCGTGGGCGCGGCGCACATCAATGGTGCGGCCAGCGACCTTGTTCAGGTCAAAGGCGTGCATGGGCTGACCCATCTCCAGCAGGGTGTGGTTGGTGATATCCACCACGTTGCTGATGGAGCGCAGGCCGCACAGTGCCAGATGGCGCTTCATCCAGCGGGGAGACTCGCCCATGCGGATGTTGCGGACATAGTGTGCCATATAGCGAGGGCACAACTCCGGTGCTTCCACCTTGACGGTGATGGGAGCGTCCGGCTCGCAGACGGCCTTGTAGTCCATGGCGGGCATGTGCAGGGGCTTGCCCAGAACCGCAGCTACCTCGCGGGCGATGCCCAGAACGGACTGGCAGTCCGGGCGGTTGGCGGTGATGGAGATATCAAAGATGTAGTCATCCAGACCCACCACCGGAGCAATATCGGTGCCGGGGACGGAGTCCTCGGGCAGGATGAGCAGGCCGTAGACCTCAGAACCCGGGAACAGGTCATCGTTCAGACCCAGTTCTGCGCCGGAGCACAGCATACCGTTGGACTCCACGCCCTGCATCTTGCGGGCCTTGATGGTGATGCCGCCGGGCAGAGTGGAGCCATCCAGTGCGGTAGGCACGCAATCGCCCAGCTTCATGTTGGCAGCACCGGTGCTGATGCGGATCTCGTGGCCGTAGGCACCGCAGTCCACCACACACTTGGTCAGGTGGGTGCCCTCCTGCTTTTCCATCTCCACGATCTTGCCGACGACCACCTTGCTGATGCCGGCATCCAGCGGGATGAGCTCTTCCACCTCGAAACCGCAGGAGAACAGCTTCTCCTCCAGTTCCTGTGCGGTAACATCGATATCAACGAATTCTTTTAACCAACTGAAAGGTACTTTCATTGTTTGTTCTCTCCCCTCTTATTCGTGGAACTGCTTGAGGAACTGCAGATTATTCTCGAACATCAGACCAATGTTGTTGATGCCGTACTTCAGCATGGCGATACGCTCGATGCCAATGCCAAAGGCGAAGCCGGAGTACTCGTCCGGGTCAATGTTGCAGTTTTCCAGCACCTTACGGTTGACGACGCCGCCGCCCAGAACCTCGATCCAGCCGGTGTGCTTGCACAGGGGGCAGCCCTTGCCGTGGCACTCGAAGCAGCTCACGTCCACCTCCACGCTGGGCTCGGTGAACGGGAAGTAGGAGGGACGCAGGCGGGTGCGGGTGTCGGCACCGAACAGCTTCTGCACAAAGGTGTTCAGCGCACCCTGCAGGTCGCCCAGCGTGATGCCCTTATCCACGACCAGACCTTCCATCTGGTGGAACATGGGGCTGTGGGTAGCGTCCGAGTCGGAGCGGAACACGCGGCCGGGCATCAGGATCTTGATGGGCGGCTTCTGAACGTCCATGGTGCGGATCTGGCCGCCGGAAGTCTGGGTACGCAGCAGGAATTCATCGGACAGATAGAAGGTATCCTGCATATCGCGGGCGGGGTGATCCTTGGGCACGTTCAGGCGGGTAAAGTTGTGGTCATCGTCCTCGATCTCCGGGAAGGTGCCCACCGAAAAGCCCATGCCGGAGAACACGTCGATGATCTGGTTGGTGATCAAGGTCAGCGGGTGCAGACCGCCCACGGGGCGGGTCTTGGCGGGCAGGGTGATATCCACCGTCTCGGCGGCGTTGCGGGCAGCAAGTTCTGCCTGCTTCACGGTCTCGGCGGCGGCATCGTAGTCTGCCTGCACCTTCTGCTTGAGTTCGTTGATGATTTTGCCCATGGCGGGGCGCTCTTCCGGCGCAACAGTGCGCAGATTCTTCATCAGGGCAGGGATCTTGCCGTTTTTGCTGAGGTACTCCTGCCAGAAGGAAGCCAGCGTCTCCTTGCTGGACACCTGACCAAGGCTTTCAGCGGCCTGCTTAGCCAGCTCATCGATCATTGCTTGCATGGATTTTCTCTCCTTTATACTTTGTGTTCATGGAGCGGAGTATAACAAAAAAGCTCCGTCCCCTGCCCGAATGCTCAGGCAAAAGGGACGAAGCTGTGACTATTTCTGCTCCGCGGTACCACCCGGTTTCCGCCTGCACAAGGGCAGACGGCGCTCAAACGCCGTAACGGGGCGCAACCGTCCTGTGCTAATAGATGCACCCGCATCGTTCGCGCAGACCGCTCGGGAGCGAACTTCAGCCCCTGCCGCACACGGAAGCCCTTTCAGCCGGTGAAGCTTCTCTCTTTGCCGTGCAGACAGCGCCTACTCTCTCCGTCGCTGCGTTTGGTACTATGATAACCAAGAGTTATGTTACCACATTTTGCGGCGGTTTGCAAGCCGCAGAGCTGTTTTTGTTTGCCGGAGTTATGTTTTTTCCCTTCTCCCCGGTCAGGCGGCAGGCCTCGCAGGCCGTGATGCAGCACACCGCGAACACCAGCAGAGCGCAGTCTGTCGGCACCCGCTGCATGGGCACTACCCGGGCACACAGGGTATTGAAGCTTTCCACGGCATCTTGCGGCAAGCCCAGATAAAACAGCGCCAGCGAAAGCGGCAGGTGCAGTGCCCTGCCCCATAATAAGGGTTTGAGCGAGACCTCCGGCGGGCAGAGGGTGCGCACTTGCAACAGCACCGATGCGCCCTGCACGCTGAGCGCGGCGCAGCACAGCCCGCTTGCCCACAGACCGGTGCGGGCGGCGTAGTCGCAGCCGGAGCACACTTCCAGCAGCATGGCGGGAAAGGGCGCAAACTCTGCCGGCAGCAGCAGCCCGCAGCCTGCCGCCAGTAGGCGAAAATACAACACAAAACCGCATAATTTCAGGTAGGTCACCGCCGCCTGCGCAAGGATAGCATCCAGCGCCGGCGGCGGTGCTTTTTGCGCGGCAGCGAGCGGTGCGGGTAAGGGTTTTGGTCTGCCGCAAACACGGCAGAGCAGCGCCGCCGTCAGCCAGCCCGCCAGCACCTGTGCGGCAAACAGGCACACCCCCGCTGTGCGGCTGCCCAGCAGCTGCTCCCCTACCGTCAGGATGACAAAGGATGGCCCGGAGCAGATGCAGGCGGGCAGCAGAGCCGAAGCCTCCTGCGGGGTCAGCTCTCTGCTGCGGACTGCCTCGGCAGCAGCGGCAGCGGCAGGGGCAAAGCCACCCACAAGGCCGATGAGCAGCACACTGCCTGCGCTGCGGCTGTGCAGGCCGATACAGCGCACCACCGGCCAGAGCAGCACGCCAAGCACCTCGCCTGCGCCGCTGCGCATGATGAGCGCCGGCACCACCAGAAACGGAAACAGCGACACCAGCAGCGGCCCGCCGCAGAGCGAAAGACCCTGCCGCAAGGCTTCCGCACAGGTCTGCGGCGCGACAAAAACCAGCGCCGCCGTGGCTACACCCAGCAGAAAGAGCCCCGGATACAGCGGTTTGCAGCTTTTACTCATAAGCACGCCCTCCCCCTCCATATATATGGAAGCATGGGCTGTGCAATGTACAAAGCGCGGGACGGGAGGGACAACGATGGCCAGAGCACATCACGACCGGCGCACCCCGGGCGACTGGCTGCGCGGGCTGTTCCGACAGCCGCCGCCCGGGTTTTACAGCCGCCCTGCCGTATACCTGAGCGGCGACCAGATGGAGATAGAGCATTTTTGCACGGTGTTGTTTTTTGATGAAAACAAGCTGTGCCTGCGGCTGGCAAAGGGGCGGTTCACGGTATACGGCAGCGGACTGCGCATCTGCACCCTGACCGCCGCCCGGCTGACAGTACAGGGGCAGTTTTTGCGCACCGATTTTTCCGATGAATAGGAGGCCGCCATGGAAGCTGCAAGCTTTTGGGCCGGGATACGCTTTACCGCCCGGAACGGCAGCCCCGAGGCGCTTTTGACCGATGCCGCCGGACAAGGGCTGCATTTATATGGCATTTCTTCCCTGCCCGGGGGCTTTTGCGCCCACTGCGCTGCTTGGCAGTACCGGCGGCTGGCCGCACTTGCCCGGCACAGGCGGGTGCGGCTGCGGGTGGAAAAGCGAAAAGGGCTCTATTTTTTGCTCCGTCCGCTGCTGCGGCGCAAGGGGCTGTGGGTAGGGCTGGCCGCTTGGGGGCTGGTGCTGGTCTGGCTGCAAGGGCTGGTGTGGGCGATGGACTATGGCAGCCTGACCACCGGGCAACGGGCGCGGGCGGGTGCAGTGCTGCGCAGCTGCGGCTTGCAGCCCGGCACTGCCGTAACTGAGGAGCTGCTGCGCACCGGAGAGTATGCCCTGCTGGAAAGCGGGGAGTTCTCGTGGGCAAGCCTGAATTTTGAAAAAGGCAGGCTTGCGGTGGAGGCTGCCCCTGCACGCGCACGGCCGGAGATCGCCGCAGGCACCCTGCACGGACTACGGGCAAGGTGCAATGGAACGGTGCTGCGTACAAATCTTACCAGCGGCACCATGCTGGTAGTGCCCGGGCAGACCGTAGAGGCCGGGCAGGGGCTGATCGGTACGGCGCGCAGCGAGCGGGACGGCACACTGATCTTTGCCCCGGCAGCGGGCACGGTGGTGGCACAGCTGGAATGGGCGACAAACCAGAGCGTTCCGCTGGCAGAGACCCTGCCGCAGCTGACCGGCGAAAACAAAACAAATTACCGACTATTTTTTGCGGGTCATTCTGTCGCGCTTTTCCCTTCCGCACCCGATGGGGACGGGCTGTGCCGCACCCGGCATCTGCAATTAGAAGTTTTCGGTCTGCCCCTGCCCTGCGCGGTGGAGGAGACCACCTATTACGGGCAGCAGCAAGAGACGATGTACCGCACCGAGGCGCAGGCGCTTACGCTGGCACGGTTACAGGGGCTGCGGGCGCTGCACGATGCTTTCCCGGATGCTGAGACCTTCGCCCGCCGGGAGGAATGCACCGTGCAGGAGGATACGTTGCATTATAATGCGGTGTATACCGTGGCGGCAGATATCTGCACATAACAAGCGGAAAGATTATTTACAGGTCTGGAAAATCTGCGAATTTTCCAGACCTGACTTTTCACGGAAAGGGTCGAAAAGGAAAGCGGGAGTTATAAAAGCAACTTGCTTTTGAAACGCAGAAACAAAAAGGCGGCTGCACATAACTGCGCAACCGCCTTTTGAAAAGCGAAATTATTTATTTTTATAGTTCGAGAAAATCTGTGGATTTTCCAGAACTATCTTTTCACTGGATGGGCTGAGCGGCTTCAGCGGCCTGTGCTGCCTGTGCATCGTACTCAGTAAGCAGGGCGTTCAGGTCGTACTGATACTTGCTGTGGCAGAAATGGCACACCACCTCACAGGTGGGATCCTCGTCCCGCATCCGCTCAAGTTCGGCACGACCAAGGCTGAGCAGCATCTCCTTGGTGCGCTCGGCACTGCAATCGCACTGGTACTGCACCGTGCGCTCGTCCAGCACGTTGGGGGTAAAGCCCGCCAGCGCCAGCTGCATCATGTCCTCGGGGGTCTTGCCCGCATGGAGCAGCTCGGTGACAGAGGGCATGGCGTTGATGTTCTTTTCCAGCTGGTCGATTTCGGCATCAGTAGCGCCGGGCAGCAGCTGTACCATAAAGCCGCCGGCGCAGAGGATGGACAGGTCCTTGTCCACCAACACGCCCAGTGCCATCACAGTGGGCACCTGCTCGCTGTACGCATAGTAGCTGGTCAGATCCTCGGCGATCTCGCCGGATACCAGCGGCACCTGCCCGACTGTGGGCTCCTTTTGCAGGCGGTTGTCCCGGATGACAGTCAGCACGCCATTTTTACCCACGGCAGTGCCTACGTCCAGATGGCCGTTGGCTTTGGCGGGTAGCTCCACCAGCGGGTTATCAATGCAGCCCTTCACGTTGCCGGTACCGTCGGTGCAGGCGATGAGCACGCCCGCAGGGCCGCCGCCCGCCACACGCAGGGTGATGCGGTCGCGGTCATCCTTGAGCATAGAGCCCATCAGGGTCGCGCCCGTGAGCAGGCGGCCCAGTGCCGCGCTGCAAGTGGCGCTTGTGGTGTGAAGCTTTTCTGCTTTACGGACGATATCGGTGGAATCCACACCGCAGAACACGACACCGCCGTTCTCAGACAGGCCGCGGATCAGGTTTGCCATAGGTTATTCCTCCAGTTGTGTATACTGTTTTGTTGCGCAGAAGAAGTAGCGCTGGCTTTCTTCGGTCAGCGGGCCGAAAGTCTCGCCATCGCAGACGCTTTCCAGCGCAAAGCCGTGCTTTTCCAGCGATGCACGGATGGTGTCCAGATCGTAGGTGTACTCGCAGAATTCCTCGTGGAAATGCTCGCCAGTCTCGTGATAATCAATATCCACCGTGATCTCCACCTTGCGGTCGGCAGCGTTATAGTGGTTGCGCCACACGCAGGAGGCATCCTCTTCCTCAAAGGTGAATGCGTTATCGCCCAGAACCTTCCGGTGCTTATAGGGGGTGTTCATATCAAAGAGGAACACGCCGCCTTTTTCCATAAAAAAGCCTGCGTTGGCAATGGCGGTATCCAGATCCGGGATGTGGTTGAGGGTATCAAAGGTGGATACCGCCGCCCGGATGGTGCCGTAGAGATCCAGCTTGAGCAGGTCCTGCCGGAGCAGCAGCAAGCGGCCGGAAAGCCCCAGTTGCTCGGCCTTATCCCGCACCACGCAGAGCATCTCCTCCGACTGGTCGATGCCGATCATATCGTAGCCTGCCTGCGTCAGCATCAGGGTCAGCTCCCCGGTGCCGCAGCCAAGGTCAGCTACAATGCCGTCATGGATGCCGTGGGCTTCCAGCTTTGCATGGATCTGGCTGTACAGGGCGTCGTAGTCCGCTTCGCCGTTGAATTCATCGTAAAAATAGGCAAATTCATTGTAAGCCATGGCGTTACTCCGCTTCCTCGTTTTCCGCAGCCACTGCGGCGTTGAGCACCGCTTGCAGTTCCGGGATGCCGTAGCCGTTTTCGCCGCTGGTCAGCACCACCTTCTGGCAGCCGTAGGGGCGGCAGATGTTTTCGAAGTCCTCCTGGGTTTTGGCAAGCTGGCTCTTTTTCAGCTTATCCGCCTTGGTCAGCGCCACCACATAGGGGATGCGGTGGTAGTGCAGGTAGCACAGCATCTGCAAATCATCTGCGCTGGGGGCGTGGCGGCAGTCCAGCAGCTGCACCAGCAGGGTGTGGTGGCGAGGTGCCTCGAAATAGCTGTTGATGAGGTCATCCCATCGCTCGCGGTCGGCGTTGCTCACCTTGGCGTAGCCGTAGCCCGGCAGATCCACAAAATAGCAGTCGTCCACAGAATAGAAGTTGATGGTAGCTGTTTTGCCCGGCGTACTGGACACGCGCGCCAGATTTTTGCGGCTGCACAGCTTGTTGATCAGGCTGGATTTGCCCACGTTGGAGCGCCCCGAAAAGCTCAACTCCGGGCGGTCACTTTCGGGCAGCTGACTGGAAATGCCATAGCTGGCAATAAAATCAGCTTTATTGAAGATCATGGCGTGTTCCTTTCTGTTATTTCAGCAGACAGCGCCCGGCTGGTTCTTCTCAGGCGCGGCAGGGATGCGGCTCTCCCCTGCCTTGGACTTTTTGGTGCGGGGACGGCCTGCGGTGCTCTTGGCAGCCTTCGGCTTGAGCAGAGCGGCAGCCAGCACCTGCGAGAGGTTCTGCATGGGCAGGAAGGTCAGGTTCTTCTTAACTTCCTCGTCCACATCGTACAGGTCAGGCTCGTTGTCCTTGGGGATGAGCACGGTCTTCATGCCCTCGCGGTAGGCAGCCATGCTCTTTTCCCGCAGACCGCCGATGGGCAGCACATTGCCGTGCAGGGTGATCTCGCCGGTCATTGCCACATCGCCGCGCACCGGAACGCCGGACAGGCAGGACACCAGTGCCGTGGTCAGGGTGACACCGGCAGAAGGGCCATCCTTGGGCACAGCGCCCTCGGGGGCGTGGATGTGCAGATCGCACTTTTTCAGCCGCTCGGGGTCGATGCCGTATTCCTCGGCGTGGACGCGCACCCAAGTGACTGCCAGCTGCGCGCTCTCCTTCATCACATCGCCCAGAGAGCCGGTAACGGTGATCTTGCCGGTACCGTTGTCCATGACCTGCACCTCGATGGGCAGGGTCTCGCCGCCTACGCTGGTCCATGCCAGACCGTTGGCGATGCCAACGGCGTTAGTGCGGTTGAGGAAGTCCGGCTTGACGATGCGGGGACCCAGCAGTTCCTCCAGCATGGCGGCAGTCACCGCCACGCTTTCCACCTCGCCGGAAGCGATCTTGCGGGCGCACTTGCGCAGCACACTGGTGATGGTGCGCTCCAGATTACGCACACCGGCCTCGCGGGTATAGCCGTCGATGATGCCGTAGAGTGCGCCCTGGTTCATGGTGACCTTGCCGGTCAGACCGCAGGCCTTAAGCTGCTTGGGCAGCAAATGCTTGCGGGCAATATTGTATTTTTCCACGCGGGTATAGCTGGGCAGCTCGATGACGTCCATACGGTCGCGCAGCGGGCCGGGGATGCTGCCCAAGTCGTTCGCGGTGGTGATAAAGAGCACATGGCTCAGATCAAACGGGATATCAATGAAATGATCGTTAAAGGTGCTGTTCTGCTCCGGGTCCAGTGCCTCCAGCAGAGCTGCCGCCGGGTCGCCCCGGAAGTCCCCTGCCAGCTTGTCGATCTCATCCAGCAGCATCAGGGGGTTGGAGGACTTGGCGGTGATCATGGCGCTGATGATCTTGCCGGGCATGGCACCGATGTAGGTGCGGCGATGACCGCGGATCTCGGCTTCGTCCCGCACGCCGCCCAGACTGATGCGCACATACTTGCGGCCAAGGCTTTCTGCGATGGAACGTGCAATACTGGTCTTGCCAACGCCCGGAGGGCCTACCAGACAGATGATCTGTGCCTTCACGTCCGGTGCCAGCTTGCGCACGGCCAGCGTTTCCAGAATGCGATCCTTGACCTTTTTCAGGCCGTAGTGATCCCGGTCTAAGATCTGCTGGGCGCGGTGGATATCCAGATCATCCACGGTCATGGTGTTCCACGGCAGATCCAGACAAGTATCCAGATAGGTACGGATGACCGTGGCTTCCTGATTGCTGCTCTGCATCCGGGACAGGCGGTCTACCTCCTTGAGCAGCTTTTTCTCGCTGTCCTCGGCAAGGTGAAGCTCCCGGATCTTGCGGCGATAGTCATCGGCCTCGGCGTGGGTATCGTCCCCTTCGCCCAGTTCGTCGTTGATGATGTGCAGCTGCTCGTGCAGGTAGTAATCGCGCTGGTTCTTGTCCATGGACTCGTTGACCTTTTCCGCGATCTCCTTTTCGATCTTCATCACCTGACATTCACGGCGCAGCATCTCCACAAGGCGCTGCAAACGGCCGTTGAGGGTGTTCTCGTTCATCACGGCCTGCTTGTCCTCGTAGCGGAACAAGAGGTTTGCCGGCATATACTCGGTGAGGAACATGGGGTCATCGCTGGAAACGATGGTGAACACCACATCCTTGGCAAGGCGCGGGTTCATGCCCAGATACTCGTCAAAACCGGTCTTGAGGGCGCGGAGCAGCGCCTCGGTCTCCACAGCTTCTTCAGGCTTTGCGGCACGCACCGGAGCGGAGCGCACAGCAGACAGCAGAAAATCGCCGGTGGTATCCAGCTCGGTCAGCTTAGCGCGGTACTTGCCCTCCACCAGCACCTTGACCAGCTCGTCCGACACGCGCAGCACCTGCTTGACCTCAGCCACTACGCCGTAGGTGTACAGGTCCTGCTGGGTGGGCTCGCTGGTCTCCATCTCCTTCTGGGCTACCAGAAATACATTGGAGTTATTGGCCATGGCCCACTCCACGGCGGCAATGCTCTTTTCCCGCCCGACTTCAAAATGAACAAGGTTGTTGGGGAACACCACCAGTCCGCGCAGTGCGATGGTAGGCAGATGGAGCTCCTTCCGCTCGACCTTGATAGTAACTTTTTCAGACATATACAAACACCTCCCGACTGCCGCTCAAGTTTCCATGCTGCGGCAGCTCTATCTTTTGGGGTCTTTTTGATAAAAATACAGTTGTTTCCTTATTATACAGATTTCCGGCCAAAATGCAACTGTCCTGCCGGAATGGTCGGTCATTCGGGGCGGTTTTCGTGGGTGTTGAAGCCCATTTTGCCCAGCGCGGGCAGCAGCGCCCGCAGAGTGACCGAGGTGAGCGCGCCCATGACAAGGCCCAGCACCAGCATGACCGGCGCGTAGTACAGCGACAAAGACGAGGAGATGATGACCCCCGCGCCAAGCAGCTGCCCCACGTTATGCGCCAGTGCGCCGCAGACCGACAGGATGAACCATGTGGGCCGCACCGGCAAAAGATAATACAGCACCCACATCACCGCAAGGGACAAAAGCCCGCCGCACAGCGAGAGGAAGCCCGCCGTAAAGCCGGACACCAGAAAGACGAACAGCGCCTTGAGCACATCCAGCACCAGTGCCTGCCGGGGACCCATGAAGAACAACGCGTACATGACCACGATGTTGGCAAGCCCCAGCTTCATGCCCGGCAAAAGCCCCGGGATGACCAGCGTTCCCTCGATGAAGGAAAGCGCCATAGCCAGCGCAAACAGCAGGCCGGACAGGGCGATGTGCCGCGTTTTTTGATAGTTGCGGTGATTTTTAGGCATAGAGGATACGCTCCTTTATTCTTCGGGCTGCTGCGTCTGCTCGTAGGCTTCCTGCTCTTCCATGGCGGCTTCCCATGCGGCAAAAAGCTCCTCCTGATGGAAGCGCAGGTCGCTCAGCTCATCGCTTTTCTGGCGCAGCAGGTCGGGGTCGTTGTACACCTCCGGGGAGTTGATCTCGTTGTCCAGCTCCACCTCGCGTGCACCGCAGGCTTCCATCTCATCCTCGCAGGCCTTGATCTTGGCGCGCAGCTCGGCGCGGCGGCGGCGCTGCTCCTTGCCGTAGCCGGTCTTGGCGGGCTCGGCAGCCTTCTGGGCAGCCTGCACCGGGGCGGCACGTCCCATTAGGGCATCGTAGCTGGGGTAGAGCACGGCCTTGCCGTCCTCAAGATAGAGGATGGGACAGGCCAGACTGTTCATCAGGTGACGGTCGTGGGTGACCAGCAGCAGGGTGCCAGTATAGGCCATCAGCGCTTCGGTCAGGTTTTCGCGGGTATAGATGTCCAAGTGGTTGGTGGGCTCGTCCAAAAACAGCAGATTTGGGCGCTCCAGCACGATCTCTGCAAAACGCAGGCGCGCCAGCTCGCCGCCGGACAATGCTTCGCAGGGCTTGAACACCGTATCGCCCCGGAAGCCCAGCTTAGCAAGGTGGCTGCGCACTTCCAGTTCGGTCATGCGGGGGTACTTGTTCCAAATGACATCAATGACCCTGCCCTGCCCCAGACGGTTCTGCTGCTGGGCAAAGATGCTGGGACGCGCCCCGGTGCCCAGCCGCACCATACCGCCGGAGGGGCGGCGCTTGCCGTCCAGCACCTGCATCAGGGTGGATTTGCCCGCACCGTTGGGGCCGGCAATGATGAGCCGCTGCCCGCGGCAGACCGTATAGGTAAATGGTTCCAGCAGGGTACGCTCCCCGATCTTGATGCTGAGGTTTTTCAGCATCACCAGTTCATTCCACGGTTCTACGTCATATTCAAAGCGGAATTTCAGCTGGTTGGTCTCGTCCTTGGGTGCCTCGGTGATCTCCAGCTTTTCCAGCTGCCTGCGGCGGCTCTGCGCCATTTTGGTAGTCGAGGCGCGCACAAGGTTGCGGTCCACATAGTCCTGCAGCTTTTCAGCCAGTGCCACATCGGCATCGTGCTGCTTCTGGCGCAGGGCATCGGCAGCTTCCTTCTGAGGCAGATAGGCCGAGAAGTTGCCCTTGTAGGTGGTCATGGTCTGGAAGGACACCTCCCAGATCTTTGTACAGACATTATCGAGGAAATAGCGGTCGTGGCTGACCACCAGCACCGCGCCGGAGTAACCCTTGAGATAATTTTCCAGCCATTCCATGGTGGCAAAGTCCAAGTGGTTGGTGGGCTCGTCCAGAATGAGGACATCCGGCTTTTCCAGCAGCAGCTTTGCCAGACGCAGCCGCGTCAGCTCGCCGCCGGAGAGCACCGCAATGTTCTTCTGCCATGTATCCTGCGCAAAGCCCATGCCGGACAGCACCTTTTTGATGTTCACGTCCATGTTGTAGCCGTCGGCGGCGTCCACAATGTTTTGCAGGGCATCGTGCTGTGCCAGCAGGTCGGCGCTATCGGGCTGGGCAGCCATGCGGCGCTCCAAGATCTGCATCTGCGCCATGGCATCCAGCACTGGAGCAAAGGTGGCGCGCATCTCGCCGTAGATATCCAGCGTGGCGTCCAGCTTTGCGTTCTGCTCCAGATAGCCCAGCGTTACCCCGTGGGTCACGCTGAACTCGCCCTCGTAGTCCTGATATTCGCCGGTAAGAATCTTGAGCAGGGTGGTCTTGCCTGCACCGTTTTGTCCAACGATGCCGATGCGGTCCTCCCGCTCGACACTGGCGGTCACATCGTGCAGCACCACCTTTTCGCCAAAAGTCTTACCCAGTTTTTCCAAATGTATCAGCATAGTTTTGATCCGTTATCCGTTCTTTTTCATCTCTCAGCACTGGTGGCGGCGGTTCTTCAGGCCAACATTGGCCAGCTCCTCCTGCTCCATCACCAGCGGATACAGTTCCTCCAGACTGGCGATCTCGTAGGTAGGGATCACCTTGCCGGGGTTCTCGGCGTGGTTGGGGTTGTACCAGCAGGTATCCAGCCCGGCGTTGCTGCCACCCTGAATATCGCTGGACAGGCTGTCGCCCACCATCAGAACGTGCTCCCGGTTCTCCACGCCCAGCGCGCGCAGGGCGGCATCAAAGATGCGGGCATTGGGCTTTTCGCAGCCCATTTTCTCAGAGATGAACACATCCTCCATAAAATCCATCACGCCGCTTTCTGCCAGACGGCGGGTCTGCACCTTCTGGGCACCGTTGCTGACGATGGCCAGCGTTGCCACCTCGGAAAGCTCGCGCAGCACGTCCAGCACCTCGGCACTCATCAGGTCCGGGTGGGTGGACAGCTGCTCCAGATAGCAGCGGTTCATCTCCACGCCGTCACCGGCGGCATCGATGGCCTTTAAAAAGCGGCTGAACCGCTCGCCGAACAGCTTTTCGCGGCGAATTTGGCCTTTTTCCAGCTGCCGCCACAGTTCCTCGTTGATGGTGCGGTAGGTCTGCACGGTCTCGGCGTCCGGCTCGATGCCGTAGTTCACCAGCGTTTCGGCCAGCGCCTTGTTTTCGGCTGCGTCAAAGTTGAGCAGCGTATTGTCCGCATCGAACAGGATGCAATAATATTTTGCCATAGAATCTCACTTTCTTTTCAGCATTTCCCACTTTGGTGTATCAACAGGGAGAAGCCAGCCCCACCCCCGGCAGAGCTGGCTTCTCGTTATTCAGAAACGATTTCATACGCAGACAGGTCTGTTTGTGCCGGGGTGTTGTCCGGGCACAGCGTCTTTCCCTCGCAGGGCGTCAGACCGCATTTCTGCATTTCTTCCTCCAGTGCGCTGTTATCTACGTTTTCCCAGTCGGTGTCGTAGTAATCCACGCTGCCGTCGGTCACGTCATTCTCCCCGGGCAGGGAGGGCGTGCGCATTGCTTCCCAGTACATAAGGGCTCCACCTTCCTCTCCCGCCAGCCTATGCGGCGCAGCGAGGGAATGTGCGCTCAGTTGGCAGCTTCCTTGCTGGCGCTGGCCTCAGTCTTGGAAGAAGCAGGCTTTTCCTCTTTAGAAGAAGCCGGTTTTTCCTCCTTGGAGGAAGCTGCATGCTCCTGCTTAGAGGAAGCAGATGTTTCTTCCTTAGAAGAAGCCGCGTGCTCCTGCTTGGAGGAAGCAGGTTTGTCCGCCTTGGAAGAGGAACTGCTCTGCGAAGAAGAGGCGGGCTTTTCTTCCTTAGAAGAAGCCGCAGAGGAGGCGGGCTTCTCCACCTTGGAGGAGCCGCCGGTGCTTTCGGAAGTTCCGTTCGAGGAGGAAGAAGCGGGCTTTTCTTCCTTGGAAGAGGCCGGTTTATCTTCCTTAGAGGAGGACGTTTCATCCTTGGAAGAAGCAGGCTTATCCTCCTTAGAGGATGCACCGGAACTGCTGGTGCTGCTAGACGAGCTGGACGCTGCACCGCTGACCGCAAGCTCCAGCTTGTTGCTGGTCACGGTGCAATCGTTATAGCTGGCGGTGGCGTACACCCGGAAGGTGCCGCCCACCATAGAGGGGTCTACCTCGCCCTTTACGGTGGTCTTACCGGCAGCCTGTGTTACCTCGCTGCCGTTGACATACCAGCGAATGCTGGAAGCATCCAGATACTTGCCCTTGAGGGTCGCTTTAAAGGTGTAGGCATCCCCCAGCACAGCCTTGCCGCTGCTGCTGATGTGGATAGAGGCTGCCGCAAACACCGCAGTCACATCCACGTTCTGGTCAAAATTGGTATCGGTGCGGGTGCGCTTGGTCACGCCATCGCTCCACTTGACGAACACATAGCCGTCCTCCGGCACTGCGGTCACAGTAACAGTCTGGGCGGCGCTGGTCACCTTGACGGTAAGGGAGTTGCCGCTCTCGTTGCCGCAGGTCAGGGTACCGCCGCCGGTTTTATCCACACGGTAACCGGCCTGATACTCCGTTTTTTCCTCAACGGCCGAGGAGGAAGCCACCTCCGAGCTGCTGGGTGCTTCCACCGCAGAACTGGGGTTCGCGGTATACTCGGCACGGGTGGGGATATTATTGGTATCCGGGCGGCGATCCTCGGTCTCATAGGCGTGGGTGCGCAGATACTTCAGCAGCACCTTCAGGCCTGCGGGCTTGAGGTGGATATCCCCGCTCTGGTAGTAATCCACATTGCCGTAGCCGTTGGCGTCCTTGAGCGCCTCGGCAGAGTTGAGGAACTTGACCCCCAGCTGCTCGCACATGGTCAGCAGCGCCATGTTGAAATCGTCAATACGGGTCTGGTCCATGTTGGGGTAGTTGGAGTGGTTGGACGGGACCGGCGGCACCGTGTTGACGATGATATCAGTATAGGGATAGCTGGCCTGAATGGCCTGTACCAGCGCGGTGTAGTTGCTGATAAAGTCCTCGGTATTCATGCCGTTATCGTTGGTGCCCAGCATGATGACCACCCGGCGGGGCTTCATTTTTGCCACTGCCTGCGCGATGGTGTAGCGGTTATCGTCCCGCTTGAAGGTGACGATGCCTTCGTTCAGGGCGGCACTGGTGCCAATGCCCTCTTTCGCGCAGAACTGCTGCAGCGAGATCAGACCGTTGGCGTACAGACGCACCGTGTTGGAATCGCCGATAAAAAGGGTCTGCTCCTGATAGGCGTCACCAGCATCAGCAGTCCCGGTGAGCAGTGCGCTGGAAGTCTCGTTGATCTGGTAGTGGTCGGAGATATCCTCCTCCCCTTCCGGTGCGGGCGCGGGGGTAATAATGGAAGAATCTCCCGGCTGCTCCGTCGGGTTCTTGCCCCGCTTGAGCATGGCAAGAGTGATACCGATGGTCAGCAGCGCCGCCAGTGCACACACGATGCACACCAGCACTGCCTGCTTCTGCATCGGGGTCAACGCCTGATTCTCCTTTTGGTTATTGCTTCTCATATTCTATCCATTCTCCTTCCGAAGGAATGAAAATTCCTGTCATACCCGGGCTGCCAGCAGCCGGTCGGTAAGGTCGGTGCAGCTTTCGGCCAGCAGCACCGGATGGAAGGGCTCCAGCTCTTCCCGGCTGCCGTAACCGTACAGCACACCGGCAGCATCCAAACCACAGTCGGCAGCGCCCCGCATATCATCGTTGCGGTCGCCCACCATCAGCACCCGCTTGCCCTGCAAGGCGGGCTGGCTGAGCACATAACGCACGACCTCGGTCTTGGTGTCTCGGCTTTCGTCCATAGAGGCGCCGCCGATAAAATCAAAATACTGTGCCAAACCCTGTTCCTCCAAAATGGGAGTGACCACCTTGGTGGGCTTGGATGTAGCGGTGCACAGGAGAAAGCCTGCCTGCTTCAGGCGTTGCAGCATCTGCAGAACACCCGGGAACACGGCACACTCGTGACTGCCCTTCACCGCGTAACTCGTGCGGTAAAGGTCGGTAGCTTTTTCGATCAGCGCCGGGTCGGTGAAGTGCTCACCGAAGCTTTTGCGCAGCGGCGGGCCCAGATACCGGCGCAGATTGATGCCGGATACGTCCACACCCATGGTGCAGAAAACCTCTTGCAATGTATGAATGATACCGGGAGCTGAATCGATCAGCGTCCCGTCCACATCAAATAGGATCGCATCATAATGCAGCAATGTTATATTCCTCGCTTTCATGGTGATACATCCAATAGTATAGCACAGATTTGATACATCAGCAATTCCAACAAAAGATTTTTCTGTCTCTTATGCAGAATTTTCCTAAAAAAGGAGGCTGCCACACCGTATTTTGTGCAGCAGCCTTTCATGCGGCAGAGCGGGGCAGCACAAAGCCGGGCAGCCCGCGGGCTGCCCGGCTTTGCATTTTCACGGATCAAATTGCAGCAGAGACCGTCCCCTGCAAAAGCGTTACTGCGCAGGCGATGGGCAGCTGCTATCCCCCGGGACATAGAGGTTGTTGGAAACGAACTCCAGTTTATCCTTGAGCACCAGTTCAAGGTTTGCGACGGCGTGCACCATGTTGGTGGCGGAGTCGTTCACCTCCAGCAGCTTGCAAAGATCCAGACCGTCCAGATCCATGGCTTTCTGCATCTTCCGGCTTTCGGCGCACAGGATGTGGCTGAGCGCCGTTTCTTGCAGGGCAATGCTTTCCATCAGATCCACAACAGCCTGATCCAAGCTGACCTTGGGCATCTCCGGGCACTGAGAACGGGTGCAGGGTGTATCGATCATCATAGGGCAAAACCTTCCTTTCCGGTCGTGTGCCCTATCCTATGCTGCGGCGGGTGCGGCTGTTACTGCTTTTCTGCCTGTGCGCGCACCTTCTCGATGGTGTCGCGGTAGCCGCCGGAGCCGTACTGGATGCAGCGGTTGATGCGGCTGATGGTGGCGGTGCTGATCTCCACCGCCTTGACGATCTGCTCGTAGGTGGCGCCATCCAGCAGCAGCTTTGCCGCCTGCAAGCGCTGTGCCATATCCGAGATCTCCTTTACGGTGCACAGATCCTCAAAAAAGGCGTAGCACTCTTCCCGGCTCTCCAGACTGAGGATGGCGTCAAACAGTGCATCCGTCGTCTCGTTTCTTCTGGAATTTTTTTCTGCCATTGTTTTTCTCCTTATTATAACAGCGGCGGCAGCGGGCAAAGCGGACAGTTCTGCCGCGCGGAATATTCTGCATGCTATTACTTTAGCACTTCAAAGTGTGAAAGTCAAGAGCTGCGGGTGAATGGTTTTCAATTATAGATGTGTTTAGTTTTATTCTCTTCACACATGAAAGAAAATCACCTAAAAATTATTCCCGGAAAATGGCTTGAATTGGCGCATCCTCTGAACTTGTGACGAAAATATTGACAATTGATGAAAACGGGAATAAAGTAGGACACAATCATTCAGCAAATGCAAGGAACAGGACATGATCTTCTGCATCACCCTCTTTCAGCGAGCCGCTTCTCGGGTGAAAAAGCGGCAGTCAGGAGCAGAAGACCCTCGCCTGCGAGCAGCCTGTGTGAACCGGGTTTTGTGCCCCTTAGTAGCACGGTGCCGTCCAGCCCACGTTATCGGGCAGCATGGTCAGCGTACCATGCGTGGGAGAGTGGCTGTTTTAACACAGCAAGCGAAGTGGTACCGCGGAGTAATGCCCCTGCCCTGGCAGGCGGGAGCAGAAGCCTTCGTCTTCGGAGTGTGACCGGGAAACCGGTCATGTGCTGAGGACGAAGGTTTTTTACGCTCCGGGAAAGTACTTTGCCGGACGGCAGTCTATCGTTCCGAACCTGTTGCAGAGTGAAAAAAGGAAAGAGGTAGAAATCTATGAATACGCTGGTCATCGTATTGATCGCAGCGGTGTGCCTGTTTGGCGCTTATGTGCTTTACGGCCGCTGGCTGGCTAACAAATGGGGCATCGACCCCGCAGCCAAGACCCCGGCAGTCGTCCACGAGGATGGCCGGGACTATGTGCCCACCAACGGCTGGACGGTGTTTGCCCACCAGTTCAGCTCCATTGCCGGTGCAGGCCCTGTTACCGGTGCCATTCAGGCCGCAGCCTTCGGCTGGCTGCCGGTGCTGCTGTGGGTGCTGCTGGGCGGCATCTTCTTCGGCGCTGTTACCGACTTTGGCGCTCTGTATGCTTCCGTTAAGAACGACGGCAAGAGCATGGGCATGCTGATCGAAAAGTACATCGGCAAGACCGGCCGCAAGCTGTTCCTGCTGTTCTGCTGGCTGTTCTGCGGCATCGTCATTGCCGCCTTTGCGGACATGGTTGCCGGCACCTTCAATGCCTTCGGCGCAGACGGCGCAATGGTTGAAGCTGCCAAGACCAACGGCGCTGCCGGTATGGTGTCCATCATGTTCATGGTGTTTGCCGTTGTCTTTGGCCTGCTGCAGAAGAAGTTCAGCTTCTCCGGCTGGAAGGAAAGCGTTATCAGCATTGTGTTCATCGTGCTGTCCTTTGTCGTCGGCGCAAACCTGCCCCTGATCCTGGGTAAGGCCGCTTGGAGCTACATCACCTTTGTGTATATCTTCTTTGCTGCCGTGCTGCCCATGTGGCTGCTCAAGCAGCCCCGTGACCACATGACCACCTTTATGTTTGTGGCCATGATCGTGGGTGCTGTGGTTGGCCTGCTGGTGGCACACCCCGCCATGAACCTGCCTGTGTTCACCGGCTTTACCAACGAAAAGCTGGGCACCATGTTCCCCATCCTGTTCGTCACCGTGGCTTGCGGTGCAGTTTCCGGCTTCCACAGCCTTGTTTCCTCCGGTACTTCCTCCAAGACCGTTGAGAACGAAAAGGATATGCTGAAGGTCGGCTACGGTGCCATGATCCTTGAAAGCCTGCTGGCTGTTCTGGCTCTGTGCGTAGCCGGTGCTGCCGCAGCTGCCGACGGCACCCCTGCCGCTGGCACCCCGTTCCAGATCTTCAGCCGCGGCGTTGCCGGTTTCTTTGAAATGTTCGGCGTGCCCGCTTACGCTGCTACCGTGTTCATGACCATGTGCGTTTCCGCACTGGCTCTGACCAGTCTGGATGCCGTGGCCCGCATTGGCCGCATGAGCTTCCAGGAGCTGTTCAGCGTGGACGACATGGAACACGCTGAGGGCTGGCGCAAGCTCTTCTGCAATGTGTACTTCTCCACCTTCATCACTCTGGTGTTCGGCTTCATCCTGACCAAGATCGGCTACGCCAACATCTGGCCTCTGTTCGGCTCTGCCAACCAGCTGCTGAGCGCACTGGTGCTGGCTACCCTGTGCGTGTTCCTGAAGGTGACCGGCCGCAGCAACAAGATGCTGTTCCCCCCGCTGATCATCATGCTGTGCGTCACCTTTACCGCACTGGTGCAGCGCCTGATCGCTATGGTCAAGGCCATCAGCACCGCCGCTTCTGTTACCATCCCTGCCGGTGAGACCACCTGGGGTGCTGTGTTCATCGCAAACGGCCTGCAGCTGATCCTTGCCGTGCTGCTGATCGTGCTGGGCCTGAACATTGTGTTCCACTCCTTCTCCGCATACAAGAAGGCTGAGCACAACAGCGAAGCAAACGTCTGATCTTAATTCTGCCATTCACAATCCTGTTTTCAATAAACAAAACGCCGCTGACGATGCGCAAAGCCGTCAGCGGCGTTTTGTTTTATTCCGGCAGTTCCATTTCATGTTCCATGGGTACAAAGCCGAACTTTTCATACAGCGGCCTGCCCATTGCGGTCGCTTCCAGCGAGATGGCCGTCACCCCGCGCCGGTGCGCATCCTCCACTAACCGGGTCAGGATGCGGGTCGCAATGCCCTGCCGCCGGTACTGCGGTGCGGTGTACAGATTCATAAGGTAGGCTTTCCGACCGGTGGGGTTATGGACGGTGGGCATGACCTGAAAATAGCTCACGGCGCCGGTGCCTGCCAGCGTTTCACCGTCCCAAAGGAGATACGCCGTGTGGGTGTTCTCGGCAAAGGCCTTCTGGTAATAGGTCCGTGTCTGGCTCTCCACCTCCGGCAGCGGAGTATCTTCCGGCAGCTGATTGGCTGCCCGCAGCACCCGGCAACGCACTGCTACCAGCAATTCCAGCTCTGCCAGCGTGGCTTTCTGTTCGGTAAGGTTCAGCAATTGTGTTCCTCCCAGCTTTGCAGAGCGGCCAGCTGGGTCTCGGTATGGAACCAGTGTTCCCCGCCCTCCAGAATGGTCAGGTGCGCCCCGGTCTGCTGCCGGAACCGCTCCATGGCAGTATGCCCGGTAAGGGGGTCTGTATCGGCATAGAGCACCTGTGTGGGTACCTTCCAGTGCAAGGGGTGTTCCCTTACCCAGCACAGATACGGCCACGAGAGGGTCTCGCCCATGGCGGTGGGGATCTCCCCTGCCGTGCGCAGCTGCTCCTCTGTCACCCCTGCCTGCTGCATCAGGTCAAGGATGAGCTTTTCCATATCCACCAACGGGGACACCAGCAGAGCCTTTTCCGGCGACTGCGACTGCAACGCCTGCATGGCGAACCACGCCCCGATACTGACCCCGTACACACGGATATGCTTCCAAACCGGCTGCATCCGGGTGTAGACTGCCTGCAATTCCCGGGTGACCACCCACGGCACCAGCTTTTCCGGGCTGTTTTTCCGGGTGCCGTGCTCCGGCAGGTCAACAGCCAGCACCTGCCAGCCTGTCGGGCAGGCAGTGCGGGCAAAGCGGGCAGCCTCGGCCGCGCTGCCGTTTTTGCCGTGGACGTAGAGATAGACCTTGCGGCTGCGCTTGCCGTACAGAACAGCCGGGATGCCTGCAACCTCAAGTTTGATTTTTTCCATAACGGCTCCCTCCTGTTTTGGGGCGTTTTGTGCCCTGTTTTCTCTATGATAGCACAAGCAGCAGCCAAACACAAACAGGAAAAAGTTGCTATCATCCTTATTGCAAAACGATTTTGAATGGCCTCCGCTACTGCTCTGGCCATTATTCAAGGAAAGTATATTTTAATATTTGAGGTTCTGAAACGCCTGCGGGCGTTTCAGAACCTCTTTTTCACAGAAGGGGTCGTAACTGGAAACGGCTGCTGTTGCCTCTTACGTCCTCTCCCGTGAAAATGGGATAACGGAGCGTCCGCAGATGCTCCGTTATCCCAAAATAACAAATCATAATTCCGCTGAATATGGCCAGAGCGGCAATGCGGCACCATTTAAAATTGTTCTACACAAAAAGAGCCACCGCACAGACTTGTGCGATGGCTCTTGGGGTAGTGCTTCAGGATGCGATTAGCCGAAGATGTTGATCAGGATACCAGCAGCAACGGCAGAACCGATAACGCCGGCCACGTTGGGACCCATGGCGTGCATCAGCAGGAAGTTGGAGGGGTTCTCGCTCTGGCCGACCTTCTGGGAAACACGAGCGGCCATAGGCACGGCAGAAACGCCGGCAGAACCGATCAGGGGGTTCACCTGACCACCGGTCAGCTTGTACATGACCTTGCCGCACAGCACACCGGCTGCGGTGCCAAAGGAGAAAGCGATCAGACCCAGCACGATGATGAACAGGGTGCGGGTGTTCAGGAAGGTGTTTGCACTGGTGGTGCAGCCAACAGACAGAGCCAGGAAGATGGTGATGATGTTCATCAGCTCATTACCGGCAGTCTTCTGGATACGATCCACAACGCCGCACTCCTTCATCAGGTTGCCCAGCATCAGCATACCGACCAGAACGGCGGCATCCGGCACGATGAGGGAAACAATGATAGCGACCATGATGGGGAAGATGATCTTCTCGGTCTTGGAGACGGTGCGCAGCTGCTTCATGACCACAGAGCGCTCCTTGGAGGTGGTCAATGCCTTCATGATGGGCGGCTGGATAACGGGCACCAGTGCCATGTAGCTGTACGCTGCCACAGCGATGCTGCCCAGCAGCTCAGGTGCCAGACGGGAGGTAACGAAGATAGCGGTGGGGCCGTCAGCACCGCCGATGATGGAGATGGCAGCGGACTGCTTCTGGGTGAAGTCCACCAGACCGGTAGCGGCCAGCAGACGGGCGCCCATGTAAGTACCGAAGATACCGAACTGTGCGGCAGCGCCCAGCAGCAGGCTCTTGGGGTTGGAGATCAGGGGTGCAAAGTCGGTCATGGTGCCGATGCCAAGGAAGATCAGCGGCGGGTAGATGCCCAGCTTAACGCCCATGTAGAGCATATCGGCCAGACCGCCGTTGTTCAGGATCTCGACCCACATGGGGTGCTCCAGACCGTCACCAACGAAGTACTGCATGTGAATGATGCCGCTGCCGGGGAGGTTGGCAAGGATCATGCCAAATGCCATGGGCAGCAGGATCAGGGGTTCAAATTCCTTGACGATGGCGAGGTACAGCAGAAAGCAGCCCACGCAGATCATCACGGCATACAGCCAGCCGCCGGGCTGGCCAAACTGTGCAAAGCCGGAACTTTGGAAAATACCGACCAGAGTATCAATAAACTGTGTCATGCTCTTCCTCCTGTGTTAAAACGGGGCCGTGGTGTCGTTCACGCCGGCCTTGCCCCAGCCATTTTTGCCACGACGCACTGCCTTAAGGGTGTACTTGCCGTTGCCCATTGCATGGATAGCAGCCATAATGGCGGCCACCACGTCACCGGGGATGCCCTCCTCTACCTGAGGAGCGGGCGCAGCCTGCTGTACCGGAGCGGCAGCGGGCTTTGCGGCAGGTGCCTGCGCAGCAGTCTTGGCGGCCTTCTTCTTGGCATTCATCGAGTCGAAGATCTTGCCCTCCAGCGTGATGATAGCCATCAGCAGCACGAGGATCAGGAACACCAGCACGATACCAGTAATGGTAACGACCACATCGAAACCTAAGTCCATGGTTTTTCCTCCTGTTTGTTGGATACTGCAAGCGATACAACATCGTTAGCAGAAAATCAATTTGGGTATAGTATACCGTATTTTGCCATTCATTTCAACAAAAATTAACAAATTTTATTTTTGCTGCTTTGTGATATGACATGGACAAAACGAACAAAGCTTAGCGGCGGCCGATGCGCGGGGTGGCATCCGTAAAGCCGGTTTCCAGCTTATCGCCGATGGAAAGGCTCTGCGCTGTGCCCAGTGCAACGCAGTTTACCGGGTCCGGCGAGACAGTGACCTCCACCTTCAGTTCCTGGCTCAGATATTCGGTCAGGCCGTGCAGCTGGGCACCGCCGCCGGTCAGCATAACGCCGTTGCGGTAGATATCGCCTGCCAGTTCGGGCGGGGTCTTTTCCAGCACCTGATGGGCTGCGGTGCCGATCTGCTCGCTGAGCATCATCACCGGCTCGTACAGATCATCGGTGGAAACGGTCACGCGCACCGGCAGACCGGTAAGCAGGCTGCGGCCCTTGATCTCCATGCTCTCGTGGAAATCGGTCTTTTGGGGACAGCAGGCAACGTGCTTTTTCAGCTCCTCGGCGGTGCGCTGGCCGATGGCAATGCTGTATTTGTTGCGGACGTGCTTGAGGATCTCTTCATCGTAGTGGTTGCCGGCCACGCGCACACTGGTAGCCTTGACCTTGCCGCCAAGGCTCAGCACAGCGATATCCGTGGTGCCGCCGCCGATATCAATGATCATCCGGCCGTCCGGCAGGGTGATGTCGATGCCGGAGCCGAGGGCGGCGGCAATGGGCTCGTCGATCAGGTATACCTGACGGGCACCGGCTGCCACCACAGCCTCCACCACGGCGTCGCTCTCGATGCCGGTAATGGCGGCAGGCACACACACTGCCACCCGGGGCTTGACCATGTGGGAGCTGTACACCTGCTTGACAAAGCGGCAGATCAGCTCCCGGGTCATGGTGTGGTCGCTGATGACGCCATCCTTCAGCGGGAAGATAGCGGAGATGTAGTTGGGCGTGCGTCCCACCATGGCCAGTGCCTTGTCGCCAGCCTCCAGCACGGTGTTCTTGCGGGTATCCATTGCCACGACGCTGGGCTGATTGAGCACCACGCCCTTGCCCTCCTGCGCGATGATGATGGTAGTAGTACCAAGGTCGATGCCGATATCATTCTGTGCCATAATTGCCTGATTCCTTTCTCTGCGTTCCTCTATCATGTATGTAACGCCCGCAGCGGCGGGCAAAAAACAAAGACTGCTTTAGTATAACATAGTTGCGGCAAAAAGTATACAAGCTTTGCCGCTGTTCTGCGCGGTTTTATCAGGAGCTCTCCCCTTCTGTGCTGAGCTGCTCCGGCGGCTGTCCGGCCTGCAGCAGGGCGCACAGGCCGCTGTAACGCAGGTTCTGCCGGATGTTGCTCATCATGCTGTTCACCACGTCCCTGCGTCCTGCCACAACGCACAATTTACGCGCACGAGTGACGCCGGTGTAGAACAGGTTGCGGTAGCACAGCCTTGGCGGCACCTGCGCCACCGGCAGGATCACCGCCGGGAACTCGCTGCCCTGACTTTTGTGCACTGTGATGGCGTAAGCGATCTCCAATTCGTTCAGGTTTTCCGCCGGGTAGAGCAGCCGCCGGTCGTCCATGCGCACCACCATGGAGCGCTCCCGCACATTGATGCTTTCCACGATGCCGATATCGCCATTGTAGGCACCCACGCCCTGCTCCCCGCCGATGCGGTTCCATACGATCTCGTAGTTGTTGCGCACTTGCATCACCTTGTCCCCCACCCGGAACACCCGGGCGGCGCTTTGCAGCTGGGGCTTGCCCTTCTGGGGCGGGTTGAGCAGGTTTTGCAGTTCCACGTTCAGCGCCTGTGTGCCGGTGGGGCCAAGTTTTGTAGGACACAGCACCTGAATATCCCGGATGGGGTCAAAGCCGTAGCTCCGGGGCAGCCGGGTGGTGACAAGGTCGCACACCAGACGCTGCGCAGCCTCGCCGTCCGTCTCCAAAAAGAAGAAGTCATCGGTCTTGCTGCCCTTTTGCAGCGGCTCACCGGAGATGATATGGTGGGCGTTTTCCACGATGAGACTGCGTTTTGCCTGCCGGAAGATCTCGTTCAGGCAGACGGTAGGCACGCAGCCGGAGCGAATGACCTCGCTGAGGATGTTGCCCGCGCCCACGCTGGGCAGCTGGTCGGCATCGCCTACCATAATAATACGGCAGGTGTAGCGCAGCGCCGCAATAAGTGCCTGAAACAGCTTGACGTCCACCATGCTCATCTCGTCCAGAATGACCACGTCACACTTGAGCAGGTTTTTGTCGTTGTGGATAAAGCTGACCACACCGCCGGTGTAGTCCACCTCCAGCAGGCGGTGGATGGTGCTGGCTTTGCGGCCGGTCAACTCGCTGAGCCGCTTGGCGGCGCGGCCGGTGGGGGCACACAGGGCTACCCGCTCGGCCTGATTTTCCAACAGCTGCAAAATAGCGTTGACGGTGGTAGTCTTGCCGGTGCCGGGGCCGCCGGTGAGCACAAGGCAGTTCTCGGTCATGGCCTTGCGGATGGCTTCCCTTTGCAGGGGGGCGTAGGCAAAGCCCTGCGTCAGCTCTAAGATCTGGATGTTTTTATCCAGATCCCGCACGGTATTCTTGCCGCGTTTTGCCAGCAGATTCAGCCGATCGGCAATGTCCTGCTCCGCTGCCAGAAGATCCGGCAGGTAGATATAGGGCACGGCATCGAACATTTTCACGGCCAGTTCTTCCGTTTCGATGCAGTGATCCAGTGCACGGGCCAGCTTTTCCGGCGGCTGATGGATGAAGTTGGAGGCCGTCGCCAGCAGCTGCGCCCGAGGCAGACAGGTGTGGCCGTTGCCCGCATTGTGACGCAAGGTGCGCAGCAGAGCAGCTTCCAGCCGCTGGGCGCAGTCCCCCTCCATGTGGTAATACTGGGCGATACTGTCCGCGTGGCGGAAGTCCAGCTGCAACGGCTCGCCGCACAGCAGATAGGGGTTTGACGCAATGGCCTGCATTGCCCCCACGCCAAAGGCCTTGAACACCTCCATAGCCTTGCGGGGACTGATCTCAAACTGTGCCAGATAGGCGATGAGTTCCCGCATGCCGAACATCCGCTTGAACTCCTGCTGGATGCGGTCGGCTTTATCCGGCGAGATGCCGGGGATCTTGGTCAGCCGGGCGGGGTCGTTGGCGATGACCTCCAGCGCCTCGGCGCCAAACATATCAATGATTTTATCCGCAGTTCTTGCGCCGATATACGGCAGGGAGCGGCTGGCCAGAAAGGCATATACCGCTTCCAGATCCTTGGGCATATCGGTTTCGCATTCCTGCGCGTGGAACTGGCGGCCATAGGTGGCGTGGTTTTCGTACCGGCCGCGGCAGATGACGCTTTCGCCTGCGTGCAGCTCGCCTACGATGCCGCAGACCACCGTGAGCACACCGCCGCCGGAGATCTCGAACACCGTATAGCCGTTATCCTCGTTCTCGTAGATGATATCCTCCACGACGCCTTCAATCTGTTCCAACTGCTGCTCATCCACCAGCTCCACCTCCTTTTGCACAGATATTATAAGTATAGCCCTTTTGGCGGGATTTGTAAATTGTAGAATCCGTAAAATACCCGGACGGCTCTCGCCTTTTTCCGGCGGTTGTGCTATACTGAGCGCAAACACTATGTCACGAAATGAGGAGCAACAATGGAGATCATCATTCATCAGGCCATTCTGCACGTTCTGGATACCACCATGGAAGCGCCGGTGCTCAGCGGCGGGCCCATGGAACTGACCGCCGAAAAAAACGCCTACCTGCAGAACCACATTGAAAAGCTGCTGGCCAGCGACGATATCCGCCAGTGCCGCCCGCTGCCGGACTCGGCCTTTAAAAATGAGCTGGAGCACAATCAGGACTTCGTGGATCTTTCCTGCCGCATTGCCGGGGTGCTGTTCGACTATATGCACGCCCACACCACCATCCCTGGGGCAGACCTTGCCGTGGTGGATTTTACCCGGGACGGCGCACCGTGGCTGGGCATCCTGAAGCTGAACTACAAAAACGGCTACACCCATTACACTGAAAATGTGGAGGGTGCGCCGGTGAACTCCATCATCCAGCAGCGCGCCTGCCTGCCCACCCAGAGCGGCAAGGTGGAGGAGGGCGCACTGGTAGACCTGACCGATTACTCCATGCGGCTGCTGGAAAAGAAGTATGATATTGACGGCCACAAGGAGTTTTATCTCTCCACCGTGGTGTTCCAGTACACCACCGCTCAGCCGGAAAAGAAAAAGCTGCAGGCCATTCAGGAAGCCGCCGTGCAGGCTGTGCAGGAAAACTACGCCGAAACGCCCCATGTGGAGGCGCAGGTGGCCATGATGATCGCCAATCAGGCTGCTGACAACGACAATCAGGTGTCCATCCAGCAGGTGCGCCAGCAGCTGGAAGAGGAATATCCTCTCGCCGCCGTGCCTTTTGACGACTATGTGGAAAAGAGCGATGTCATTGACAGCGCCGCCCAGCCGGTGACCGTGACCCCCGCCCGCATCCGCCGCATGGAGAGCCGCAGCCTGCGCACTGCCAACGGCATTGAGGTAAAGATCCCCACCGAGCTATTGAACGCCGAATCCGAGGTAGAGTTCCTGCACGCCGACGATGGCAGTATCTCGCTGCTGATCAAAAATGTCATTTTGTAAGCTGCAACAGCAAAATCTTGCAAAGCCCTGCGTTTAGCCTTGCTATCCGCAGGGTTTTGTGCTATACCTGTGTTGTATCTTTCGTGGTATACACATCACGACCTTAGAGGAGGAGAATTTTATGGAACTGGCTCTCATCACTGCGCAGCAGGTCGCGGTCTTGTTCCTGCTGATCGGCACAGGCATGGTGGCGGTCAAGACCGGCGTGCTCAAGCTGGAAAACAAGCAGGCACTTTCCAATCTGCTGGTGTACATCATCGTACCGGCCATGGTGGTAAACTCTTACCGCATGGAGTTCAGCGCTCAGATCTTGCGCAATCTGCTGGCGGCTTTCGGCATGAGCGTTCTGTCTGTGCTGCTGGGCACCGTGATCACCCTGCTGCTCACGGCGCGCAAGACCGGCAGTCGGATGCCCATTTTCCGGTTTGCCTGCATTTTTTCCAACGCGGCATACATGGGCTTCCCGCTCATTTCGGCGCTGTTCGGCTCTGAGGGTCTTTTGTATGCCAGCGCCTACGTTACCGTGTTCAACATTCTGCTGTGGACGCTGGGCTACGGCCTTGTCAGCGGCGGCTCCAGCGTAAAGGATGTCGCCCGCAGTCTGGTGCGCACCCCGGTGCTGTACGCCATTGTGGTGGGTCTTGGCATCTATCTGCTGCAGATTCCGCTGCCTGCCCTGATTACCCAGCCGCTGGAGCTGCTGGCCGGGGTGAACACCCCGCTGTCCATGCTCATCACCGGTATGCTGATCGCCGCCGGTGACGTGCGCAGCATCGTGACCGACAAGCACATCTGGAAGCTTGCCTGTGTGCGTATGCTGCTGATCCCGGCGGCTACGCTGGCACTGTTCGGGGTGCTGGGCTTCCACGGCACTGCCGCACAGGTAGTAACGCTGCTGGAATGCTGCCCGGCGGCCGCCATCACCTCGGTATTTGCGGTGCAGTTCGGCCACGATGAGCACTTTGCCGCCGGAAGCGTGGTGCTGACCACCCTGCTCAGCATCGTCACCCTGCCGCTGTGTGCGCTGATCATTACGATGGTGATGTAATCAGCCCTGTTGCACTGTTATATTTATATTGTAAGAGGAGCTGCCGTGCATCGTGTTGTACGGTGGCTCTTTGCTTTGGCAAGCGGAGAGCATTTTCGACCATTGCCACACAAAACAAAAAAGCCATCGCTTTTGCATTTCTGCATCAACGATGGCTTCGTATTGGAGCGGCCGACGAGGCTCGAACTCGCTACCTCCACCTTGGCAAGGTGGCGCTCTACCAGATGAGCTACGGCCGCATATCCGGTGCATTTATCCCTGCACCCTCCCGTTCTTTTTAACGGGGTCCCCGCGAAAGCTTGCGAAGCAAGATTTTGTGGGGAAAAGGAGAAAATCTGGTATTCATCACAGAAGTCTTGCTTGCAAGACTTCCCGATGAATGACAGGATTTTCGACGTGGTGCCTCCGATCGGAATCGAACCAATGACACGGGGATTTTCAGTCCCCTGCTCTACCGACTGAGCTACAGAGGCAAATACGACCCGGATCGGGCTCGAACCGACGACCCCCAGCGTGACAGGCTGGTGCTCTAACCAACTGAGCTACCGGGCCATATGGTGGAAGTTAACGGGCTCGAACCGCTGACCCTCTGCTTGTAAGGCAGATGCTCTCCCAGCTGAGCTAAACTTCCACATATGGAGCGGCCGACGAGGCTCGAACTCGCTACCTCCACCTTGGCAAGGTGGCGCTCTACCAGATGAGCTACGGCCGCACATTCCATTTGTTTTTGCCGGTCTGTTGTCCGGCGACGTTGGTTATTATACCGCACACTCCGGCAGTTGTCAACCACAAAATTACATTTTTTTGAAAAAGAATGTCTTTTAACTCTGGTACGTTCTTTTTATTTTGTGTGCAGCACCACATCCCCCTTTTTCACCTCGTTTCGCGCGGCTGTGTGCACGGGCAAAATACAGTTGCTTTCTATTTTACAAACTATTATAATAAAGAGGACGCTCTGTCAAACGGAAAATGCATCCGCGCGGATGCAGCTTCCATTTATAGAAAAGAAAAAGGAATTGCCAGCAAAAAGGAGCTAACGCAATGTATAAGATCACTGAAAAGGTCGCGCTGAACCCCACCGTGACAAAGATGGTCATCGAAGCCCCGCTGATCGCCAAAAAGGCAAAGCCGGGTCAGTTCATCATTGTACGTCCGTTTGAGGACAGCGAGCGTATCCCCCTGACCGTGGCCGGTTACGACCGCGAAAAGGGCACTGTGGATATTATTTTCCAGATCGTGGGCGGTACCACCATGGAGCTGAACAGCCTGAACGCAGGCGATTGTGTCCACGACTTTGTAGGCCCGCTGGGTCGCGCCACCGAGACCGAGGGTCTGAAGAAGGTGTGCGTTGTGGGCGGCGGCGTAGGCTGCGCCATTGCACTGCCCATTGCCAAGGAACTGCACGATCAGGGCTGTGTGGTGCACAGCGTGATCGGTTTCCGCAATAAGGATCTGCTGATCCTTGAGGACGAGTTCAACGCCTGCAGCGACGAGCTGCGCATTATGACCGATGACGGCAGCTACGGCATCAAGGGCGTGGTCACCGCTGCGCTGGACGAGCTGGTGGCTGCCGGCAACCAGTACGATCTGGTCATCACCATCGGCCCGCTGATCATGATGAAGTTTGTAGTCAAGACCTGCCAGAAGCACGGCCTGAAGAGCATCGTTTCCATGAACCCCATCATGATCGACGGCACCGGTATGTGCGGCGGCTGCCGCCTGACCGTGGGCGGTCAGACCAAGTTTGCCTGCGTGGACGGCCCCGACTTTGACGGTGATCTGGTGGATTTTGACGAGGCAATGGCACGCGGCACCATGTACCGCCCGTTTGAGGCACACGCCCGTGAGGCAGCCTGCAACCTGTTCAAGACTCAGGAGGGAATGTAAAATGGCTTTCAATATGGACCCCAAAAAGTGCCCCATGCCCACGCAGGACCCCAACGTCCGCAACAAAAACTTTAAGGAAGTGGCTCTGGGCTACACCGCCGAGATGGCTGTGAACGAGGCCAAGCGCTGCATCGGCTGCAAGAACAAGCCCTGCCAGTCCGGCTGCCCCGTGGGCATCGACATCCCGGAGTTTATCGCCCATGTTGCCGAGGGCGACTTTGAGGCCGCCTATCAGGTGATCAACCGCTCCTCTTCCCTGCCTGCTGTCTGCGGCCGTGTCTGCCCGCAGGAGAGCCAGTGTGAGGGCAAGTGCACCCGCGGCATCAAGAACGAGCCGGTGGCTATTGGCCGTCTGGAGCGCTTTGTAGCTGACTGGCACCGCGAGAACGTGCACACCGTACCCATCGTGCCTGAATGGAACGGCCATAAGGTTGCCATCATCGGCGCAGGCCCTGCCGGCCTGACCGCTGCAGGCGATCTGGCAAAGCTGGGCTACAAGGTCACCGTTTACGAGGCTCTGCACGTTGCAGGCGGTGTGCTGATGTACGGCATCCCCGAGTTCCGTCTGCCCAAGGCCATCGTCCAGCAGGAGATCGATGGCCTGAAGAAGATGGGCGTGGATTTTGAGTGCAATATGGTCATCGGCAAGGTGCTTACCATTGACGAGCTGATGGGCGAGTACGGCTACGAGGCTGTGTTCGTAGGCTCCGGCGCCGGTCTGCCCCGCTTTATGAACATCCCCGGCGAGAGTCTGAAGGGTGTATACTCCGCCAACGAATTTCTGACCCGCTCCAACCTGATGAAGGCTTACCTGCCCACCAGCAAGACCCCCATCCGCACCGGCAAGAAGGTTGCCGTTGTGGGCGGCGGCAACGTGGCTATGGATGCTGCCCGCAGCGCCCTGCGTCTGGGTGCCGAGAGCGTGTACATCGTCTACCGCCGCGGCATGGCTGAGCTGCCCGCCCGTAAGGAAGAGGTGGAGCACGCCGAGGAAGAGGGCATCATCTTCAAGACCCTGTGCAATCCCGTTGCCATCCACCCGGACGAGGACGGCTTTGTACACTCCATGACCTGCATCGAGATGGAACTGGGTGAGCCGGACGCTTCCGGCCGCCGCCGTCCCATTGAAAAACAGGGCAGCGAGTTTGAGCTGGAAGTGGATACTGTGATCATGAGTCTGGGCACCAGCCCCAACCCGCTGATCCGCTCTACCACCCCGGGCTTGGAGACCAATAAGCACGGCTGCATCGTGACCGAGGGCGACGAGGGCAAGACCAGCCGTGACGGCGTGTACGCCGGCGGCGACGCCGTGACCGGTGCTGCTACCGTCATCAAGGCCATGGGTGCCGGTAAGGCAGCCGCAAAGGCCATGGACGAGTACATCCGCAACAAGTAACAATTAGCAATGAGGGCGCTGCACATTTACCGTGCAGCGCCCTTTTTCAGCGAGAATCTTGTCTTGAACAGAGTAAGCCCGGAAAGTCTGCGGACTTTCCGGGTCTACATTTTTACAGGATGGACACAGACGAAAACGGCATCTGTTTTAATGTACGCCAGCCAGCTCCTTTACGGGGCGGCCGGTGCGGGTCATTTCGATCTTGCGGGATTTATCGTAGCAGTAACGGATGATGGCCTGCCGCCGCACAATGCCGATGAAAATACCCCGGTCATCCACCACCGGGACAAAGTTCTGGTTCATGGCAGCTTCCACCAGCTCATCCATGCTGGTGGTCACTGTGACGGCCTTGTAGTCCCGCTTATGCGCAAACTCCGAGATAGGGATGTCCTCAGCGGCTTCCAGATCCAGACCATGGTATTTTTTCAGTCCCCACAGGATATCCCCCTCGGTCAGCGTGCCCACATATTCGCCCTTGCGGTTCAGCACCGGAATGGAGGCGTAGCGGTTGTTTTCCCACTTTTCCAGCGTCTGCCGGAGGGTAAAGTCATCGTAAACGTACATCAGATCCTGCTTTGGGGAAAGAAAAAAGAGAATGTTCATGCCAACAACTCCTATCGCATTTTTTACAGGCAATGCCCGTTGGAAAGGCCTGCCCGCGTTATATCGTGTGCCGTGCGTCCGGCGTATTCCGGGAAGTATCATGGAAAAAGGGGGCTGACAGCCCCTTTCCCTTTTCATTTATATTTTAGCACTTTTTCATAGACAAAGAAAGCCAGACAAGGAAGCTTTTATAATTTATTCACAGATTGTTTTTCTTTATTTGTCATACTTTCCGTTTTGATGGGCGCCACACAGCCTGCCTTCAGCATACCACACCCGCTGCGCAAAGCGGCGCGAGAGCTGTCGAGCGCGGCTCTCTCTTTTTTCTTTACAAAAACCATGCAAAAAGAGCGCAAAAAGCAGTAAATCCAACAATTTGAACTGTACAACCACGGTGCAAAGTTGTATAATAGAGTGGGTGTTTATCTGAGGCAAGTTTCGTTTTGCACAGCCAATGCCCCCGACCCTTGCGTGTATTTTTATAAAAAATAACATAAAGGAGCAGAGCGACTATGATCACTTCCCGTTTCCCGCTTGGGAATGTCAGCTTTACTGATGGGTATTTTTCCACCTTGGTGGGTGAAGCCACCAAACAGTGCTACGGCGTTGCTGCCATGGCTCCCCGTGATATGACTGACGCTGTGAAAAGCATGGTATACGGTTCCGATTACCCGGAAAAGGGTGTGCGCGTGACCCAGCAGAATGGGCGTCTGGTCATCGAGCTGCACATTGCCGTCAGCTACGGTCTGAACATTTCCACCGCCGCCCGCAGCATCTCCCACCGCGTCAAGGACGAGGTGGAGCAGGCCACCGGACTGAAGGTCGCCCGTGTGGTGGTGTCCGTAGATGACGTTATCGCCTGATTTGTCTGCAAACCCGAGCCGGGCTTTTCCGGCCAGTTACTAAGGAGTAAAAACAATGATTTCTGGTAAGATCCTGCGCGACGCCATCATTTCCGGCGCCAACAACATCAACAACCAGCGTTCCCGCGTGGATGAGCTGAACGTTTTCCCCGTGCCGGATGGCGACACCGGCACCAACATGGGCATGACCGTGGGCGCTGCCGTGCGTGAGCTGGAAGCTCTGGACGACAGCTGCACCGTGGGCGAGGCTGCCAAGACTGCCGCTTCTGCCATGCTGCGCGGTGCGCGCGGCAACTCCGGCGTTATCACCAGCCTGCTGTTCCGCGGCTTCTCCAAGGCTTTGGAGGGCAAAAAAGAGGCTGACGTTGCCGACATCGTGGCTGCCCTGCAGAAGGGCGTTGAGGGCGCTTACAAGGCCGTGATGAAGCCCACCGAGGGCACCATTCTGACCGTTGCACGCGTTGCTTCTGAGGAAGCTGCTGCCAGCGATGCCGCCGATGTGCCCGCCCTGTGGGACGTGGTTCTGACTGCCGGTCAGAAGGCACTGGAGGATACCCCCAACCTGCTGCCCGTGCTGAAGAAGGCCGGTGTTGTGGACGCAGGCGGTCAGGGCATCATGGTCATCTTTGAGGGCATGGGCAAAGTGTTCCACGGCGAGGGCATGATTACCGGTGGTGAGGCTGCCCCCAACAAGGCAAAGCTGTCCACTGAAAATGCCGGTAAGGGCGTGTTCACCGACGACCTGATGAAGGTGGAGGACATTACCAACGGCTACTGCACCCAGTTCCTCATCAACAAGTACGAGGGTGCCAGTGCCGCCAAGATGCGCGCCTTTGCAGAGTCCAACGGCGACAGCGTGGTCTGCATTGAGGATGACGACGTCATCAACCTGCACGTTCACACCGCCGACCCCGGCAAGATTCTGAGCGAGGCCATCAAGTACGGTTACCTGACCAACTTCAAGATCGAGAATATGCACGAGCAGTTCCTTGCCCGCCAGAAGCAGGGCAAGAGCCTTGAAAAGCAGGCTTCTGCCGAGAAGGCTCCCTCTCAGGCCAGCGAGTTCATCTATGCTGCCGTGGACCCCAGCCGCGACTACGGCTTTGTGGCTGTTGCCGCCGGTGAGGGTCTGAAGGCTGTGTTCACCGATCTGGCAGCAGACGCTGTGGTTTCCGGCGGTCAGACCATGAACCCCTCCACCGAGGACATTCTGGCAGCCATCCAGAGCGTGCCCGCCAAGACCGTGTTCGTGCTGCCCAACAACAAGAACATTATCATGGCTGCCGAGCAGGCACAGAAGCTGGCCGACCGTCAGGTGGTGGTGCTGCCCACCCGCACCGTGCCCATGGGCATTACCGCACTGCTGAACTTTGACCCCTCTGTGAACGCCGAGACCAACACCATCAACATGATGGCTGCTGCCGACAAGGTATCCACCGGTCTGATCACCTACGCCGCCCGCGACAGCGAGTATGACGGCAAGCGCATCCGCAAGGGCGAGATCATGGCGCTGGAGAACGGCAAGATCGTTTCCACCTCCACCGATATCACCAAGGCCACCTACCGTCTGGCACGCAATATGTGCAAGAAGGATTCCAGCTTTGTCACCATTATTTCCGGCTGTGACGTGAGCGACGAGGATGCTGAAAAGGTTACCGAGATCGTAAAGGCAAAGTGCCCCAACCATGTGGAAGTAAGCCACATCCGCGGCGGCCAGCCCGTTTACTACTATATGATCAGCGTGGAGTAAGCACTCCCCTGTTCCGGCATTGCTTTATGCGGGGCAAGGCACAGTTTTGATGTGCCTTGCCCCGCTTTTTTGATGCTGTCCCTGTATAATAAAACGAGAGCCATTCCCTTTATCCTGCGGAATGGCTCTCGTTTTTTGATTCAGAAAAAGCTCACCTGACTGCTTTCGGGCAGGTCGCCCAGTGCGCCCACCTGACGCAGACGGTCCAGAATGCTGCTGCCCACGCCGGAGGCCTGCTGCAGCTCCTCCACCGAGATATATTCCTCTCCGTGGATGGTCACCCGCTCCAGTGCCTCGGCGGCGGCACCGCCTAATCCCTTCAGGGCGCTGAAGGGCAGACGCACCTTGTCGTCCTCCACCACATACTTGGAACCGCGGCTCTTGCCCAGCTCGATGGGCAAAAACTCGTACCCACGGCTCAGCATCTCGTTGACCAGCTGCAAGCTGACCAGCACGTCCTCGTCCTTGGCGTTCTTTTCCTCTTTCAGACGGCGCTTGACTGCCTCCATGTGGGCGCGCGCCACGGCAGCGCCGCCAATGGCGGCCTCGTAGTCGATATCATCGCCGCGCACGGTAAAGTACACTGCATAGAACGCCTGCGGCTTGTAGATCTTGTACCACATCAGCCGGATGGCGCTCATCAGGTAGGCCACAGCGTGCGCCTTGGGGAACATATACTTGATCTTGCGGCAGCTTTCAATATACCAGTCCGGTACCTCGTGTTCCCGCATGGCTTCCTCCCAGCCCGGCTGGAAGCCGCCCTTGGCCACCTTACCCTTACGCACGGCTTCCATGATATCAAAGGCCATCTTGGGTTCCAGCCCCTTGCGCAGCAGGTACAGCATGATACTGTCACGACAGCCGATGACCTCTGCAATGGTGCAGGTACCGCTGCGGATCAGCTCGTCCGCGTTGCCCGTCCAAACGTCCGTACCGTGGGACAGACCGGAGATCTGGATCAGCTCGGAGAAATTCTTAGGCCGTGCTTCCACCAGCATTCCGCGCACAAAGTTCGTGCCCATTTCCGGGATGCCGAAGGTGCCGGTCTGGCTGTCGATCTGCTCCGGGGTCACGCCCAACGCTTCCGGGCTGGTCAGCAGGCTGTACACCTTGGGGTCGTTCATGGGGATACTGTCCACCGGGATGCCGGTGTATTCCTCAAAATACTTGTAGAAGGTGGGCATATCGTGGCCCAGTTCGTCCAGCTTGAGCAGGGTGTCGTGCAGATACTTGAACTCGAAGTGGGTGGTCAGCAGGCCGCCCGCCACGTCATCCGCCGGGTGCTGGATGGGGCAGAAATCGTAGATCTCGTAGGTGTCCGGCACGACCACCATGCCGCCGGGGTGCTGGCCGGTGGTGCGCTTGACGCCGGTGCAGCCCAGCGTCAGGCGGTTTTCCTCGGCGTGGTTGACGGTGCGCTGCCGCTCATCCAGATACTTTTTAACGTAGCCGTAGGCAGTTTTATCCTGAATGCCGGACACCGTACCGGCCTTGAACACGTTGGCCTTGCCGAACAGTTCCTCGGTGTAGCGGTGCACGTTGGACTGGTACTCGCCGGAGAAGTTCAGGTCGATATCCGGTTCCTTATCGCCGTAGAAGCCGAGGAAGGTCTCAAAGGGGATGTCGTGGCCGTCCACCAGCATCCGGGTGCCGCACTGGGGGCAGTTTTTGTCCGGCAGGTCAAAGCCGTCGTCCACGCTGCCGTCGGTGATGAACTCACTGTGCTTGCACTTGGGACAGCGGTAGTGGGGCGGCAGGCTGTTCACCTCCGAGATGCCGGAAAAGTGCGCCACGGCAGAAGAGCCGACAGAACCACGGCTGCCCACCTGATAGCCGCCCGCATTGGAGTAGGCCACCAGCTTGACCGCAATGACGTACAGAACCGCATAGCCGTGGCCGCAGATGGAGTCCAGCTCTTTTTGCAGCCGCTTTTCCACGATCTCAGGCAAGGGGTCGCCGTAATCCCGCTTGGCGTGCTCCCATGTGGCATCGCGCAGCTGCTGCTCTGCGCCCTCGATGCTGGGCGGGTAGGTGCCCCGGGGGATGGCGCGCACATTGTTGTCGATCATGGCGGCGATTTTGCGGGGGTTCTTTACCACAACCTCGTAGGCCTTTTCCTTGGGCAGATAGTAGAACTGCGCCAGCATATCCTGCGTGGTGCGGAAGAACAGCGGCGGCTGGTTATCGGCATCCTTAAAGCCGTTGCCCGCCTGCAATACGGCGCGGTAAATTGCATCCTCCGGCTCGGTAAAGTGTACGTCGCCGGTGGCGATGACCGGCTTGTGCAGATCCTCGCCCAGCTTGATGACGGTGCGGTTGAACTCCTTGATCCTCTCCTCGCTATCCACCTTGCCGTCCCGCACCATATAGGCGTTGTTGCCCAGCGGCTGGATCTCAAGGATATCGTAGTAGGCGGCGATCTTTTTCAGCTCCTCGTAGCTGGTGCCGTCCACGATGGCGCGGTACAACTCGCCTGCCTCACAGGCGCTGGTGAGCAGCAGGCCGTCCCGGTACTTGTTCAGCAAACTGCGGGGCACGCGGGGCTTTTTGAAGAAGTAGTTGACGTGCGCCTCGCTGACGATTTTATACAGATTTTTCAGACCCATCTGGTTTTTGACCAGAATGATCAGGTGGTAGTATTTCTTTTTCAGTACCTCGCGGTTGCCGCCAAGACCGGTGTTGATCTCGCTGACCTTCGTTACCGCTTTTTCTGCAAGGTCGTTCAGCATCACACAGAAGATGCGTCCCAGTGCAGCGGAGTCCTCGCAGGCGCGGTGCGCTTCGTAGGCGGGCAGTTCCAGATGCTTATTGATGGTGCCCTGCTTATAGTTGTGCAGACCCGGGTACATGGTCTGCGCCATGGTCAGGGTGTCGATATAGGTAGGCTCCAGTTTGATGCCGCTGCGCTTGGCGGCTGCCCGCAGAAAGCGCATATCAAAGGCGTGGACGTTGTGCCCCACCAGAATGCGGTCGCCCGCAAAGGCAAGAAAGGCTTCCAGCGCTTCCTTTTCACTGGGGGCATCCGCTACCATCTCGTTGGTGATGCCGGTCAGCTCGGTGATCTTGGGGGTGATGGGCTTGCCGGGCTTGACGAAGGTGTCGAATTCCTCCACTACCTCACCGTTGCGGATGATGACCGCGCCGATCTCGGTAAGGTACTCCACCCCGGGGTCAAGACCGGTGGTCTCGGTGTCGAACACGCAGAACTCGCCGTCCAGCGGCTGATCCTTTACGCCGTAGACGCAGGGCACCATGTCATCCACAAAATAGGCTTCGCACCCGTAGATGAGTTTGAAGTCCGGGTCCTTTTTGTGGATGTCATCGGCTGCCAGCATGGCTTCCGGGTAGCCCTGACACACGCCGTGATCGGTGATGGCAATGGCGGGGTGTCCCATGCGGTGCGCCAGCTTGACGATGCCGCCGGGGTCGCAAAAGCCGTCCATGCTGGAAAGCTTGGTGTGCAGATGCAGTTCCACCCGCTTTTCCGGGGCGGTATCCTCCCGCTTTTTGCGCTCCACGATCAGCACATCGTAGGGGTACACGATGTAGTCGTGCTCGTATTTATCGTAGGAGCAGTCGCCCCGTACGATGACCGTGCTGCCCTTGCCGATGCCCTCCCACTTGGAGCAGTCCTCCCCTTCCTGTGCGCGGACCTTCAGGTTGATCGAGCCGGTATAGTCGGTGATGGACACGGTGTAGATCTTGCGGTAGTTGCCCTTGACCTCGGTAAAGAACACATCGCCCCAGATCATGCACTTTCCGCCCTCGCCGCCCAAATCCTTGAGGGGCGTGAGGTTTTTGGGGGTGAACATTTTGCCGTGGAAGATGGTGACCGGCTTGTCGGTAAGGTTGAGTCCCTCCACCTTGATGGACGGTGCGGTGTTCTTTTTCTCAAATTTGACCACCGGCGGTGCAATCTTGCGTTCCAGCTTTTCTTCCATCTGCTGCTGCTCGGCCGCAGTCACCGCGCTTTGCAGCGTCACCTTGGGGGTAATGCCGGTGTGCTCGGCAATGCGCTTGGCGAGCAGCTCCTCAAAGCCCATCTCCTGCAAAAACTTTGTACCGTGGCACACCCCTACCGTGATGTTCTGCCCGGTGATGGTAATGCTGCTCCTGTCCAGAAAGCCGTTGATGGGCACACCGTCCCGCTTCATGTCCTCCAACAGGGTGCGCAGGGCGTGCTCGTCCAGCATGGCATAGCCGAACAGGTTTTTGATCTTCAGCTCAAAGCCCTCGTAGTCCGGCTGCAGGGAAGCCAGCAGGCGGGCGCAGAGGTTCTGATCCAGCGGGGCGGCGCTGCGCAGAGTAAACTCGACCTGCCGGTCCTGCCGCAGCATCTGGGCGTGCTCCACGATCACCTGCCCGAAACAGGCCGCAAAATCCGGGTCCGCCATAAACTGCGGCCACAGCTGGGAAACAAGTGGTTTCACAAATGGTACTCCTTTTTGGTGGGTTCTTTACAACACAAACTGCCGCACCCGTTTTTGCGGGTGTGGCAGTAGGGAAAGGTTTGTGTCAATCCGGTGCAAGGGTCTCTGTTTTAAAAACCTGATAGCCCTCATAATGGTAGCTTGCATCAATGCCCTTCATATACACTTCGCGGTCATTGATCTGATCCGTCAACGCCGCACGCAGCAGAGTCTTGATTTCCAAGTCCCTGATGGGGCTGCGCTCCATGGCAAGAAGATAATCTTCCTTGTCCACGCGGCTCCAGTCCACCACCTGATGCAGTTCTTTTTTCAGGATGCAGTCCAGCCAGATGCGGGTGCTGCGGCCGTTGCCCTCCCGGAAGGGGTGTGCAACGTTCATCTCCACATACTTTTCAATGATCTGGTCAAAAGTGGCCTGCGGCATGGCATCGATGCTCTCCAGTGCCGCGTGCAGGTAGATGACCGGCGCAAACCGGAAATTGCCCTTAGCGATGTTTACGGTGCGCAGCTGCCCGGCAAAATCGTAGATCTCCCCGAACAGATACGCATGGATCTTTGCAAGCCCTGCAAAGGTGCCTACCGGAAAGGTATCCAGCGCTCCGGTATCGTACAGCGCCAGTGCCTTCTGCTTGCTCAGCTTTTCCTCTGTGCGGGCAAGGGCGACCTCATCGGTCAGCCCCAATTTGTTTTGCAGTGCCATGAAACAGCTCCCATTTTACAGTTTATAGATCTCGTCCATGAACTGATCCAGAATGTTATCGCCGGTCAGCTTTTTGATGGGCTTGCCGTGGATGAACAGCACGGCCTCACCCTTGCCGCCCGCAATGCCGATATCGGCTTCACGCGCTTCGCCGGGGCCGTTGACAACGCAGCCCATCACGGCCACCTTGATGGACTTTTTATAGCCTTGCAGCCGCTTTTCCACCTCGTTGGCGATCTCGGTGCAGGGGTACTGGGTGCGTCCGCAGGTGGGACAGGTGATGACCTCCGGTCCGGTGACCGGGAAGCCCACGGCGCGCAGGATGTTGAAGCCTGCCTCCACCTCTTTTTCCGGCTCGGCAGCCAGCGACACGCGGATGGTGTCGCCGATGCCCTCCAGCAGCATCCCGCCGATGCCCATGCCGCTTTTCAGCAGACCCATCTGATAGGTACCGGCTTCGGTGACTCCCACATGGAGCGGGTAGTCGGTGACGGCGCTGAGCTGGCGGTAGGCTTCCATCATGCGGGGCACGTTGGAGTTTTTTATGGAAATGACGATGTTATTGAAATCGAACATTTCCAGCAGCCGCACATGGTACAAAGCGCTTTCCACCATGGCTTCCGGGGTGGGTGCGCCGTAGCGGGCCAGAATGTGCTTTTCCAGACTGCCGCCGTTGACGCCGATGCGGATGGGGATGTTCTTCTGCTGGCAGGCGTCCACCACCGCCTTTACCCGGTCGTCGTCGCCGATGTTGCCCGGGTTGATGCGGATCTTATCAACACCTACGTCGGCGCAGGCCAGCGCTGCCTTGTAGTCAAAGTGGATATCTGCCACGATGGGGATATTCACCGCGTTCTTGACAGCCTCGATGCACTTTGCATCCGCCGGGCTGGGGCAGGTGACCCGCAAGATCTGGCAGCCTGCGGCCTCGCACCGCTTGGCCTGCGCCACATTGCCCTCGATGTCCTCCACCGGCACATTGAGCATGGTCTGCACCGCAATGGGGTTGCTGCCGCCGATGGTCACATTGCCGATCTTCACTTCGCGTTTTTTCTGCCGCATAAGGGTTCCCCTTTCTTATACTGTCCCGGTAATAAGCCGGAGAATATCGTTGTAGGTTGCAAAGAGCATCAGCCCGAACAGCAGCCCGAAGGTTGCAAGGGTGAGCACGCTTTGCAGCTTTTCCGGCACAGCATGGCCGGTGACGCCTTCAATGACCAAAAATACCACCTTGCCGCCATCCAGCGCCGGGAAGGGCAGTAGGTTGAGGATACCAAGGTTGACGGTAATCAGCGCCAGCAGTTCCAGCAAGTCCTGCCAGCCGTAGCTGGCGGCCTGCCCGATGGCCGACACGATGCCCACCGGACCGGAAAGGTTGTTGATGCTCTCCCGCCCGCGCACTAAGTCCACAAGGGAGGTGAACACGATGCGCCCATAGTACAGCACGCTGTTGCCCGCCTCCCGCAGCACGTTGCCGGGGGTCTTTTCCAGTCCATAGACGGAAAAACCGATGCTCATGTGGGTCTCGCCTTTTTCATCCTGCCATGTGTCGAACTGCACCCCCGGCAGCTGCACCTTTTGGCCGTCCCGCAGTACGGTAAAATCCGCACTGTAAGACTGGGTGCGCACCAGCTCGTACAGGATATCGTTGGCCACAAAGCAGCGGCGGCCATTCACCGCCAGAACCTTGTCCCCCGCCTGCAGGCCGGTCTGCCCGCAGAGGGCACCGTCCTGAATGGCATAGATGGTCTTGCTGGTGATGGGCTCGTTCTGGGCGGTGATGAGGATCACCAGCACCACAAAGCCCAGCACAAAGTTCATGACCGCACCGGCCACCATGACCAGTACCCGCTGCCACACCGGCGCTTCGTTCAGGGGGATGCCGGCAGGCTTTTCCTGAACTTCTCCATCACTTTCTGTACTAAGTATATTTAAGTCATGTTTAGAAGAAGAAAAATTATCCTCCCGTGCATCGCGGGCGGCCTCTGCCTGCTGGCTTTCGGGGCTTTCCTCCCCTTCCAGTGCTACAAAGCCGCCCACAGGCAGGGCACGCAGGCTGTACTGGGTGCCTTTATGGTTCTTTTTCCAGAGCACCGGCCCCATGCCGATGGAAAACTCGTTGACCTGAATGCCGCAGAGCTTTGCCACAGTAAAATGCCCGAACTCGTGGATGGCAATCACCGCACTGAACACAAGCAGCGCGGCAAGGATGGTGATAATAAATGACATTCGTTCTCCTATATCGCCCCGGAACTGTCACAAAAACAGCGCCGGGGCGTATATTGCTGATAAAGCGTTACAGGTGTGCCCGCACGAATGCGCGCGCCATGCGGTCGCACTCGTATACGTCTGCCAGCGTATAATCGCCGCCAAAGCTGTCGCTGTCCACAACAGCCTCCACCAAGCGGCCGATATCCAAAAAGCCGATTTTATCCTCAAGGAACAGCTTAACGGCTTCCTCGTTGGCACCGTTGGCGGCGCAGGGGCCAAGACCGCCCTTGCGAATGGCCTTTTTGCAGGCGGCAAGGCAACGGAAGGTCTCTTCATCGGCTACATCGAAGGTGAGCAGCTTCAGGGTGGTGAAATCCAGCTCCGGCACTACGCCCGGCACACGCTTGGGGTAGGTCAGAGCGTACTGGATGGGGATGCGCATATCCGGCACACCCAGCTGGGCAATGATCGAATTATCGCTAAACTGCACCGCAGAGTGGACGATGCTCTGGCGCTGCACCACGATTTGGATTTTTTCCGGCGGCAGACCAAAGAGCCATACAGCCTCGATGAGTTCCAGACCCTTGTTCATCAGGGTGGCGGAGTCGATGGTGATCTTCGCGCCCATATTCCAGTTGGGGTGTTTAAGGGCGTCTGCACGGGTCTTGCCGCGCAGCTGCTCGGTGGTCATACCGAAGAAGGGACCGCCGGAGGCAGTGAGCAGAATTTTGGTCAGGCTGGGGGCGCTCTCCTTATCCTGCAGGCACTGGAAGATGGCGGAGTGTTCGCTGTCCACAGGAAGCAGCTGTACGCCGTGCTTTTCCACAGCCTGTGTGACCAGATGACCGCCGGTGACAAGGCTTTCCTTGTTGGCCAGTGCCAAGTCGTGGCCGCTCTCAATGGCGCACAGGCTGGCACCAAGGCCGGCAATGCCCACAACGCTGTTCAGCACCACGTCCGGGCCGTCCAGCGCAGCCAGCTCTTTCAGCCCCTCCGGGCCGGTGAGCAGCTTGGGCGCATTTGCCCGGCCAGCCAGCGCAGCATCCAGCTTTGCGGCGGCGTCCGGGTCGGTCATGCAGACGTATTTCGGGTGGAACTCCTCGATCTGCTGCAAGATCTTTTCCACATGGCTGTGGGCAGAAAGGCCGTAGACCTCGTACCCTTGGGCGCGGATGACATCCAGACTCTGGGTACCAATGGAACCGGTAGAACCCAGCAGCGTAATTTTTTTAGACATAACAGTTTCCTCCCCTGTATCAGGCGTAGAACACGGCGGTGATGACCATGGTCACGAAGGGTGCAATGAACATCACACTATCAAAGCGATCCAGAATGCCGCCGTGACCCGGGAAGATGGTGCCGTAGTCCTTAATGCCGCACTGGCGCTTGACCACGCTGGCAAACAGGTCGCCGTAGATGCCCAGCACTGCGGCGATGCAGCCCAGCAGCGCGATAATAACATACATGGAAACGCCGATATTAGAGCGGGTAAAGGCTTCCATGCGGTTTGCCGCAATAGAGTAGATGAGGGTAGCGACCACGCCGAACACCATGGTGCCCAGCACGCCGCCGATGGCACCCTCCACCGTCTTTTTGGGACTGACCACCGGGCACAGCTTGTGCTTGCCGAAGGCGCGGCCTGCAAAGTAGGCGCAGGTATCGCCGCCCCATGCAAAGCAGAGGATGAGCAGAATGAAGAAAACAGCGTCATAGCCGTACTTTTCCACCGGGAGACGCTCCTTGAGCAGGACGAAGGAGTAGAAGCAGAAGATCACGATGCCCGAAAACACCAAAAGACCGCTGGCCTTCTGATAGCTGATGGTGCCATTGCGCACCACCAGATAGATGGCAAAAAAGGTTACCAGCACAAAAGACATCGGCATGACCAGCTTGCGCATGGCACTGTAACTGGAAAGCATGACCAGCAATGTGTAGGGTACAAGCACAGCGTACATGAGCCAGTCCTTTTTTTCAAAGCCGAGGGCGCTGTAAATTTCGTGGACGGCGATCAGGGTGATGGCTGCAATCACCAGATTGAACACCATGGTGTTGAAGGTAAACATCACGCCAATGAGCACCAGAATGCCCACGATTGCAGTAATAATGCGTGTTTTCATAGGTTTCGTTCTCCTTTGTTCTTCCGGCAGCAGCCCCTTGCAGGGCAACGCATTCCGACCCGAGGAAGTACCGGGTCTGCCGGGTCTGCATCTGAGATGCAGGGTTTGCAGTACGGACAGCGGGCCGCTCAGATGCCGCCGAACCGGCGGCTGCGGTGGTTGAACTCCTCAATGGCGGTGTCCAGATCGGCGCGGGTAAAGTCCGGCCAGAGCACATCCATCTCCACCAGCTCCGAATAGGCGGCCTGCCAGAGCATAAAGTTGGACAGCCGCTTTTCTCCGCTGGGACGCAGGATAAAGTCCGGGTCCTTCTGTCCGGCGGTGTACATGGCATCGCTCATCATCTGCTCGTTGATGTCCTCGGGGCGGATCTCGCCTGCTGCGGCCTTTGCAGCCAGCTGCTGCGCTGCCCGCACGATCTCCGGGCGGCCGCCGTAATTGATGGCGATGTTCAGGGTCATGCCGGTCTTGCAGGCAGAGTCCCCTTCCAGCTCGTTCATCATCTTTTGCAGCTTGGGGTCCAGCGCGGTGCGGTCGCCTAAGAATTTGATGCGGATATTGCGGTTTTTGTAGTCAAAGCCCTCGATGAGGTACTGGGCGAACAGCTTCATGATGGCACCCACCTCTTCCAGCGGGCGCTTCCAGTTCTCGGTGGAGAACGCGTAGAAATACACCGATGCTACGCCAAGTTCATCGCAATAGTTGGCAATATCCTTGAACACCGCCGCACCCTTTTTGTGTCCTGCGGTGCGGGGCAGGCCGCGGTTTTTCGCCCAGCGGCCATTGCCGTCCATAATGATGCCGATGGAAAGGCCTTCGGCAAATTCTTTGGGGTGTGCCATTTATACCTCCCGGCAGCAGGGCTGCCCTGCAAAAAGTGCCGCGCACCTTTCACCAGCGCACGGCACCTCCCAGTTGTTATTGTGTGCTGCGGATCAGACGGCCATGATCTCCTTCTGCTTTTCTTCCACGGCAGCATCAATGTTCTTGATATACTTATCGGTCAGCTTCTGGACATCTTCTTCCATGGTTTTCTGGGTGTCCTCGGTCAACTCGCCAGCCTTCTTCATGGCCTTGGCCTTATCCATGGCGTCGCGGCGCACGTTACGCACGGCAACCTTGGCGTCCTCGCCCAGTTTGGAGACTTCCTTAGCCAGCTGCTTGCGGCGCTCCTCGTTGGGTGCGGGGAAGTTCAGGCGGATGGTAACGCCGTCATCAATGGGGGTAATGCCCACATCGCTGGCCATGATTGCCTTGCTAATGGGACGCAGCAGGGTGCGATCCCAAGGGGTGATGGTGAGGGTGCGTGCCTCAGAGACTGCCACAGCGGCCAACTGCTGGATGGGGGTGGGAGCACCGTAGTAATCCACGACCACCTTATCCAGCACGGCGGGGTTTGCGCGGCCTGCGCGCACAGCGGCCAGCTCGCGGCTCAGGTGCTCCACAGAGCTCTTCATCTTATCTTCGAAAACCTTGGTGTTGCTGCTCATTGTCGTTGTTCTCCTGTTTCTTTATTCTATTGATCCATGCAGGCAGCGCACTGCGCCGCTGCTGCTCTATCCAATCGTATGCAGTTGCACCGGGGCGCTATGCTCAGCCCTCGTAGACCAGCGTGCCCACGTTCTCGCCCTGCACAGCCCGTGCGATGTTGTCCGGGTCGGCCAGATCAAACACCAGAATGGGCAGCTTGTTGTCGCGGCACAGGGTAGCTGCGGTGCCGTCCATAACGGCCAGCTGATCCTCCAGCACCTTGGTAAAGGTAAGGGTATCGTACTTTTTTGCGTCCGGGTACTTGTGGGGGTCCTTATCGTAGACGCCGTCCACCATGGTTGCCTTGAACATCACATCAGCGCTCACCTCCACGGCGCGCAGGGCGGTAGCCGTATCGGTAGAGAAGAAGGGGTTGCCGGTGCCGCCGCCGAACACAGCGATCTTGCCCTCGTCCATAGCACGCAGAGCATCCTTGCGGGTAAAGGCAGGGGCCACCTGCGGCATGGTGATCGAGGTGAACACCTCGGTGGGCACGCCCAGCTGCTCCAGCTTATCAGAGACGGCCAGTGCATTCATCACCGTAGCCAGCATACCGATCTTATCGGCCAGCGTGCGCTCCATCTTGCCGCTGGAACGACCGCGCCAGAAGTTGCCGCCGCCCACAACGATACCGATCTGCACGCCCAGCTCGTGTGCCTTTTTCACGCCGCCGCAAATGGCGTCCATGGTGGGCTCATCAAAGCCCATGCCCTTTTCGCCGCCCAGCGCTTCGCCGCTGATCTTCAGAAGGATACGCTTGTATTTCAATGCCATAATCCAAACACCACCTGTTTTATCTTTCGCCGGATAGACCCGGCATTTTTGCTATATTCTATTTTACAATAAATTCGCCACAATGTAAACAGTCAAACGCACCGTTCTTCGCAAAGCTTTTGTGAACGAATGCGCAGCGCCCGCAAAGCCTGCTTTTGCTCCGGGGGGATGCGGTAGCTTTCCACCGCTTTCTGAATGGTCTTGTTGTGCGTCCACACGTCCAGCCGCTTTTCGGTCAGCCACGGCAGCGCCGCTGTGGGCTGCTTTGCCAGTGCAGTGGCAAAATACCACGCCCGCATCATATTGACATAGTATTCCTCGCTGTGCACCGCCGCCACCCAAACCAGATATTCCGGCCGGAAGGCATCGTCCAGATAATACCGCATCAGCATCCCGATCCCGTAGCGCACGGTATACGTCCGGTCAGAGCTCAGCCAGCGCCGGATAGCAGGCAGCAGCTCCGGCTTATGCTGCGCAAACACCTTGGGGCTGAAGCTATCGCAGACTGCCCAGTTATCCACATAGGGCAAAAAGCGCTCGGTGGCCGCCAGCGCTGTGCCGTAATCCCGGACATGCTCCAGCAGAAAGGCATGGAGCGCGTTTTCTTCATAATAAGAATGCGGCAGGCATTGCAGAAACGTCTCCGCTTCCGGGGTGCCTGCCAGCCGCTTTGCCAACCTGCGCAGCAGCGGCACCCGCACCCCGATCACCGTCTCCGATGGCAGAGTGGGCATCAGGCGGCTGTAAAAGACCTGATATTCCTTATCTTGCAGCGCAAACAGCTGCGCACGGATCGCATCCACTTCCGGCATTTCGTCACTTCCCTTCTGCATCATTGTACCAGATGGGAAGGAAAATGCAAAGAGAAAAGGCTCCACCTTTCTCAGATGAAGCCTTCGGGTTATCCCATGCTTTTATAATTATATGTCCGCTCCTGTTTATATCGGCTGTTTATCCCACCCGCTGCCGTTTATCCAGCCGCATCTTGTCAGCTATCATTGCGATGAACTCCGAGTTCGTCGGTTTTCCGCGCAGGTTATGGATGGTATAGCCGAAGTAGCTATTGAGGGTATCCACGTCTCCCCTATCCCATGCCACCTCGATGGCGTGGCGGATGGCGCGCTCCACCCGGCTGGCGGTGGTGCCGTTTTTCTTGGCGATCTCCGGGTACAGGCGCTTGGTCACGGCGTTGATGTACTCCGGCTCATTCATCGTGAGCAGAATGGCATCCCGCAGGAACTGGTAGCCCTTGATGTGCGCAGGCACGCCAATCTGGTGCAATATTTCGGTAACGGTCAACTCATCGCTGTCCACGCTGGTGTGGAGCAGGTGCTTTTCCTGTCCGCTGGCTGCCTTGAGCACCCGAGCGGCAAGGACGCTCTCATCAAAAGGCTTGACGAAATAATAAGCAAAGCCCTCGTCCAGCAGCTCCTGTACCATTTCCTCGCTCTGGAACGCGCCGGTGACAAAAAACGAGGTGTGGCGCTCGCCTGCGGCGTTGTAGCGCTGCTTGACCGCCAGTGCATCCAGCCCGGGCATAAAGGCGTCCAGCAGCACTACCTGCGGGCGAACCGCCAGCATCTTCTGCAAAACTTTATTTCCATCCTTTTCCACAACGGTCACTTCCACGCCCTTTTGCTCCAGCGCCTCACGACAGGCTTCTGTGATCTGAGCACCGGTATCCGACATCAAGAATCTCACTTTATCCATGGTTGTTTCCTCCAATGTGTGCAGTTCCCTTAACACCATGGATTTTACCATAATTTTCCAGATAGTTCAACGGTTTATTTTGGGAAATTATGGAAATTCCGCTCGAATGTCATACTTTTTTATGCTGCTGCATCCTTTCCGGGCACGGAATGTGCCTGTTCCAGCATGGTTTGTGCAAAAATACCGTAGCCTCGTGTCGGGTCATTGACCAGCACATGGGTCACTGCACCCACCAGCCGCCCGTTTTGCAGAATGGGGCTGCCGCTCATTCCCTGCACGATGCCGCCGGTCTGCGCCAGCAGTGCCGGGTCGGTGACGCGCAGCACCATGTTGCGGCGCGGGTCGGCATCGTTCACCTTTTCAATATAGACACGGTAGCTGCGGGGTGTTTCGCCGCTGGTAGTGGTCAGGATCTCTGCCGCACCGGGCAGCACCTCCTGCGCAAAGGCAAGCTCTGTCTGCTGCCCGGCAATGGCGGTGCTTACCGTGCCGTAAACGCCGTTTTCGCCGTTGATACAAATTCTGCCAAGGGCGTGGTCGCTGATAAATTTGCCCTTCAACTCTCCGGGGCTGCCGGCGGTACCGCCGGTGCAACCAACGATCTGGCAGGCCACGATCTCACCGCTGCGCAGGGCGACCTGCTCGCCGGTGTCGCTGTCACTGATGGGGTGTCCCAGCCCGGCAAACACCCCAGCCTGCGCATCTACAAAGGTCAGGGTGCCCACCCCGGCGGAGGAATCCCGCACCCACATCCCCGCCCGCCACTGGGCGTTCTGGGTATCCCACACCGGCAAAAGGGTGGTCTGCCGCTGCTCTCCTTTGCGGACGTAGATCACCTCCACCGCCGCACCGGCAGCGGCTTCCAGCGCGGCATGGACCTGCTCGTTGGTCTCGGTGACGGTGTTTCCCATGCGGATGACCCGGTCGCCCAGTCGCAGCCCCGCCTGCTTTGCAGGGTTCACCGTACCGGCGGCAGTGTGCACCTCGGAAAAGCCCACCACAAGCGCCCCCTCCGAGAACATCTTCACTCCAAAAGGCGTGCCGCATACCGTGACCGTGGGGCGCTGCATCACGGTGGCGCGGATGGTCTTGACCGGCAGCCAGCCGCCCAGCGCCAGCGTGGTCTGATAGCTGCCTGCCGCCCGAGTGCTGGCCACGTTGCGGCTGCCGTGCCCGCGCAGCGGCTCCACCCAGCCAAAGCGGGGCAGCGCAAGGGACTGCCCCGGTTCCAGATAGACCTCCTCTGGCAGGGCGCACCACAGCCAGCCCAGCGCCGCCACGGCGGCCACCAGCAGATAGGCACCCATGATCTTCCCCCACCGGACGATGCTGTGCTTGGACATTTTACGGCCTCCCTGCGCATTTTTCGGGGTTAGTATACGCAGAAAGGGACGAAAAAACCGCACCTGCATCCAAAAATGGACACAGGTGCGGTTATGGTTTTTACAGGGACAGGCGCTTATGCGTCCTGCAGCTCGCCGCGGCTGGCGGCCTTGAGGTAGGCGAAGATGAACTCATCAATATCGCCATCCATCACGGCATCCACATTGCCGGTCTCGTAGTTGGTGCGGTGATCCTTGACCATGGTGTAGGGCATGAACACATAGCTGCGGATCTGGTGACCCCAAGCGATCTCGTTCTGCACGCCCTTGATGTCGTCGATCTTATCCATGTGCTGCTGCTTGGCGATCTGGTACAGCTTCGCCTTCAGCATTTCCATAGCGTAGTCGCGGTTCTGGAACTGGCTGCGCTGGGTCTGGCAGTTGACCACGATGCCGGTGGGCTTGTGGATCAGACGGACAGCGGAAGAGGTCTTATTGATGTGCTGGCCGCCGGCGCCGGAGGAACGGTACACCTGCATCTCGATATCCTCGGGGCGGATGTCCACCTGAATGGTGTTGTCCAGCTCGGGCATGACTTCCAGAGAGGCAAAGCTGGTCTGGCGGCGGGCGTTGGCGTCAAAGGGAGAGACACGCACCAGACGGTGCACGCCGTTCTCGCTCTTGAGCAGGCCGTAGGCGTTGGCACCCTTGACCATCATGGAAGCGCTCTTCAGACCGGCCTCATCGCCGTCCTGATAGTCCAGCACCTCCACGGTCATGCCGTGTGCCTGTGCCCACTTATTATACATACGATACAGCATCTCGGCCCAGTCCTGTGCCTCGGTGCCGCCGGTGCCTGCATGGAAGGTAAGGATGGCGTTGCTGTGGTCGTACTCGCCGTTCAGCATGGTCATCAGCTGCAGTTCCTCCACAGCCTTGCCCACGGTGTTCACGGCCTCTTCGGCCTCGGGGATCATAGCAGGGTCGTACTCCTCATCCAGCATCTCCAGCATGGTCTCGGCGTCATCGTACAGGCCCTGCAGCTTTTCAAAGCGGTTCAGCTTGCCCTTCAGGTCGCCGATCTCGTCAAAGACCTTCTTGCTCAGTTCTGCATCATCATAAAAGCCGGGGCGGGACATGGTGTGCTCCAGCTCCTGCACGCGCTTGCGGCTTGCTTCAATGGCCAGTGCTTCTTCCAGGTCCTTAACGGCCTTGGCGTGCTCGGCCAGCTGCACTTTCAGTTCATCAGTCGTGATCATTCTCTAAGTTCCTCTCGTTCAAGGGTTTCCATCATAGCAGATAACGTCCCCGGCAGGGTGCAAAACGCACGCACAGCGTGTATTTTCTGCCCTGCCAAAAGACACAGTTTATACACAGATACTTCATTAGTATACCGAGAATCTGTGATAAAGTAAAGAGGAAAAATACTATCTTGCCGGATTTTTAAAGATTTTCACCTTTTCTTTTCATTCCCGGGGGAGTATAATACCAGTATGATCGATTTCACAGGAGGATATCATGCCGAAATATTATGGCTGTCCCTGTGAGGGCTGCGGCAAGCCGCTGACCCTTCAGGACGACATCGTGGTCTGCCCGGACTGCGGAGCACCCTACCATCGCACCTGTTATGAGAAGATGGGTCTGTGCATCCACGCTCCTGCCCATGGCGCAGGCTACGAGTGGAAGTTCCCTTATCAGGATGCGCAGCTGCGCACCTGCCCCACCTGCGGGGAGCGCACCCTGCGCAGCGAAAGCGTCTGCCGCTGCTGCGGCGCTGCCCTGCCCCCCGAGAGTGCAGAGCAGCCCAACGACCGCGCTGCCGCCAGCGCCGAGCAGAACCGGGATTTCGATTACAGCGGGATGTACCGGGACGAAATGTACCGGAACTTCACCGAAAAGGTCGTTGACCCGGTGCACCGCAACGTGCGCACCGCTTTTGGCAAGGATGAACTGATCGACGGCGTACCCTATCAGGACTGGGTGGATTTTATCGGCACAGCCGCGCCGGTCTATCTGAACGATTACAGCCAGATGCAGCTGCGCCACTCCAAGATCTCCATGAGCTTTTCGGCACTGCTGTTCGGCCCGTTCTACTTTTTCTACCGCAAGGCATGGAAGCCCGCCTTCGGCTTTCTGGCCGCAGAGCTGCTGCTGTTCATTCCTACCTTGATCAGCATGATGCAGACCACCGGCAGCCCCCTGACCGCCGGCATCAGCGCCTCTACGCTGGTGTTTCTGAGCCGCATCATGTCCCTTCTCAGCTTTGCACTGATGCTGGTGCGGGGGTTGTATGGCAAGTGGCTCTACCGCCGCAGCGCAGCGGCACGCATCCGCCGCATCCGTGCCGAGTTCCCGGATCCGGAGCAGCGCCGCGCCGTGCTGAACGCACAGGGCGGTGTCAGCTTTGCAGCCTGCGTTGGCGCGTTCATCCTGCTACTGGTAGTCGGCAGCCTTTGCTCCATGCTGCTGGGACCGGACCTGAACGCACTGGTAGGCACCTTTATTTAACATGTTTCACGCGGGATGGGGATCCTGCCGAAAAGCGCGGTTCGCCGTGCATAAAATGAGAACATGGGAGAATCATTATGAAAAAAGTCACCAAAGCCGTTATTCCGGCTGCGGGTCTTGGTACCCGCGTACTGCCTGCTACCAAGGCAATGCCCAAGGGCATGCTGCCCCTCGTGGACAAGCCCGCCATCCAGTATCTGGTGGAGGAGGCCGTCCGCTCCGGCATTACCGATATCCTGATCATTCTGGGCCGCAACCAGAGCATTATCGAGGATCACTTTGACCGCAGCCCCGAGCTGGAGGAAAAGCTGGCCAAGCCCGGCAAGGAAAAGATGCTGGAAGAGTGTCTGGGCATTGCCAATCTGGCCAACATCCTGTTCGTGCGCCAGAAGGAGACGCTGGGCCTGGGCCATGCAGTCAACACCGCCAAGGCCTTTACTGGTGATGATTCCTTTGTGGTCATCTACGGCGATGACGTGATCTGGGGCGAGGATCCGGTCTGTGCCCAGCTGATCCGCGCCTACGAGGAGTTCGGCCGTCCGGTCGCCGGTGTATCCGCTGTGCCTTGGGAGGACGTGAGCCGCTATTGCAGCTTAAAGACCACTCCCATCCACGACAACTACTTCTTTGTGGATGACATGATCGAGAAGCCCAAGAAGGGGCAGGAGTTCAGCAACTATTCCATTCTGGGCCGTGTGCTGCTGACCCCGGAGATCTACGAGATCCTTGCCCACACCAAGCCCGGTGCCGGCGGCGAGATCCAGCTGACCGATGCCATGGCAGAGTATGCCCGCACCCGCGGCGGCATGACTGCCGTGGAGTTCACCGGCAAGCACTACGATATGGGCAACAAGCTCAAGGTCGTGGAGGCGCAGGTGGAGTTGGCCTTGCAACATCCCGAGATCGGCGAGGAGTTCCGCGCCTACCTGAAGGAGTTCTGCAAGACGCTGTAAAATAAAATGATATTGCTGCGCAAATGATGTGGCTTGCGCCATGATGTCTGCTGCGCAGATGATGTGCGCCGCACAGCGGCGCAATGAAAACACCCCGGAGGCTTTCGCTTTTCCGGGGTGTTTTTCTATGCTGCTGTAGTGTCCTTCATGCGCCGCAGCGCACATTATTTTTGCGAAGCAAAACATCATTCGAAGAACATCATTTGCGCAGCAACCTCATTTAGTTTGCCTGACTGGGATGCGGCACGGGCGGGTGCTTGGTGAACATGGCCTTGAGTGCCAGCGGGGTAGCCACGCTGGACACCACGATCAGCAGGATCACAGCGGTAAAGTAGACCGGGTCTACTACGCCGATGGCCAAGCCCTTCTGTGCCACGATCAGTGCCACCTCTCCGCGGGTCATCATACCGACACCGACCTTCAGGGAATCGTCCCAGTTGAAGCGGCAGATCTTTGCAGCCAGACCGCAGCCGATGATCTTAGTGATCAGTGCCACCACCACAAAGCAGACGCAGAACAGCAAAATTTCCGGGGTCAGGCCGCTGATATCGGTCTTAAGGCCGATGGAGGCAAAGAAGATCGGCGCAAAGATAACATAGTTGCTGATATCCACCCGGCGCTCTACATAAGGTGCGTCATCCATGGTGCACAGCACGATGCCTGCAATGTAAGCACCGGTGATATCGGCGATGCCGAAGTATTCCTCTGCGATGTAGGCCATGGCAAAGCAGAAGGCCATGCTCACGATGGTGATACGCTGGGTGTGGGGATTGCGCTGATCCAGCCACTTCATAGCGTAGTGCACCACAAGGCCAACGCCCAGTGCGGTGGCAAAGAACAGCAGGGTGTTGAACAGCACCTTACCCAGACCCGTACCGGTGCCGCTGCTGGCACCCAGTACACAGGTAAGCACCACGATGCCGATGACATCATCAATGACAGCGGCGCTGACGATGGTCGTGCCCAGGAAGCTCTTCAGGTGACCAAGCTCCTGCAAGGTAGCCACCGTGATGGACACACTGGTAGCAGTCATGATGGTGCCGATGAACAGCGCCCGGTAGAACTCCGGGCTGCCCACTGCGGCAAAGCCGTAGAACGCACCATATAATAAGGTGCCGCCCACCAGAGGCACAGCCACGCCAACGGTAGCGATCAGGGTGGCGATGGGGCCAGCCTTGATCAGCTCTTTCAGGTTGGTGCCGAGGCCGGTGGTGAACATGAGCATCACAACGCCGATCTCTGCAAAGATAGAGATGGAGTCGCTGATCTGCACCAGATTCAGCAAACAGGGGCCGATCAGCAGGCCGGCGATGATCTCGCCCACCACCTGCGGAGCCTTGCACTTACGCGCCACCAATCCGAAGAATTTCGCGCTCAGGATTATGATTGCCAGATCTCGAAACAACGAATACATGGATTATCCTCCTTTAATTTTTCCCGCTTCCCTGCCACTGCCGGAGCCCCGGCCCTGCCATACTGCAGGGAAAGCGTATACATTATAGTCCTTTTTGCCAAAAAATGCAAAACATTTTTTATCGTTCTTTTTGTCAAAAAAGCTTGACAGAACCAAAGAAGCTTGCTATAATAAATTGCTGTCTGAACAGACACACCACACAGGCCGCGATACCGCAGTCTGTGTACCCTTGGCCTTGCAGATCCGCAGGGCCCTCAAGTCCAAAAGGAGGTGCTACAAAAATGGCAAAGTACGAAACCATGCTGATTACCAGCGCCGCTCTCGATGAGGAGGCTTCCGCCGCTCTGGTGGGTAAGTTCAAGTCCCTGATCGAGGCTAACGGTACGATCGATTCTATCGACGAGTGGGGCAAGCGCCGTCTGGCCTACCCCATCAACGACGAGGAAGAGGGCGTCTACACCGTGATCAACTTCACCAGCGAGCCCAGCTTCCCCGCTGAGCTGGACCGTGTGTACAAGATCACTGAAGGCGTTATGCGCAGCCTGATCATTGCTCACGAGGAGTAATTCTTCTGTGACAGAAAGGGAAACCGTACTATGTTGAATGTTGTTGCTATCATGGGTCGCCTTGCGCGTGACCCTGAAATGCGTCAGACCACTACCGGCAAGAACGTTGCTTCGTTCCGCATTGCCTGCGACCGCGGGCGCCGCGATGCCAATGGGCAGAGCGTGGCGGACTGGATCGATGTGGTTGCATGGGATCGGCAGGCCGAATTTGTCTGCCGCTATTTCCAGAAAGGTTCCCTGATCGTTGTGGACGGCCGTTTGCAGTCCCGTCAGTATCAGGATAAGACCGGCGCAAACCGCACTGCCGTTGAAGTGGTTGCCAGCAACATCAACTTTGCAGGCCCCAAGAGCAGCAATGCAGGTGACGGAAACGGCTATCAGAATGCCGCTCCGTCCTACCAGAACGCAGCGCCTGCCCGTCCGGCTGCTGTGGAGGCAGCTCCCAGCTACTCTGCCGGTAATGCAGACGACTTCGCTGTTATTGACGACAGCGATGACCTGCCGTTCTGACACGAAACGGTCTATCCGTTAAAAATCCAATAGGAGGTAATAAGCAATGGCTTTTGAAAGAACCGAAGGCTCTCGCCCCGCACGCCCCATGCGTCGCGGCCGCAAGAAGGTTTGCAGCTTCTGTGTCGATCGCATCGACACCATCGATTACAAGGACGTGCCCCGTCTGCGTAAGTACGTCTCTGAGCGTGCTAAGATCATTCCCCGCCGTGTGACCGGCACCTGCGCTTACCATCAGCGCGCACTGACCATCGCCATCAAGCGTGCTCGTCACGTTGCTCTGATGCCCTACGTCAGCGACTAATCTTTAAAAAACCAACCCGATCAAAATAATCAGCAATCAGCAAAGCGCTCTCACCGATGACAAGGTGAGAGCGCTTTTTTGCTGCGTTTCGGGGCAGCATCTCCCCTGCCCCGTTGTCTTGGCTCTATCTGCGGCGCAGCGCGGTGCCCGCTCCGGCCCGGTTTTTGTACGGCAGCTCCCACACTACAACTGTTCAGAATACAGTGCCAGAGCATTTTTCGGGAACGTTTCCGTTGCTTTGTTCTTGTATACAATTCACAAATTCTCCACTAGCGGCGTGTAAAAAGTTACAAACCGGTACGATAATTCCCGGTCGGTTTTGACTTGTACCGGGAATTATCGGTATTTTCGATTTTGCTGCTTTGCACGCAAATCAAACTGCACAAATGCGAGGGGCAGCATTGCACACCTTGTACAAAGTTGAATTAACCTTATTGATTTTTTATACAGAATGTGCCATACTAATGTCACTGGAAACGTTCCCGACAACGTTCCCGAAGCATTTTCAGAAAGCGAGGCCCGCCGACATGGCAAACCTGACCATCAAGGATATCGCACGGATCAGCGGCTGCTCCGTAAGCACCATCTCCCGTGTGATCAACGATAGGCCGGATGTCCGTCCGGAGACCAAGGAGCATGTTCTGAAAGTGATGCGGGAGGCCGGGTTCGTGCCCAACACCAACGCCAGACAGCTGAAGATCCAGCAGTCCCGCAGCCTTGTGTTTGTGGTAAAGGGCACCCGGAACATCTTCTTCTCGGATTTTCTGGTGCAGCTCCAGCGCGCCGCTACCCTGTACGGGTACAACGGCATCGTCTCTTATCTGGACGAGAACGCCAACGAGATCGACGCCGCCGAAAAGATCCTGCGGGAGATCAAACCCAAGGGCATCATTTTTCTGGGCGGCAGCGTGGCCAACTTTCAGCGGGGCTTCGACCGTATCAATGTTCCCTCGGTGCTCACTACGCTGGTCACGGATGAGTTGGACTTTCCCAACCTTTCCATGGTGGGCGTGGATGACCGGGCAGCGGCCTATACCGCTGTGGACTACCTCATCCGGCAGGGACACCGCAAGATCGCCGTTTTGGGCGGTCCAGTGACCAGCTACCCCAGTCTGATGCGCCGTCAGGGCGCACAGCAGGCCATGGAGGATGCGGGCATCCTGTTCAACGACAAGCTGTACGGCCTGTCCAACTACGATTTCGAATCCGCCTACCACGCTATGAACAGCCTGCTGGCCCGCCGGGCAGAGTTCACTGCCTTGTTCGCCATGAGCGACGTCATCGCCTTTGGTGCCATCCGGGCGCTGGTAAGTGCCGGGCTTCGGGTTCCGGAGGATGTTTCGGTGATCGGCTTTGACGGCATCACGATGTCCCGCTACTGCGTGCCGGTGATGACCACTATCGTCCAGCCCAGCGAACAGATCGCGCTGCAAAGCATCGAGCTGCTGGTGCGGCAAATCGAGCATGGTTCCCCTGCCCAGACCGTGACCCTGCAGCCGGAATTGCAGCAGGGCGAAAGCGTAAGGGCAATTTAAATTTTGTATTCCCTCCGTCGAAGGACGGAGAGTATATAGTTGATCTGTAATTTTAATAAGAAGGAGAACTTATTATGAAAAAGATGATCACTCGTCGTAACTTCCTGAAGGCCGCTGGCGTTTCTGCCGCTGCTCTGGGTCTGGCTGCCTGCGGCGGCTCCTCCAGCAGCACCGCTTCCTCTGCTGCCAGTTCTACCGCTGCTTCCAGCACCGCTGCAAAGGCAGACGGCAAGGTCTACTACCTGAACTTCAAGCCCGAGCAGGATCAGGCTTGGCAGGATCTGGCTAAGGTCTACACTGAGGAGACCGGCGTGCCCGTGACCGTTGTGACCGCCGCTTCCGGCCAGTACGAGACCACCCTGATGAGCGAGATGGAGAAGAGCGAAGCTCCCACCCTGTTCCAGGTGAACGGCCCTGTGGGTCTGGCCAACTGGAAGGATTACTGCTACGACCTGTCTGGCAGTCAGGTCTACGGCGAGCTGACCAGCGACTCCTTCGCACTGAAGGACGGCGATGCTGTCACCAGCATTGCATACGTCATCGAGACCTACGGCATCATCTACAACAAGGAGCTGCTGACCGCTGCTGGTTACAAGCAGGAGGACATCAAGGGCTTTGCCGACCTGAAGAAGGTTGCTGACGACATTCAGGCTCGCAAGGCTGAGCTGGGTGTGGACGGTGCTTTCACCTCTGCCGGCATGGACGGTTCTTCTGACTGGCGCTTCAAGACCCATCTGGCAAACCTGCCCATCTACTACGAGTACAAGGCAGACGGCATTGGCTCCACCGACGCCATCAAGGGCACCTATCTGGACAACTACAAGCAGATCTGGGATCTGTACATCACCGATTCCACCTGCGATCCCAAGCTGCTGGCTTCCAAGACCGGCAACGATGCTGTTGCTGAGTTTGTGGGCAAGAAGGCTGTGTTCTACCAGAACGGCACCTGGGCTTACGGCGACGTGAAGGATCTGGGCGACGACAATCTGGGTATGCTGCCCATTTACATCGGTGTGGACGGCGAGGAGAATCAGGGTCTGTGCACCGGTTCCGAGAACTTCTGGTGTGTCAACAACGCCGCTTCTGAGGCTGACATCCAGGCTACTCTGGACTTCCTGTACTGGTGTGTCACTTCCGACAAGGGCACCTCTGCCATGGCAGATGACATGGGCTTCGTGATCCCCTTCAAGAAGGCTAAGGACTCCACCAACCCCCTGATCACCATTGCCAACGATTATGTGGCAGCTGGCAAGACCAGTGTTGACTGGTGCTTCTCCACCATGCCTTCCGAGGAGTGGAAGAACGGCGTAGGCAGCGCTCTGACTGCATACGCAGCAGGCACCGGCAAGTGGGACGACGTTGTTACCGCATTTGTGGATGGCTGGGCCAAGGAGTACAAGCTGGCTAACGGCTAAGTCTTTGACCGGAGATCTCCCTAGAAATTAAAATGGGAGGCGGGCGATAAGTTCGCCCGCCTCCTTTCTTTTTTATCTGACAACTCCATCAGGAGGTATATCATGCAAAAAGCCATTAGTAAATACTGGCCGATATTTGTGCTGCCTACTCTGGTCGCCTTTATCATCGGCTTCATCTGGCCCTTTATCTGGGGCACATATCTGTCCTTCCAGCGATTCACTACCGTGTCCAAGACCACCTTTGTGGGCATCCAGAACTACATTTCCGTGTTCCAGGATTCCACCTTCCTGCACGCTTTCGGCTTTACGGCGGTCTTTACCGTGGTGAGCACCGTACTCATCAACGTGTGTGCCTTTGCCATTGCACTGGTGCTGACCCGCGGCATCAAGGGCACCAACATTTTCCGTACCGTGTTCTTTATGCCCAACCTGATCGGCGGCATCCTGCTGGGCTACATCTGGCAGATCCTGCTCAACGGTGTGTTGGCTAACCTGCAGAAGCCCCTGCTGGCACTGGATGCCAAGGCCGGTTTTGTCGGTCTGGTCATCCTGATGTGCTGGCAGCAGATCGGCTACATGATGATCATCTATGTGGCTGGCCTGCAGAGCGTGCCCGGCGACCTGATCGAGGCTGCCAAGATCGACGGTGCCAACGACCGCGAGATCCTGTTCAAGATCAAGATCCCCATGGTCATGCCCAGCGTGACTATCTGCACCTTCCTGACCCTGACCAACAGCTTCAAGCTGTTCGACCAGAACGTGGCCCTGACCGCAGGTGAGCCCGCCAACGCAAGTGAAATGCTGGCACTGAACATCTACAACACCTTCTACGGCCGCTCCGGCGCACAGTGGAAGGGCATCGGTCAGGCAAAGGCTGTTGTGTTCTTCCTGATCGTTGTGGTCATCTCGCTGATCCAGCTCCACTTTACCCGCTCTAAGGAGGTGCAGCAGTAATGTCGAAACAGAAAAGAACCTGGGATGTCATCCTTACTGTTGTAATGGTGCTTCTCTGCCTGCTGTGGATCTACCCCATCGTGCTGATTTTACTGAACAGCTTAAAGACCGAAGGCAGCTTTACTACCTCTACGGTGTTCCGTCTGCCCACCGCCGAAACCTTTGCCGGTCTGCGCAACTACGTTTACGGCGTGACCAAGATGAACTTCCTCTCCAGCATGGGTTACAGCCTTCTGATCACCATCACCAGTGTGGTGCTGATCCTGCTGTGCTGCTCCATGACCGGCTGGTACCTGACCCGCGTGAACAACAAGCTGAGCAAGTTCATGAATCTGCTGATCGTGTTCTCCATGGTCGTTCCCTTCCAGATGGTCATGTTCACCCTGTCCAAGACTGCTGACCGGCTGAATCTGAACACCCCGTGGAACATCTGCATCATCTATCTGGGCTTCGGCGCTGGTCTGGCCGTGTTCATGTTCACCGGCTTTATGAAGAGCGTGCCCATGGAGATCGAGGAAGCCGCCATGATCGATGGCTGCAATCCCATCCAGATCTTCTTCAAGATCGTGTTCCCCATCCTGAAGCCTACCATGATCTCCACTGCTATTCTGGAGACCATGTGGGTGTGGAACGACTACCTGCTGCCCACGCTGGTGCTGGATATCAAGAAGTACCGCACCATCCCCATGGCCATCCAGTATTTCCGCGGCGGCTATGGCCGCGTGGAGCTGGCTCCCATGATGGCCTGCATCATCATTGCGATCATCCCCATTATTATCCTCTACATGACCTGCCAGAAGTACATCATCGAGGGTGTCGTGGCCGGTGCTGTAAAGGGCTAAGGAGGTGCACGGTATGCGTGCAAGCGGCATTCTGATGCCGGTGTTCAGTCTGCCGGGGCCTTTTGGCATCGGTACGCTGGGCAGTGAAGCGACCGCATTTGTTGATTTTCTGGCCGAGGCAAAGCAGACCTATTGGCAAATCCTGCCCATCGGCCCTACCGGCTATGGTGACAGCCCCTACCAGAGTTTTTCCGCCTTTGCCGGAAATCCCTACTTTATTGATTTCCGTCTGCTGGCGGCAGATGGCTACCTAACCGCCGAAGAGATCCCCGCCGCACAGCCGGTGGACACCGTTGACTACGGTGCGCTGTACAACCAGCGCCCGGTGCTGCTGAAAAAGGCCGCTGACCGGCTGCTGGCTGCCCCCTCCCCTGCCTACGAAGCCTTCTGCGCAGCGCAGAGCTTCTGGCTGGAGGACTACGCCCTGTTCATGGCGGTAAAGGCCGAGCAGGGGCAGGCTGGCCTTGCCGACTGGCCGGACGCCCTGCGCTGCCGGGAGCCGGAAGCCATTGCCGCCGCAAAGGCACGGCTGGCTGACCAGATCTGCTACCACAAGGCGGTACAATTCTTCTTCTACACCCAGTGGAACGCACTGAAAGCCTATGCCAACCGCAAGGGTGTCCTGCTGGTGGGTGATATCCCCATCTACGTCAGCCCGGATTCCAGCGACCTGTGGACCCACCCGGAGCTGTTCCAGACCGATGGACAGATGCACCTGACCCATGTAGCAGGCTGCCCGCCGGATGCCTTTGCGGCAGACGGCCAGCTGTGGGGCAACCCGCTGTACGATTGGCCCGCCCACAAGGCCACCGGCTTTGACTGGTGGAAGCGGCGCATGAAGCACGCCACCTCCATCTATGATGTGGTGCGCATCGACCACTTCCGCGGCTTCGAGAGCTACTATTCCATCCCTGCCGGAAGCACCACGGCTGCGGGCGGTCACTGGGAAAAAGGCCCCGACCGGGACTTTATCCACGCCATGCAGCAGACGCTGGGCGGCGGCAATATCATCGCCGAGGATCTAGGCTTCCTGACTCCGGAGGTGAAGGCCATGCTGGCCGAAAGCGGTTACCCGGGCATGAAGATCATGCAGTTCGCCTTCGACAGCCGGGAGTCGGGCAACTACCTGCCCCACACCTACCCCCGCAACAGCGTGGTGTACACCGGCACCCACGACAACGTGACCACCGAGGGCTGGCGCAGCAACGCCAGTGCTGAGGACGTAGCTTACGCCTGCCGGTACCTGCGCTGCACACCGGAGACCCTGACCGAAGGCATGATCTGCGCATGTCTTGCCAGTGTTTCGGATACCGCCATTATCCCGCTGGCTGACTGGCTGCATCTGGGCAGCGAGGCCCGCATCAATACCCCCAGCACACAGGGCGCAAACTGGCACTGGCGGCTGGCGCAGCCTCTGCCCGCCGCATTGGCCGGGCACATCGGCGAACTGACCACGCTGTATGAGCGCGTGCCGAAAGTGCTGTGACCCCGCTTTCCTTTCGCTTGGCATCCTGTAAAACACACAAAGGCATCTGCTTTGCCTGCTGCTGCGTCCCGCGCAGCGGGTACGGGCAGATGCCTTTGTTATTGGCGTTTTTCAGCACGTTTTTGCTACAACATTTTTTCGCCGTGAAAAAGCAGGCATTTTGCGCATTTACAGCGTATTCAAGTCATTTTCTCGAAACAGCATCACAATATATTCACAAATGTATCATGGTTTTTAAACCCGCGCTCTCTTGTCATTTTTGTGCAGATATGCTACAATTCAGTTACTAGATGAACTGCCCCTTGGGGAGTTCTGTGTACGAAAGGAGTTTTCCATCATGGATCATACATATCAGCGCCCGTTACAGCTGCCTGCCGGCTACGCTGTGCTCTCTGCCGAGGAGATGACCTATACCGAGGGCGGTGCCCTTTCCATCAACATTACCCCCGAGCAGGTCATGGCCTTTGGCATCAATGTTACGGTAAACCTGCTGGGCGTGATGGGCCGCTATGCGTTCCAGGCTGCAGTCTCCGGTATGCAGAATGCTCTGAACGACGGTTTGGGTGTCGGTGATGCCATTGGGCATTTCTGGGGCAAGCTGAACACCTGGAGCAAGGTTGCCACGATCGGTCTGGCCGGTCTGGGCGGTTATTATGCCTATTGTCAGGCACGCAGCATTTATCTTACCCTCAAGGGTTTTGTGACCGAGCTCAAGGATGCCGTTGACCAGTACAAGGCCGACAAACAGGCCGCTCAGGAGGCCGATCAGCAGAATTGTCTGCCTACTCTGGTAGCTCTGTGCTGATTTTTCATCGACCCGGAAAGGAGTGTTCTTATTTATGAAAAAGCTTCAGCTGCCCTCTTCCTACGCAGCCCTCTCCCCCGAGGAGCAGCGCGCTGCCTTTGGCGGCGGCGAATTCGGCGATGCTGTCGGCAGCTTTTTTGACAATCTGCACTTGAATGATTTCTTCTGGAACGGTGGGCTGATCTCGTTTTCCTTCACCTTCGTGCCCATGCTGCTTTTCCGCATGATCAAGACAGGTGTGCAGACCGGGATCAAGATCTCTCAGCAGCTCGGCCGCTTGCTCGGCATCACCCGCGAGGCTACCGTCACTGCCGCCCAGTATCTGGATCATGCGCAGCGGAAGGACGCCCAGCCGGTCGAGAACTCTCTTCCTCAGCCTTTTTCGCTGCAACAGTAAGCCATAAAATAAGCCGTGCATCCCGGAGCATTCCGGCCATGCACGGCTTTTTGTTTTATTCAGATCACCCGGACTGCGCCCTGCTCCCGCAGGCGCAGCACATAGCAGCTGCCCTGCCCGAATACCCGCTCAATGGCTTCATGATACCGCCCGAACAGCCGTCCGGGCACATAGGCTTGGATGGTGCCTGCAAAGCCGCCGCCCTGCATCCTCCACGCGCCCTCGGTGCCTTCCAGAATGCTCTGGCTCAGGGCCAATGCCACCGACAGTCCCTGATGCCGCACATCCGCTGTACAGTACACGTTCTGGCACAGCGCAAAGGAAGCCTGTCCGCTCTGCTTCACCAGCCTTGCAAACACCGGGAACTGCTTTGCATAAAGTGCATCCCGCTGCGCCAGTGTGCGGGCGTTCTCCTCAAAATAATGGATCGCACGCAGCACCGCACGGTCTCCGCAGCGGCTGCGCAGGGCAGGCAGCGCCGCCCAGAACGCACCCTCCTCCACCTGACCCAGCAGCGGCTTGCCGAGGCAGGCGGCCACCTGCTCCATTTCCTGCCGGATGGCTGCAAACTCGCCGGTCAGCTCACTGTGGCTGCCCCGGGTATCCGTGACGCAGAGGAACATTCCCTCCGGCAGCAGACCGTCCGCGTGGAGTTTCTCGATCTTTGGGGTGCGCGGAGCGGCAAAATCCGCAAAGATAATGCCGCCCACCGCACTGGTCAGCTGATCCAGCAGGCCGCTGGGCTTGCCGAAATAGGTATTTTCCGCATACTGGCAGATGCCAGCCAGCTCCGCCGGGGTCAGCCCGGTACTGTATTCCTCGTTCCAGATGGAGGCCATGCCCATCTCAAAGGCCGCCGAGCTGGACAGTCCGGAGCCGCGCAGCACATCGCTGGCAGTATAGGCGTCAAAGCCGCCTATTTGCTTACCCACCGCGCGGAACCCCTCGGCAATACCGCGGATCAGGCTGGCCGAGTGGGTGCTCTCCCCTGCCTGCGGCTCTGCGGTAGCAAGATCAATGACATCCAGCTTGTTGAACCCCCGGGACTTGACCCGCACATAGCCGTCCGTATTGCGGGCTGCCACTGCCACCAGATCCAGCGTGACCGCCGCCGCAAGACCGTAGCCGCCCTGATGATCTGTGTGGTTGCCGCTCAGCTCTGCACGCCCGGGTGCAGAGTACACCTGCACCTGTCGTCCGGGGCCAAAATACAGCTCGAACTGCTCCAGCGCAGCCGCATAGCGCCCGCGCTGCCGCTGCAGCACCGCCGGGTCTGCCCCATAAAGTGCAGCAAGTGCGGCATCCCAGCTGCCTTGCAGGATCTGTTCTCTGAGTTGTGCACTGGTGGCCATGACAGTTCCTCCCTCCAGAATAAACGATTCTGCTCTTTTTTGCCTATTGTAATTCATTTCGGGCGATTTTTCAATTTATTTGCCCTAAAAATCCAAATTTCGGCGTCAGGTGCAAAGAATAAGATGTACTTTTGTTGAATTTGCAGGGCGTTCTATGGTATACTGGATGCAGAATGTGACAGGACGGAGGTAAAGCTGCCATGCCAGACGTTTATAAGCAATCCTTTAAGCAGAACTATACCAACAACATTGAATTGTCCATCTTCAACTGCGGCTTGGAGCGCTGCGCTCCGGGTCAGACATGGGGTCCCGGCATCCGTGACCACTACCTGATCCATCTGGTGGTATCCGGCAAGGGCATCTTTGAGGTGGGCGGCCGCACCTGGGAGGTGAGCGAGGGTGATCTGTTCTTCGCCCGCCCCAGCCAGCTGATTCGCTATACTGCCGACGAGCAGCAGCCGTGGGAGTACAGCTGGGTGGGCTTTAATGGTGCCTGCGCCCACAAGCTTGCTGCGCAGCTGCCCTTTACGGACGATGCCCCCGTGCACCACACCAGCGACCCGGACGGGATGCGGGCAGCCCTGAACAACATCTACTCCTCCCGCGGATTGCAACCGCAGGACGAAGCCGCTATGGTGGGTTACCTGTATCTGTTCATCGCCGCTTTGATGCGGGAGACCAGCGCAGGCAAGCCCCACACGGCCTCCTCCTCCAGCCAGTATGTGCTGAACGCCATCAAGTACATCCAGTTCAACTACTCCCACGACATCTCCATTGACGATGTAGCCAAGAGCGTGGGAGTTTCCCGCAGCCACCTGTACCGGGTGTTCATGCTGAACGTGGGCAAAAGCCCCATCGACTACCTGACCGAGTACCGCATCAACGAAGCCTGCAAGCTGCTGCGCGCAGGTAACCTTTCCATTGCAGAGGTGGCGGTGTCGGTAGGCTTTTTCGACCAATTCTATTTCTCGCGGGTGTTCAAACGCGCCAAGGGCGTGCCGCCCAGCAAGTATTTTGCCGCCCAGCAGGACGCCGACCCGGCAAGCCCTGCTCACCTGTAATCAGAGCCCATCACACAAGGAGAAATCATGCCTTTACAGAAAAACCAGATCCTGACCCTGCGCATCGAACGCCTTTCCAGCGACGGCAGCGGCGTTGCCCACAGTGCCGATGGCGAGGCCGTATTCGTGCCCGGCACTGCCCCGGGAGACGAAGCCCGGGTGCGCATCGTGAAGGACTGCGGCCGGTATGCCTTTGGCATTCTGGACGAGCTGCTCACCCCCTCGCCGGACCGCGTCCCGGTGGACTGCCCGGTGGCAGGCCCCTGCGGCGGGTGCAGCCTGCGGCATCTGGACTACGCCGCTGAGCTGCGCGCCAAGCAGGAAAGCGTGCTGGACGCCTTCCGCCGCATCGGCGGGTTGGAGGTGCCGGTGCTGGACATTCTGCCCTCCCCGGAGGTAGACCGCTACCGCAACAAGGTACAGTTCCCTGTTGGCGTGGACAAAAACGGCGCGCCCTGCATCGGTTTCTACGCCGGGCGCACCCACCGCATCGTCCCCTGCCCGGACTGCAAGCTGCAGCCCGGCGTGCTGAACGAGATCGGCAACGCGCTGTGCGCCTTTTTTGCGCAGCAAGGCATCCGTCCTTACGACGAGCAGAGCGGTAAGGGTCTGGTGCGGCACATCTTTCTGCGGCGCGGTGCGCACAGCGGGCAGATCATGGTGTGTCTGGTATGCACCCGGGCAAAGCTGCCCCACGCAGAGCAGCTTTGCACCGCGCTGCGGGAGCAGTTCCCGGCCATCAGCACCATTTTGCTCAACGTCAACGCCAAAAACACCAATGTCATTCTGGGTAGTGAGAATCACATCCTGTACGGCCCGGGCTACATTGAGGACACCCTTTGCGGCGTACCGGTGCGTCTGGGGCCGCTGTCCTTCTATCAGGTCAACACACTGGCCGCCGAGCGGCTGTACGGGGTTGCCGCGCAGTATGCGCAACTGACCCCGGATGACACGCTGCTGGATCTCTACTGCGGTATGGGCACCATCGGCCTTTCCATGGCCGATCAATGCCGGGGGTTGATCGGTGTGGAGATCGTGCCGGAGGCCATCGAGAGCGCCAAGGCCAACGCTGCCCGCATGGGCGAGGCCGTGGCTGCTAAGAGCCGCTTCTTCTGCGCCGACGCCGGGCAGGCCGCCACCCAGCTTGCCGCCGAAGGCCTGCACCCGGACATCGTAATGCTGGACCCTCCCCGCAAGGGCTGCGACGAAGCCACTCTCTCTGCCGTGGTGCGCATGGCCCCCCGCCGGGTGGTGTATGTCAGCTGTAACCCCGCCACCGCCGCCCGAGACGCCGCATGGCTGGAGCAGAATGGGTATCACGCAGAAAAGGTGCAGCCGGTGGATCTGTTCCCGAGGACGAAGCATGTAGAAGCGGTTCTCCTTTTGACCAAACTCAATGTCGACCGGCACATCGAAGTGGACGTCAGCATGGATGAGCTGGATGTGACTGCTGCGGAAAGCAAGGCTACCTATGACGAGATCAAAGCCTACGTGCTGGAGAAGTACGGTTTGAAGGTGTCCAGCCTATATATCTCCCAAGTCAAGCGGAAGTGCGGGCTGGATGTGGGACAGAATTATAACCTGCCAAAGAAGGAAGATGCAAAAGTGCCACAGTGCCCGCCAGAAAAGGAAGCAGCAATCATAGAAGCTCTAAAACATTTCCAGATGATTTCATAAAAGTTGTGGTTTCAAATTAGGGTTTGATTGCACAAAATAGCCAGGTCCGTTCTCTACTTATAAAAGTAGTACGGGCCTGGCTATTTTATAATATTACATCTTCACTACACTGCATCAATTAATTATTGAAAATTCGTTGTAATTAGTTGTGATCATTAGCTGCTAAATATTTGACCCATACAATCACCGCATTGCCATACCGTATTCTTGATCCGCTTTTCCATTTTTTAGTAAACTTCTCTTCCAGTTTAATCCCCATTTCATCACTTTTCATGGATGGATTGTTCTCAAGCAAAGACTTTGCAAACACAATTGTATCCGATTGTTCAATATTAGCAAATGCTTGGGGGAGGCTACAAATAGTATGGACCTCGTCGCCACTTTTTCTTATTGCACGAGCTGCTACTAAAGCTTCTATCGCATTTCTATAGCCATCTGATTTTAGTTCATTGTAATTTGTTCGCCCAGAATCAATCAAATTGTATGCACAAATCATTTTTTCAGGAGAAGTTTGCCCCCAAAACAGATTTTGCCCGCCGCTTTGATAACGGCCTCTGCGGCTTCTTGTATCCAAGTTAAATGCAGCAGATTTAGCACTTGGCGCGCTAATTAAATGTGTCTGGCCTTGAACCTCTTCAAACAAACCTAAGCAAACAAACCAATTATACAGTTTGCTACAATATGTTGCCTTTGTTTTGCCATTGATGTTGTTATCGGTATAAATCGTATGAAATATTTTCGTAAAATGTGAATAATTAAAATATTCAAGTCCCAACTTTTTTATTTCCACATATACAGTATGCTTCTTAAAAATAGCTTGGAGAGTGGAAATAAGCGCCTCTTTAGAGTCCGAAATTATATGTATGGTATTTGAATTTCTTTGTGCAACACCAAACATAACTGCGTCAATCATTATATTATCGATTGTAGCCGTACTTACAGATAATTCTTTTCCCAATTCCGAAGATGCCAAATCTCCTTTGTCTATTAGGCACGCAAATGCTCGCATATCTGTTCTAAATTGCTGCTGAGGGATATAATCCAGCATAAGTTCTGGAACAGTCTTATTTAAAACATAATCTCGGAAAATATCCCAGTACAATGTCAACTTTGATGCGCGTCGGATTACAATTCTTCCGTTTATCAGAGTTTGCACCATATCGCTACCATATGTTTCTGTAATTGAAAAATAATCTGCCGGCGAAGATTTAGCAATTTCTATTACGCAAGCGTGCTGGTCTGGCGTTAGTTCAGAAATATCTCTTTCAAATAAGTCTACTATATTAAGCCTTTGACCAATAACATAGTCTTGGCTATTTCCGTCGTGTATCAACTTGAAAACATGAATGCACAACTTTTTTAACAACCAAGGGTATCCTTGACATTGTTTGGTCAAGTAATTGTTTAAAATCGGATTAACAGGCTCTTGCAAATGCCTACCAAAAAGCTTAATAGCGCTTTTAATTTCTGTCGCCTTAAATTGCGACAATTCAAATTCTTTACGCCTATCTGCCAAATTCGACCACATATAGTATGCCGGATGATCAGCAGGAATCGTTAAATCTGTTTTCCATGCAAATCCTAAAACTAGTGGACCTTGTAGCGCATCTATCTCATTGCAAAGGACACGCACATTATCAAAGAGTGGATACAACCCCTTTTGAGAGAACAGCTCTTCAAATTGATCAAATACAATTACTATAGTTTTACCTTGTTGTTTTAAATATTCTAATGTCTTTTGAATTGAACTATCATTTAGGTACTGACTTACAGTAGTTGAATTGATGTCCCTCGTTGTAACATCTGTAAATCCTTGTGAATCAGCTTCAGAAAAGCAAGATTTAATTGCCATCTCTGCATATCGCGCTGACATAGCGGTACGAACATCTACCGCATACACAAAAAATTTTTTGGAATACTTTCGGCTTGTTGTCACCTGAGAAGCCAACTTCAATACAACAGAACTTTTTCCCATACCAGATGGTGCCTTTATGGAAAACAACCTCGTTCTTGAATTTCCATTGTTAACACTTTCTAAAAAATCCAGTATATCCGATAAGATCTTCTTCCTACCGACAAAATCCTCTGGTCTAGCTGGGCGATAATCGCTCCAATCATCACCACTTATTACCGGAACAATATTCCTATATTCTTCGGCAAGCAGTTCTGTTTGCTTAGAGTCGATACTTTCGCTCCCTAGCCACTGAAAACTACTAAAACTATTTCTATGGGCCTTCAGATTGTTAAGCTGCTCGGTTGATGTTACTCTTTGGCCATGAACAGCCTCAAATGCAAGAACTGTTGAAGAAATTTCCAGAGCAGGATCAACAATCGGAATAATCCAGAACATACCGGAGGATGTGCACATTAACATTGCATCATCTCCAGGTACAAATTCACTTGAAATTAACCCAAGAATCTTGTCCAATGGCTGAATTTGCCTAGATCCAACTAATAAATCTAGAATTCTGTCCTGTGTATAAAAAGACAGTTTTCCTCTTTCGCTATTTGATTCGTGCTCCCATTCAATTCGTGTACCTTCTGCATCCTTAGACAGGGGCCCTGTCGTAACGAGCCAACAAGCATCAGCTTTGCGCAGCATTATGTTTCCTAACAATTTAGTGATGACATCCGCTGGTAAAGCATTCTCATGAGCCTTACACTCAACAAGAATCACTTGATTTGTGATTTTGTGTTTTGCATATACATCTATTTCCATCCCGGTTACACGCACTGTTTGGGTAACTTCAAACTGCTGAACCGTCAATATTTGCGCCACCAACCGCTCTAAAATACCGCCTTTAACAGTTGTGGATTCATCTTCCTTTGTACAAATTTCGATTCTAGTGTTCATGTGTTCCTCCAAATATATCTGGAAAATTATAATCCATTCACGATCTCCATAAACCGCTCCAGGGAATACGCTCCCGGATAGTCCGGCTGCTTGGTCTCAAACACCATGTAATACTTGTACTGTTTTCCGGCCAGCTTCGCCCACTGGTCGCCGATTTTGGCTTTTTCCTTAGATTCATCGTTGTCTAGGTGGTCGCCCTTGGTCTCTACCATCAAAATCTTCCCACTGTGGAGCATCACGATGATGTCGGGATAGGCGTGAACGGGCCCGTTAATCTGGAAGCCCAGTCTGGAAATATTCCGGTGCCACCACTTGACGTTGCCCAGCTCCGACAGTGCCCACACCACCTTGAACTCGTACTCGTTCATATCTTCTTCGGCGGTATAGAGCGATTTCGGCACCATCGAGGTAAATGCCGTTGGGGAGATCACCGCAGGCAGCGCATAATTGGGCAGGCAGGAAATCTTGTCCTGCTCCAGCCAGGTGTCAAAGACGCTGGAGCGATGCTGGGCAATCAATTCCTTTACCTTTCCCTGAATTTTCACGACATAGGGATACGGCGACTGCTCCAGCTCGGAGAGCTGATCTTCGCTCATGGTGCCGATCACCCGGTCGATGTACTCATCCAGTTCCCGGTCATTGACGCAGTTCATCTTGGAGAGCTTTTGCTTGATAATGCCCTTGCACAGCGAGAGCCGCTTTTCCGAGGGCTGGGTGTTGAACCACTCCCGGAAAAAGGCGCTGTCGCCACCAGACAACCGCCATGCCTTTGCGGTGCTGTCTTTGCTATCGTCTACATCCACCCGCGCCATCTCAGCGTTGACGGTAGTGAAATCCACATGAGCGTCTTTGTCCCGCAGAGAGAAACCACCCTCTAAATGTTCCAGTTCCAGGGTTTCATGAGCTTCCGAAAACAGACTGGGGCCAGTCTCCAGCATAAATTGGGGGAAGCGCAAGGCAGCGGCTTCGTCTGCAAATTCCTCATTCATTCGGAACTGATTCATTTTGTCGCGCACCTCCGATGGAGCCTGGCTCAAAGCAGTGTTATCGGCCTGGTTGATCTCGTCCTCATAGGTTTTATTCTGTTGCAGGGCCTGTGACAGCATGGGATCGGACTGCATAGTTCCATCCTGCACGGATTGCTCTGCCTCATGTGTTGCCGCTTCAAAACGCGCCTTCAAATCCGAGCCGTCTACCTTCGGCAGATCTGGTTCGTCAGCGGGAGGGGGGACAATGGGAAGCTGCTCCGGTTCCTGTGTGGGTGCAGCTGTAATGGGAACGTCCACATCCTGTGCCCGGTAGTCACGCCTGCTGAAACCGGCGCTGTTCAGCCCGGCCACAACCTTCTCCAGCGTTTGGTGGAAGTCTGCGGAAGATGTGATGACATAGGAGAGATTCAGCACTTCACTGCTGTTCTTCTGCGTGTAGGGTAACCGAAGTACACGCCCCAAAATCTGCTCCACATCCACGGTAGAAGTGCGGTTTGCCACCGTGGCCAACACATAGGCAAAGGGGCAGTCCCAGCCCTCTTTCAGGGCGTTGACGGTAATGATGTACCGGATGGGGCAGTCTGGGGACAGCAAGTCCACATTTTTCAGCTCGTCTTTATCGCCGGTTTTGATGGCGATTTCCTTTTCGGGAATGCCGCCATCCACCAGCGTTTTCTTGATTTTTTCATATGTGGTGCTATCTGCATTGTTGCGGGGCTGTGCCTGGAACAGAACGATGGGACGAATATAGCGCCCGCTGGTTTCCTGCTCCCGTTTGGCCTGTGCCTCCAGCTTGGCACGAATGGTGATAGCATCCCCATATACATCTGCCTGAGACTTACGGTTATAGACAATGACCGGCAGCTTGACCATGTTGGCCTTTTTCAGCCGTGCGGCGTCTACAAAAGAGATGATGTTGCTTTTCTTCTTGGGTGTGGCGGTCAGGTCAAACACAAAGCTGGGATTGAAGTTTTGCAGCATTTCCACGCTCAAATCCGAAGTGGCATGGTGGCTCTCGTCCACGATGACCATCGGATTCAGATAGCGGATTACCTGGATCAACGCCGTCTCATCGGTATCGGCCAGCAGAACGGACGGATCATCCATCCACTTTGCAAACTCGGCCAGATAACCGTTCTCCTGATAGGCTTTGCGCCCCTCCTTTTTGCTGGTGCGGAAGGAATCATAGCTGAGCACAAACAAAGAAAGCTGTTCTGTCACGGCGGAAGGGGTGAAGTTCTGCCCCATGAGAGCCTGCTCCTTGGAATATACCTGCACCCGCCCGCCAAAATCCACATCCAGCCGCTGGCGGTAGGGATGGTCGGGATTTTCCAGCGCCTTGCGTGTCTGAGTCAGAATGGCATCGGAGGGCACCAACCACACCACGGCTTTGGCCCGGCGCTGGGGCATGGCGTCAAAAATCGTCCGCAGAGAACTGGCGGCAATATAGGTCTTGCCGCCGCCGGTGGGCACCTTGGCGCACACATGGGGCACACCGGGAAGTACATTCACATAATTCGGCATACCGCCGAAGCCCACCAGAACATTCTTTTCGTTCCAGAGGGTCTGATACGCCTTTGCCGGGCTTTGCAGCTCCACCACCAGCTCCAGATAGCGTGCAAGATCGGCAATGACTTCTTTCTGATAAGATTTCAGTTCCATTTCTTCACGCTCCTTTACAGCCTGGCAATGTCCCGAGGAATTTTCTTAAAGGTGATGTTATGCTTGCGCAGGGTCTCCTGCGGGATGGCGCATAGGTCGGCATAGATGGTGTAGCCCTCGGCTTTGGTCTGGACAGTAGCTAAAAAAGCATGGTCCAGGGTAGTGACACGTTCCCGCTCATAATAGAAGTAATAGGCGGTGTTGCGACACAGGCCCATGAAGTAAGGCTCGTCCGTGGGCTGTTCGGCGGGCCGGTGCTCTTTGGTCTCCATGTAGTAGACGTATTCCCGGATTTTTTGCGGGCCTACTTCTTCGTTGAGGTTGCCGTCCGGCAGCAGAAGCACAGGCCCCAGCTCATAGTAGCTGAAATTGCCTCCAGTACCTCCCGCGGCTTTTTTGCCCTCGCCGTAGCCGCCAATTACTCGTTTTACACGCTCGGCGGTGATGCTGTCGGCGTAGTCCATCATTTCCACCAGAATAAATTTGCGGTTGCCGCCGTCGGCCTTGTTCATGTTCAGCACAGCATGGGCAGTAGTGCCAGAACCGGCGAAAGAATCGAGAACTATATCATTATCTGTAGCTATCCATTTTACAATTCTATCCAGTAACAAAATGCTTTTTTCTGTATCAAATCCAGCATATGAGCCAGACAAAAGAATGTCCATCCAGTTGTCGCTCAATAGTTTTCCTGATTGTGGTGGGACATAATACTGAATCGTACCCGTTTCATTCATTCGGACAAAATCTAGTTTTTCATTTGTTGCCATCAGATGTTCAATATAGTAGTCATCAATGGATATCTTATCTGCATATTCGGAAAGAAATTTTTCATAATTTCTAGTTGCTTTGCTGGCTCTTGTTTTTTCCCATCTCCATTGACCTTTTTCTGGGCAGTATCCAAAAATTTCATATCGCATAGTAGGTCTATCTGTTCCACGCCAAAACGTATCCCATTTCCCTGCTTTTTCAATTTCAAAGTCTTTGGAAAGTTTAGGAAGTTTAGCTTGAGGATTCTTAGAATACAAGTAAATATACTCATGCCCTAATGACAACGCCTGCACAGTTTCAAACTGGGCCTGAACATTTTTTATACCTCGACGCACAGAAATACAATTTCTAAAATTTGCAACCCCAAATATTTCATCCATTATACATTTGAGATTTGCATATTCAAAAACATCAATGCTTACAAAAATAAATCCATCTTCTGCCAACAGCCGTTGCAACAGCTTCAAGCGAGGGTACATCATGCACAGCCACTTATCGTGCCGGGAAAGGTCCTCTCCTTCTCTGCCCACCACTTCACCCAGCCACTTTTTGATCTTGGGGTCATTGACGTTATCGTTATACACCCAGCCTTCGTTGCCGGTATTGTACGGTGGATCAATGTAGATGCACTTCACCTTGCCCTCATACTGTGGCAGCAGAGCTTTCAATGCCTCCAGATTGTCGCCGTGGATAATCATGTTTTCGCTGCCGTTGTCCTCGGCGTGCTGTCCGGCTTCGTCATAGCTGTATTGGCGCTCCAGCACCCGGTAAGGCACCTCCTGGTGGTGGTTTACCACTTTATCTTTTCCAATCCATTCAAGTGTTGGCATATTGGCTCTCCATTCGATTTACAAAAGATTTAGCTGTGCCTCGGTGAATATTCCACTTTCCCTCAGCAACTTTTTCAGGTACTCTTTATATGTCTCACTGACTGCGGCACGAACTGCCTCTTTCAGGTATACGATTCCAACCATAATTTGAAGCTGCCGGTCAAGCTCCTGCAAATTAACCTCAGCATAGAACTCCGCATTTACTTGGTAGACGCAAACTCCGGTAAGAAAGGTTGTGTTATTGATAAATAAACTGTATTCTTTCAGATATTCCTGCAAAACTGTCCATTTTCTGCTCTTATCTTGTGTTTGAATTGCAGAAACGGCCTTTGATGCTTTTTGATCCGCCATGATGACTGTATGGGTTATTTCCGCGGCCTTTTTTACGTACCCTATCATTTTGGTGGCATTTTCTTGCGCTTGAAAATCTATTTTTTGATCCATATCAAACATCTTAAGAAATCTCCTATGCGATAAATATACTTATACCTGGGGAAGTAAATCGATAATATCCCCAATATTGACACCCAATACGGCACAGATTTTCCCCAGCGTTTCTAGGGTTACTTCTTCGTCGCGGTTTAGCTTTGTCATGGTGTTGGGGGCGATTCTCGCCGCACGGCGTAAGTCTGCCTTGCTCATTTTACGATCAATGAGCAGTTTCTAGAGCTTATTGTAAGAAATGGCCATATGGGTACCTCCGGTCAGAGAATTCGACGCTTTTATTATACCAGATACAGGAATTCAGAACAACAGATTTTCGCATCTCAATACGAAAATATCCAACTCAAATTTATCAGTCAGCAAGGCTTTCCGTTCACCTTTTCCCAGTCACTACTGACCAAAACAGGCACAGAAATCTGCCCGCCACCCGGGCAAATCTCTGTGCCTGTTTTACCTGTTCGGGCAGGAGCGTATCTATCGTGTGGGAGCAGGATGGATTGCCACTGCATGGACAGGCGGGGCGTCCAGAGGGGCAAAGCCCCTTTGGCTCTGGGTTTCCAATAGGGGGCGGGTAGCACCCCTGTTGGCACACGATTTTGCTTGCAAAGTCTAGTGTGTTATACCTTTTGCGACCGCTGGCGCTGGAAAGGGGCTGTCCCACGCCAGACAGACCGTTTTCAGTGGCAGCAGAACAGGCGGATTTTGTGGGCTGTAAGATACACAAAATGAAGGATTTGCCATGAGCAAAATCCGGCTGTTCGGGTGTAGGTGGCGCAGAAAACCTTGTAGCTGTGCGAAAAGTTTTTCTGTGTCAACGGGGGCGCAAGAGGTATATAAAAACCCGCCGCAGCGACACGCTTAATTTTCCCTATCCAAGGGGAGCTCAAGAACTTGCTTGGCAAGCTGCTGGAACAGTTCTGAAGTATTCTCGTCTATTGTGATCATCGTTCCTATGTAGGCAGTAATGGCTGTTGACACATCATCGGCTGTCAATTCAGATTGTGGCTTGTCCGGTAATGCGGCACGAATCCCCTTTACTGCTTCTGCTGTAGCAACCGCTCCACTGGGTTGCTCCTCTGCCATGTTCTCTTTTACATCCCGAATGATCTTCATCAATATGTTTTTGATTTTCTCTATGTCTGCTTCATTACTCTGAATTTTGCTGGAGTTCAGAAAACTCAGGCCTTTTATCATTTCCGTTCGCTTTGAAGGATCGGCGCTCATCAGCTCTGCAAGAGGATCAGTGGCAAGGTCAACAATCTGGTTTCTTGCCATGATATCATTTGCAACGGTATTGCTGAAATAGTTTTTCATCAAAGCACAAAGTTTTGGGAACTGGTCATGCTCCAAAAGCCTGTTTAACACATCGGGGTCAATCGTCTTCAAAATCAGCCTGCGGATTACTTCCTCTGATAATCCCAGCTGGGAAATATCATAGCTTTTCGGTACGCTAATGGGCGTAAGGCAAAGTAGATAATCTGTTGAAACATGGAATACCTTAGCCAGCGAGACTAACAAAGCGCTGCCAATATTTGTGGTTTCTCCACTCTCCAAACGGCTGATCTGAGAGTGAGCAACAAATATTTTGTCTGCCAGTTCTTTTTGGCTCTATCCCCTGTCCTGGCGTAATAGGCGGACACGGTACGCAGTGGTATTTTCCTGCTCATCGTCATAGTTCTTCTTCATGTGCAACGCCTCCCAACCTACTATCATTATAAACCACCCTGTGCAAATTTGCAATTTTTCAAGTCTATACTTCCGACATTTGCGGCTTTCGTGCATAAACGAAGGTCGCTTATTTTTTGCAGTAAACTTGGCTCACGATCGATCGAAAAGACGCCTTGAAAATCGAATGACCGTCCAGACCGAGATAAACCGCCATGACTTCTGTAAAAGGAACGAGCGCTCCACAAAGGAGACGACACAGCGCCGAGCAGGGTTGCCTGTCAGGAACCGGAATGGGTAGAACGGCTTAACCAAGAGCAAGCAGGAGGATTATTGCTATTTGAATATTTTTGAAGCTGTGAAAGCGGCAGTTCCTGTAAGACAAGCCGCCGAACACTACGGGCTGAAAGTCAGCCGCAACGGCATGGCTTGCTGCCCATTCCACAATGACAGGCATCCAAGCTTGAAGTTAAATGAGGAATATTTCTTTTGCTTCGGCTGCGGAGCCAAAGGTGATGTGATCGACTTTGCGGCACAGATGTTTGATCTCAGCAGCTATGAAGCGGCACAAAGACTGGCTGCGGACTTCGGTATATCTACACAGCCGGGACAGGCTGTAGTAGTTCCCCCACAAACCCAAGCGACCTCACATCCGGCAGTTTCGGGAGGATGAAATGTTTTGCTTCCGTGTGCTGACGGATTATCTGCATCTGCTGGAAGATTGGAAAGTACGGTATGCGATACGGCAGGCCATCCGGGAACTGGAACAGGCAGGCTACATCCAGCGTTCCAGAGAACGGGACGAGAAAGGACGGCTGCGCGGTGCAGGCTATGTGATCTTCGAGCTGCCGCAGCCCGTTCCTGCATCGGTTTCACCTACATTGGAAAATCCAACGTTGGAGAATCCCACGCAGGAAAACCCTACGTTGGAAAATCCAATGCAATTAAATAAAGATAAACTAATTACAGAAAAACAAAAGAAAGAGGGATTAAATACCGATTCCATTCCTATCCATTCCCCAAACCCCTTGCCTTTGGACGAGGACGAGGCAGCGCCGCCGGAACGGACGGAAAACCGAAAGGAAGCGGCCTATCAAATCTACCGGAGCCTGATTTTAGAGAACATCGAGTATGACACCCTCGTCCAGAATCCCCGGATAGACCGGGAGCAGCTGGACGAGATCGTGGACATCCTGCTGGAAACGGTCTGCACTTCCCGCAAGTCCATCCGGGTGGCCGGGGACGATTACCCGGCAGAGTTGGTTAAGGCCAAGTTCCTGAAACTGGACAGCCATCACATCCACGGGATGCAGTTCAAGGGTTTGGGTGCTCCCAACAAGCGTTTTGCAACGCAAAATAAGCAGATGTATATACGTCTGCATTGCTTGCTACAATGGTGTTGGTTCTCAGGACGCTTCTAAAACATGAAAATCATTTTGTAAATCAAACCGTCCGTTTTCAAGTTCAACTTGAAGCGGACGGTTTGATTTCTTAGGAAGTTTTCGCATTTGCAATTGCAGCAAGCAGGGCGATTTGGTACCAACTCGCAAGTTTTTGAATCTGATTTTACAAATCCGACTTCAAAAACACTTGTTGGGCTTCGCCCAAACCCGATATTCAGCACAAAATTGCGCCGACTGCGTATCTTAACAGACGCTGAATAAGCAATTTTTTTGAGAAAAATTCGTTTCGGAAAAATCGGCGTTGCTTCATTCAATATTGCATCAAACCGGAACTATTACTTCCGGTTTTGAAGGTAAAAAGCGGAAGTATCACTTCCTAAAAATTTGAACGTTATTATGGTATGCTCTATCCAGAGCATTTTCCAAGAAGCGGAAGCATTCCTTCCGGTTTCTCCTTGGGAGCCTCCTGAAATCCACTGAAAACCGGAAGGAATGCTTCCTAAAAAATTCTTCTTGGTTATGGTATGCTTTCTACAAACCTTCATCGAACCTTGAGAACCGAATGACCGTCTGCATGGGATACCCGGCGATGACCCCCAAGCGGGAGAGCCGGAAAACGCCGCCGAAAGGGGGCAGGAAAACCATGCAGAGAGAACGGCACCCCAAATTTGAGATCATGTTGATACGCAAAACCGGAACCAGTAGTTCCGATTTCACTTTTGAATTCACTTCAAAATCCTTAAAAACCGGAACTACCAGTTCCTAAAAACAAAATTTACGATGTGATACACTAAGTCCACAGAAGCATATTCTTCATTGCTTTCACACCAGTTCAGGCACTGAATGTCCGATTTTTAGCAAAAATTCAAATCAACTTTCGTAAAAAACGGTCGTAATGTGTCCTAAAAATTTTTCTGTTGATGTGTTAATCTAGTTTCAAATCCATTGTTGAACCTTGAAAACCGCATGACCGTCTGCATGTGATACCCGGCCATGACCTCGCAAGATCGAGCCGGAAAACGCCGCCGGAAGGGGGCAGGAAACCCATGCAGGGAGAACGGCAGAAATACCAATAGATTTTTGAAAGGAGATTTTGCCTATGAAGAAAAACAAGTTTGAATTTATCATTGATTCTGAATTTCAATCTCAGATTCCTGCATTGACCGATGAAGAATTTCAGCAACTGGAAGAAAACATCCTTTCAGAGGGCGAAGTCCTGTCTCCCCTGATCGTCTGGGGCAACATTCTTGTTGATGGCCACAATCGCTATAAGATTCTCCAGCAGCACCCGGAAATTCCTTATACCACCCGTTCGATTTCCTGCACCTGCGAAACCCGTGAAGATGTTCTGGCATGGATCTGCAAACATCAGCTGGGTCGTCGGAATCTGACACCCGAACAGAAAAAGTTCCTGATTGGAAAGCAATATCACTCTGAAAAATCCACTCGTGGGGGAAACCATGGCAATCAGTACACACAGGTGGCAAACTGTCAAATTGACAATTTGCCATCGGTAGAAAACACGACTGAACGAATCGCCAAAGAAAATAATGTAAGCCCTTCTTTCGTAATTCGTGCCGAGCAGTTCATGAAAACTGTTGAGCTGATGGAAAAATACTGCCCCGGCATTCAGGAAGAAATCTTATCCGGCAAACTCAAGCTATCCCAGCGAGAGGCTACTATTATCCGTGGAACTCCCACGGAAGCATTGCCCACCGTTGTATCAACATGGCGAGAGGAAAAGCTGAACGGTAAACCAGACGATAGTGCAGACACCTATGAGAATTTAGAATTACTTTCCAAGGTCACCGAAAACAATTTTTCTACTGCTGCCACATCGAAGATCCAAACGGCTGATCCACTCTCGGAGAATCGACCTTTTATTTCATCGGGAAAGCGCAGCACTGAACTCCAGACCATTCGTGAGCTTAGTGAAAAAATGGAATCAGTTGATTATGTCGCCGATGCCGAAGGGATGTTTTGCGAAATCAAAAGTGCCTCTGATAGCTTTATTTTTCGCCTCGAACACTGCTTTGCTCTTTATCCTGACTTTCTGACAAATGTGGAGATTGAAGCAAAAGTTATTGCTGCTTTGCAAAAAGCAGAAAGCTATATTGTGCATCTGAAAGAACAGCATCGGCAGCATCTTCTGGAGACTGCCAACAGCCAGTAAAATGCTTTCCAAAAATTTGTTTGATGAAAAAACACTGGAGGTGAATTCTATTTCCGACTACCTGACTGTCACTACGCCCTTGCCACAATATCTACCCTATCCCCGCTTTCTGCTGGATACCAACCTGAGCCACACAGCAAAACTACTCTACACCCTGCTGCTGGACCGAGCAACGCTTTCTCAAAAGAACAACTGGCTCGATGCACAGGATCGCATTTATGTAGTCTATCCGCTTTCTCATCTGTCAAAAGACTTGAGATGCAGCATTTCCAGTGTAACGCGCTCTTTCTCCGAACTGGAAAACGCACAGCTCGTGGAACGTATCCGCAGTGGATTTTCCAAGCCCAGCCGTATTCTGCTCAAGGTTCCGCATACTACGCAGAATTGCGCAGTCACAGTATGCAAAAATGCCGAGCATGACTGTGCAGAAACGAGCAGTATGATTGCGCAAAAATGCACACCTAACCAACGTAATAAGAACAACCTGAAAGATAACCACCTGATAAAAACAACCGATGCTCATTTGACCTTTGGCGAATATCTGAATGTCTTTCTGACGGAAAAAGAGTACAAGCAGCTCAAAGCCGATTTCTTCGGGCTGGACAGCCTGATCGACCAGCTTTCAGCTTATATCCAGTCTACCGGTAAAAAGTACGCCGACCATGCCGCCACCCTGCGCATCTGGGCAAAACGGCAGAAGTCAGAACAGAAGCAAGCACCGGGCATCCCGGACTACACATTCACGGAAGGAGAAAGCCTATAAAGACGATTGAGAAAATTTTAGAACATCTCTCATCCAGTATTCCCGAAAACACCGATGATTATTATGGCAAGGACGGTCTGCTTTATTGCGGAAAGTGTCATACCCCAAAAGAAGCATTCTTTGCAAAGGGCATCGCTTTGATGGGCAAGAACAAGCACCCCATTGAATGCAGCTGCCAGCGCACGGAACGAGAAAAACGAGAAACCCTTATCAGCCAGCAAAAGCACCTTGACCGTGTGCGGCGGCTGAAAGCTGAGGGATTTTCCGACCCGGCAATGCTGGACTGGACCTTTGAAAACGACAATGGCCGCAGCCCGCAGATGTGTCATGCACACCGTTATGTAGAGCAATGGCAGACCATGCGTGCAGAGAACCTAGGACTGTTCCTCTGGGGCGGTGTGGGCACCGGCAAGAGTTTCCTTGCCGGATGCATTGCAAACGCTCTGATGGAGCAGGAAGTGCCTGTGCGTATGACAAACTTTGCCCGAATCCTGAACGAGTTGAACAGCAGCTTTTCCGAGCGCAATGATATTGTGGACAGGCTCTGCCGCTATCCCCTGCTCATCATTGACGACTTCGGCATGGAGCGTGGTACAGAGTATGCACTGGAGCAGATCTACAACATCGTGGACAGCCGATACCGAAGCCGGAAACCGCTGATCGTCACTACAAATCTGACGCTGGACGAGATACGGCACCCACAAGATACTGCTCATGCCCGCATCTATGACCGCCTGCTGGAAATGTGCGTTCCGATCTCCTGCATTGGGGTCAACTTACGGAAGGAGAACGCACAGGAAAAGCTGGAACGCTTAAAAATTTTAATCGGATAAATCAGAAACATTTCTGAAGGAATCCGCAGGACGTCCTAAGTTCTGCTACAAGGAAATGGAGTTGCCTATTGAATAATTTTCATCGTATAAAAAACAATCCCACCCCTTCGGAATGCTCTACGCCCACACTCGATGAATGGAGCGCATTCGCAACCTTTCTAGCCGATGTGATCGAGAAGTACGCATCGGTCTTGGAAATAGACAACGCAGTATCCTCAACCAACAACGAAAATCGACAAGATACTGTTGATACCGCTCTTGCAGCATGATATAATATTCTTGTAATATTTGTCCCAACACAGTGGTAAGGTCTCCCCTTCCACTGTATTACATACACAGAACGAGGTGCTTAAAATGAATCGTCCAGATGCCTCTCCTAAAAATTCCATCCTCATTTACACCACAGAAGATGGCCTGACCAAAATTGATACTACCTTTGACGGTGACACTGTCTGGCTTTCCATTGACCAGATGGCTGAGTTGTTCCAACGTGACAAATCCACAATTTCCCGTCACATCAAAAACATTTTTGCAGAGGGTGAGCTTGAACGAGATTCAGTTGTTGCAAAATTTGCAACAACTGCCGCAGACGGAAAGACCTATCAGGTCGAATTCTACAATCTTGACGTCATTATTTCTGTTGGTTATCGTGTCAAATCCAAACGAGGCACACAGTTCCGTATCTGGGCAACTGGCATCCTGAAGGAATATATGCGCAAGGGATTTGCGCTGGATGACGAACGCCTGAAAAATCTGGGCGGCGGTGGATATTTCAAAGAGCTGTTAGAACGCATCCGTGACATCCGTGCTTCCGAAAAAGTGTTTTATCGTCAGGTTCTGGAAATCTATGCAACCAGCATTGACTACGACCCAAAAGCAGAAATCTCCGTCCAGTTCTTCAAAAAAGTCCAGAACAAAATTCATTATGCCATCCACGGTCAGACTGCCGCCGAGGTCATTTACAACCGTGCAGATGCCGAAAAGGAATTTATGGGTCTGACCACTTTTGCAGGAAACCAACCCACTTTACGAGAAGCTACTATTGCCAAAAACTATCTGAACGAGAAAGAGCTTCGTGCTATGGGGCAGTTGGTTTCCGGTTATCTGGATTTTGCTGAGCGTCAGGCAGAACGTGAACAGCCCATGACAATGCAGGATTGGGCAAACCACCTTGACCGTATTCTGACTATGAGCGGCGAGCAGCTGCTTGTTGGCAATGGCAGTGTGACCCACAAGCAGGCAGTGGACAAAGCTACTACCGAATATCGGAAATATAAGGCTAAAACCCTCAGCGATGTGGAGCAGGATTATCTGGATTCCATTAAGTTTCTGGAGCAGAAAGCAGACAAGAAATAACTGTTTTGTGAGGTTTTTATGTCACAGGAAAAGACAAAGGTTTACATTTACACCCGTGTTTCCACGACCATGCAGATTGATGGATACTCGCTGGATGCACAGAAAGCTCGCATGAAAGCCTATGCAGACTTCAACAACTACCAGATCGTCGGCGAATACGAGGATGCAGGCAAATCAGGCAAATCCATTGAAGGTCGTGCTTCTTTCTGCCGGATGATGGAGGACATCAAATCCGGCAAGGATGGTGTTGCCTATGTGCTGGTGTTCAAGCTCTCCCGTTTTGGCCGCAACGCTGCCGATGTACTGTCTACCTTGCAGGTAATGCAGGATTTTGGTGTGAACCTGATTTGCGTGGAGGACGGCATTGATTCTTCTAAAGACGCTGGCAAACTGATGATCTCCGTTCTGTCCGCTGTCGCTGAAATCGAACGTGAGAACATCCGTGTCCAAACCATGGAAGGCCGCATTCAGAAGGCACGGGAAGGTCGCTGGAACGGCGGTTTTGCGCCTTATGGCTATCGTTTGGTTGACGGTGTGCTGCAAATCAATGAGGATGAAGCCCCTGCCATTCGCACGATTTTTGAGCAATATGTAAACACCGACACAGGCGCAAATGGTCTTTCCAAATATCTGGAGACCCACGGCTTTCAGAAGCTCGCCCGTCAGAACGGCACCTCTCCCCTTTTCAGCGCAACATTGATTCGGGCCATCCTGAAGAACCCCGTCTACTGCGGAAAAATCGCCTTTGGTCGCCGCAAACTCGAAAAGATTCACGGCACCCGGAACGAATATCATCAGGTTCCGCAGGACAACTATCTTCTGGTCGATGGACTGCATGAGGGCGTTGTTTCCGAGGAATTGTGGAATGCTGCGCAGGTCAAACTGCTGGCACAGTCCAAACGGTATGAGCCGGTCACCCGCAATAAAACGGAGCAGGCGCACCTGTTGTCTGCGCTTGTCAAATGTCCTGTCTGCGGAGCCGGAATGTACAGCAACAAATGCACCAAGCACAAAAAGGATGGTACTGCTTATCAATCCTTTTCCTATTATAGCTGCAAGCACCGCAAGATGCAGCGCGGACAGAAATGCGATTTTACCAAGCAGATTCAGGAAGAAGTTCTGGACAGTGCCGTCGTGGAAGTCATCATCAAGCTGGTCAGCAATCCAAAGTTTGCCGCCATGATGCAGGAGAAGATCAATAGCAAAGTGGACACCACTGCCATTGAACAGGAAATCGCAGCCGCCGAAAAGCAACTACGTCAGTATTACTCCGTCAAATCCAAACTCATGGATGAAATCGATAACCTTGACCCGGATGACCGCCATTACATCATCCGCAAATCTGACCTTGACGAGCGGCTTTACAGGATGTACGATAAAATTGAGGAAGCAGAAAACAACCTGATGGATGCCCGGGCAAAGAAGCAGGCTATCGAAGCGGATAAAATCACGGGCGATAACATTTACAAAGTTCTCATCTGCTTTGAAAAGCTCTACAATGTGATGAATCCCCTTGAACGCAAAAAGCTGATGGAACACCTGATTTCCGAAGTCCAGATCTACCCGGAGCGTCAGCCCAACGGCCAGTGGCTCAAGTCCATCAAATTCAGACTGCCTATCGTTGAAAACGATATTGATCTGTGTTTGGACAATGAAAGTCATACCGAATGTGTCATTGCACTTTCCAAGGGCACCGGTACTGCCAGCATATAAACGCATCTGGTGGTCATTAAGGAAGCTGCAAAACCCATTATCAGTCACCCGCCCGTCTGGTTTTCAGGCGGGCATTTTCTTTTGCCGGAATATGGTGTTTCCACTTTTATCGTGGTACAATAAGTTTAAAGACTTTTTGATTTCGGAGGGAACGGCCATGATCGATCATGCAAAACTGGAATCTGTTCTGAACGGATACCAGACTTATTTCCCGCAGCACTGGCTTCATGGAGAAGATTTCAAATGGGAAGCCGTGCAGCATTTCCACGACCATTGGAATATTGACACGGCAGATTTTGGTGAAATGTTCAAGGAAGCCACTGCAAAGGTCTTTTCGCTTCTGGATACCGGCTATGCCTATCCCCGCGCGATGGTCCTGAATTTCGCAGCAGCGGACTGTGAAGCCACCCGCGCTATGTTCCGCAGCCTGTTTGATGAATCCATCGGGCTTTCTCAGCGCATCACCGCATTTCAAGCTGCTGCCGAATCCCTGCGCATAAAACACAACGATGGCAGCTGGAACAACCACTACCAGAACACCAGCGCTATCAGCGTCTATCTGTGGCTTCAGTTCCCGGATAAATATTATGCCTATCGGTATGCCGTATCCCGTGATATCGCAAAAGAATTAAACTTTGACACACCACCCAAACGGGATGGTTCTATCGACTCTCTACTGAATAGCTATCGTCTTTATGATGAGCTGCGGGCGGCACTGAGCCAAAATGCTGCCGTCACCCAGATGATCCGCAGCGCCATTGAGGCAGCCCCTGCCGGGAAATACTGGCCCGACACACACTGGAATATTGCTGCCATTGATCTGGGCTTTTATCTGAGCCGCTATTATCTTCAAGAGCAGACAGTCGCTCAGAAGGAATCCGAGTGGTTTCCCCGCAAAGCAGACTATGATCCGGGCATTACTACAGAGCAGTGGATCAGTTTGCTGAACGACCCGTCTGTCTTTACACAGAATGCGCTCCGCATTATGAAATGTATGCTGGATTATGGTGGTCAAGCCACCTGCAAGCAGCTTGCGATCAAGTACGGCGAAGCTGCCGGCTTCTACAATATGGGTTCTTCCAGCCTTGCACGAAGGGTCGTTGAAAAGACAAATTGTCCCCTCATGCCGCGCGACAGCGAAAACTCCCGCTGGTGGCCTGTTCTGTATACCGGCAAAAGTGCTGATTCCAAAGAAAACGGCTCTTATATTTGGCGTTTGCGGGATGAGCTTGTTCAAGCCTTGAAAAAGACTGACCTTTCTCATATTCCCCTTTATGCCGTTTCTTCTGAAAAAGACTCTACTTCTCCCCGCCACTACTGGTGGCTGACCGCAAGTCCAAAAATCTGGCAGTTTTCCGATCTCAAAGTCGGTGAAGAACAATCGTATACATTATACAATGAAAGCGGTCATAAGCGGCGGATCTTTCAGAACATTCTGGATGCCAAGGCAGGTGATCCCGTCATCTGCTACGAGGCCAACCCCGTTAAAAAAGTAGTTGCTCTTGCAAAAATCACACAAGAAAATAACGGAAAAGAACTTTATTTTGAAAAGATCGAAAATCTAATATCCCCTATTGAATACTCCACTCTGAAAGATTGTCCGGAACTGGAAAAGATGGAGTTTTTTGTACAACAGAACGGAAGCCTGTTCAAGCTTTCGGAAGGGGAATACAACTTTATTCTGGACCTTATCCGGGAAGAAAATCCAGCACCCGTCCGTTCGATAGCATCGAACGCTTATACAAAATCAGATTTTCTGCACAGCGTATTTCTGAGCGAACCGCGCTATGACGTTTTGGTCTCTCTACTGCGCCGCAAAAAGAACGTCATTCTGCAAGGTGCACCCGGCGTTGGAAAGACCTACGCCGCCAAACGGCTGGCGTACTCTATGATGGGTCAGGCCGATTCCTCCCGGATAGAGTTCGTGCAGTTCCACCAGAATTACTCCTACGAGGATTTCATGCTGGGCTACCGGCCGGACGGTTCCGGCTTTAAGCTGACCGAGGGCGTATTTTACCGCTTCTGCCAGAAGGCTTCCAACGACTCCGACCGGGAATACTTTTTCCTCATCGACGAGATCAACCGGGGCAACCTGAGCAAGATCTTCGGTGAGCTGATGATGCTGATTGAAGGCGACCACCGGGGTGAAAAGATCACGCTGGCCTATAATGGGCTGCCCTTCTATGTCCCGGAAAATCTCTACATCATCGGCATGATGAACACCGCCGACCGGAGCCTCGCCATGATTGACTATGCGCTGCGCAGGCGTTTCAGCTTCTTTGAGATGGAACCGGCTTTCACTTCCGAGGGATTCCAGAAATATCAAGCTGCACTCAACAACGAAACCTTCAATGCTTTGGTGGAACAGATCAAGGCATTGAACCGGGAAATTACCGAAGATACCTCCCTCGGTTCCGGCTTCCGTATCGGTCACAGCTACTTCTGTCTGGCTGACCCTGCCGCCTGCACCACCGACTGGATGCGCTCTGTGGTGGAATTTGACCTTCTGCCTACGCTGGCAGAATACTGGTTCGATGCGCCCGACAAGCTGCATCGTTGGGAGCAAAATCTGCGTGGTGTTTTCAATGACGACTGACAAAGGGATCTTTATCCAGAACATCTACTATATGCTCTCCTATGCCTTTCAGGTGTTGCAGCAGCAGGATTATCAGTGCATTGCCTCGGAAAAGTTTGAACACATCGATGATTTGTTTGCCGTTATCCTTGCAAAGGGTGTTTCCCGGCAGCTGAAGCAGGGGCTTTATCGGGAATATGTTTCCCGCAGCGAGACCCGGTCGGTCTTGCGGGGAAAGCTGGATCTTCCGCAGACCATTAAAACCCGCATCCAGCATAAGCCTCAGGTCGCCTGCACCTTTGACGAGCTTTCCGAAGATAATCTGTATAACCAGATCCTGAAAACCACCCTGCAAGTGCTGCTTCGGGACGAGAATGTTTCCGCTAAGCGCAAAGTGGAATTGAAGAAAGCGCTTCTGTTTCTGGACTTAGTTTCTGAACTGCTTCCCGCGCAGATTCCATGGAAGCAGCTGCATTACCAGCGGAGTAACCAGAATTACGAGATGCTGCTGAATCTCTGCTATTTCGTGCTGCACGATATGCTGCAGACCACCGAGAGCGGCAGCTATAAAATGACAGCATTTTCGGATGAACACATGGCAAAGCTGTACGAACGCTTTATTCTGGAGTATTACCGGCAACACCATCCCTATCTTACTGAAGTCAAGGCTGCACAGGTCAAATGGGCTCTGGTGGGAAAGCACGATGCTGCCATGCTGCGGTTTCTCCCTGCCATGCAAACCGATATTTTTCTGCGTTTCCATGAAAAAATCCTGATTCTGGATGCCAAATATTACAGCCACACCATGCAGCAGCAATTTAACAAAGAAACTCTGCATTCTGCCAACCTCTACCAGATCTACACCTACGTTAAAAATCAGGATGCTGCCCATACCGGAAATGTTTCCGGGCTGCTGGTCTACGCCAAAACGCAGGAAGCCATCACCCCGGATTGCCTGTTCAACTTAGACGGCAATCTGATTGGTGCCCGCACCTTGGATCTGAATCAGGATTTCCGGCAGATCACCGCACAACTGGATGAAATTGCTGAGCAATTTTTCGGAAGGCATCCGGTCTGATCTTTCCCGCATCGATTTCCTCGCCTGTCTGGTCTTCAGGCAAGCATTTTCTTTTGCGGAGATCCTGAGAATTGCGAAAAACTGCCCCCGAAGCAGCGCGTTCCTGCGCGGTCTGCTTCGGGGGCAGTCTGTTTTTGTTTTATGATACGGTCACTGCTTTGCGCTTTCCGGGGCGACCTCAAAGTCGATCTTGCCCAGATTGACGTCTGCACGCACGATGGTGATCATCATGGTATCGCCCAGATTCCAGTTCTTGCCGGAAACGGGGTCAGAAAGGCGCACGCCCTCGGTGAGCATGGTGCCGGTGGCGGTCAGGCTGGAAGCGGGCACAAAGCCCTCCACGCCGTTTTCCAGCTCGATGAACAAGCCGCGCTGGGTCACGCCGGAGATGCGGCCCTCGTAGCACTCGCCCAGATGGCGGCGGGCATACTCGGCCTTATAGCAGTCCTCGGCCTTGCGCTCGATCTGCATGGCGATCACCTCGCGCTCGCTGGCCTGCTTGCTGACGTCCTCGGCAAACTCGCTGTAACGCAGGATCATGGTGTCCTTATCGGTACCCTTGAGCTGAGCGGTCATGATACGGTGGATAGCCAAGTCCGGGTAGCGGCGGATGGGGCTGGTGAAGTGCGCATAGTCCTGCAGCACCAGACCATAGTGTCCCTTGGGCTTTTCCTCGTACACAGCCTTGGACATGCAGCGCAGCATACCGGTGTTGATGATCTGCTCGTAGGCAGTGCCGCGCACGCCCTCCAGAATAGCGCTCAGCTCCTTGGGAGTGGGCACGTCCTTGGCAAAGTGGTCGTTGACACCGCAGGCCTGCAGCAGACCGTGCAGACGCTCCAGCTTTTCGGCGTTGGGCTCCTCGTGCACACGGTACACAAAGGGGATCTGCTTTACCCGGGCAAAGTGGGCGGCGCACTGGTTTGCCAGCAGCATGAACTCTTCGATCATGGCCTCGCTCTCGCCGGAGGTGCGCTTTTTCACGTCGATGCAGTGGCCGTCCTCGTCGAGGATCAGCTTCACCTCGCCGCTCTCGATATCCATGCAGCCGCGCTCCTTGCGCAGGCGGGCACGGTGGCCGTACAGCTCCTTCATGGCGGGCAGCTGCGCCAGTACCTCGTGGTACTTGCCGGTCAGCTCGTCATCGGCGTTACCGGCCAGCAGGGCGTTGATTTCGGAATACACGCCCTTGACCCGGCTGCGGATGACGGACTTGACAAAGCGGTAATCGGTCAGGTTGCCGTCCTTGTCCAGCCGCATCAGGCAGGAGAAAGCCAGACGCAGTACACCCTCGTTCAGGCTGCAGATGCCGTTGGACAGCTGCTTGGGCAGCATGGGCACCACCTGATCGGCATAATAAACGCTGGTAGCGCGGCTGAATGCCTCGTTGTCCAGCTCGGTGCCGGGCTTAACGTAGTTGGAAACATCCGCGATATGCACGCCCAGCTCAAAGCCGCCGTCCGGGGTCTTGGTCAGGCTGATGGCATCGTCGATATCCTTGGTCTCGGCGCTGTCGATGGTAAAGATGGGCAAAGCGCGCAGATCCATGCGGCCCTCGCAGTCCGCAGCGGACACCTCGGCGTTGTCCAGCTTTTTGGCCTCGTCCCGCACCTTATCCGGGAAGCGGCTGCGGATATCCTGCGCGTAGAGCAGTGCCTTTGCGCAGCGCTTGGCTTCATCACAGCTGCCAAAGCGCATGGCAACGCCTACGCGGTGATCTTCCTGACGGTTGCCACGCAGCAGGATCTCCACTGCAACCTTGTCGCCGTCCTTGGCACTGCCTTCGCAGTCCCGCATGACCTGCATGGAGATGGCGGGGCAATCGTCCGGCACAAACTTCAGGCGGCCCTCCACGCGGTGCATGGTGCCCACCAGAGCGTTCTTCTCTTCCAGAACCGCAAGGATCTCACCCTCATCGCTGCCCTCTACCCGGGGGTGTGCAAACTTTTCCACCAGCACCATGTCGCCGGGCATTGCGCCGCGGGTGAACCGGCCGGGGATGAAGATATCGCTGGTACCGTCCTCCAGCATGACAAAGGCAAAGTTTTTGCCCAGCTTTACTACCTTGCACAGCAGTGCCTTGTCGGCACGGCCGCTGCGCACGGTGAAGAACACGCCCTGCCGCTGGCAGATGACAGCCTCGTGCACCAGCTGGTCCACAGCCTCCATCACCTTGCGGTCTGCGCCGCGATCCCCACCGAACTTATTCTTCAGATCTTTTACGGTGCACGGCTGATTCTGGATCGCGTGCTCAATTTTATCGCGCATTGCCATAAAATATTTTCTCCTTCACTTCCGTGGCCGTGCATCTCCTGCGGAGCACAGCCCTGCCTTGGGACGGGCGCTTTCCCCTGTCCCCTCTTTGCGGCAGCCCGCAGAACCGGCTGCCCGCACTTTTTTGCACAGAAAAACAGCCCCGTCCGTTCACGGGGCTGCAACGCCTTCTCAGCCTGCCAGACGGCCTGCAAACAGGCAGGCCAGAATAGCAACCACAAAGAACACCACGCCTGCAATGCGGGTGACCTTAGCCAGCATCTGGTCTGCCGGGGTCAGACGCGCATTGTTGGCACCGCCCACGCTGCCGTTGATGGCACCGGACAGGCCCTGACCGTGGGTGTGCTGCATGAGGGTGAGGAAAACGATGACCAGCGAAGCCACCAGCAGAATGACACCGCCAACAATTTCGATAACAGACATGAATCGTAACGCTCCTTTTATTTGTAAATACGGAAAACCACGCAAAAATACAACTATATAGTAACATAACAAAGCCAGAATTGCAAGTAGAATCCGCGCATTTATCCCGCTGCTTCCAGCGCAGCGCAGACCTGCGCAAAGATAGCCGCGCCGGAGTACGCGGTATGCACTGCACCGTCCTGCAATACCACAATGGTATAGCGGGGCTTTTCTACCGGCCAGAACCCCGCAAACCACAGGTTGCAGCGCTCAGTGCCCTCCGGGGTGAACTGCCCGGTCTGGGCAGTTCCGGTCTTGCCGCCCGCCCCGCCGGGAAGCCCGGCGGCATCCTGCGCGGTGCCCTGCTGCACCACCTGTACCAGCATGGCGCGCAAAAGCGCTGCGCTCTGCGCCGGGAGCACCCGCCGTCCCCGGGGGTGGCTGAGGGTCTCCATCGGCTGCCCGGTGGTCTCGTCCAGCGTGGCTTGCAGCACATAGGGAGCGCGGTATACGCCGTCTGCTGCAATGGTGTTGAACAGCGCCGCTACCTGCAAGGGCGTGGCCAGCAGACTGCCCTGCCCAAAGCTGAAATTGGCCAGCTGGCCGCTTTGCGCCAGCTCCTGCGGGGTGGGCAGCTGCCCGGCCTCGGCGGCAAGCCCCTCTGCCAGCGGCAGGCTCTGTCCAAAGCCGAAGGCCTTGGCGGTGTCCAGCAGTTTTTCCGCACCCAGCTGCTGTCCCAGACGGATAAAATAGCCGTTGCAGCTTTTTTCCAGCGCAGCGGCAAGGTCTACCTGTCCGTGGGGGATCCCGCCTGCACAGCGGAAAATCTGCCCATCCACTACCACCGCGCCGGTGCACTCGAAAACCGGCTGTAAACCCGCTTCCAGCGCAGCTGCCGCCAGCACCGGTTTGAACACCGACCCCACCGCGTAGCTTTGCAGTGTCCGGTTCAAAAAGGGACTGTTCGCCGCCTGCAAACTATCAACAAGGTGCTCCGGGTCGTAGCCCGGCACACTGACGCTGGCGCGCACCGCCGCTGTGGCAGTATCCAGCACCAGAATGCAGCCGCTTTGCATCGTAGCAGCCGCCACCGCTTCCACCGCCCGCTGCACCGGGCGGGAGATGGTCAGCTGCACGCCCAGTGCCCCGCTGTCGGCACGCAAAAGCTGGGGCGTCTCTCCGGTGCGCAGCGTCCCTTGCGCCGTGACAGCGCAGACAAGGCTGCTGTGCTCCCCTGTGCCGGAAAGTACGGCGTCCAGCGCCTTTTCCAGACCGGCAGCGCCGTGGTCTGTACCATCCAGATAGCCCAGCAGATGCTGGCACAGCGGCACTGCCGCATACCGCCGGGCGGCGAGGTAACCGGTCAGGCCAAGGCGGGCGGGGTCGCAGTTCAGCTCCAGCAAAAACGGCGCAGCGCGGCTACGGCTGCGGTACAAAAGTGCCTGCCCGGCGGCATCAGTGCAGGCATACAGGCGGTCGTAATTGCCCTGCCCGGGAAAGCACAACACCTGCCAGCGTTCCTCTAAGCCGGTGAGCAGCCGCCCCTGCACATCGTAAAAGTTGCCCCTCCGGGCGGGCAGTTGCAGGGTAACCGTGCTTTGCGCCGCCGCGCGCGCAGCATAGGCGGGGTGCTGCGCCAGCAGATACAACCGGCACAGCACCACCATAAACCCCAGCAGCAAGGCGGCATACACCGCCAGTACCCGTTTGCCGGACATCCACGCGCCCCCTTTCCCTATGGTTAGGGTGGGCAGCGGAGGTGCGGGGTATACACAAAAAGAGGCGGAACCTCTCCGAAGAGATGTTCCGCCTCTCTGGCGTATCTTATTAGGAAAGGTACGGCTTAGTACATGCCGCCCATGTCACCGCCGGCAGGTGCGGCGGGAGCCGGGGGTTCCGGCAGGTCAGCCACAAGGCTCTCGGTGGTCAGCACCATCTCGGCGACGGAGGCTGCGTTCTCCAGAGCGGAACGGGTAACCTTGGTCGGATCCACGATGCCTGCGGCGATCATATCCTCGACAAAGACCTCGTTCTGAGCATCGAAGCCGTAGTTGGGCTTGTTGGCAGAGATGATCTTGTCAATGATGACGCTGCCCTCCAGACCGGCGTTCTTGGCGATCTGGCGCAGAGGAGCCTCCAGAGCCTTCAGCACGATCTTGGCACCGGTGCGCTCGTCGCCCTCCAGCGTGTCGCACAGAGCGCGCACAGCGGGGATAGCATTGATGGGAGCGGTACCGCCGCCGGCCACAACACCCTCCTGCACAGCTGCCTTGGTAGCGTTCAGGGCATCCTCGATGCGCAGCTTCTTGTCCTTCATCTCAACTTCGGTAGCAGCACCGACCTTGATGACAGCCACGCCGCCGGCCAGCTTAGCCAGACGCTCCTGCAGCTTCTCGCGGTCAAAGTCGCTGGTAGCGGCCTCGATCTGGCTGCGGATCTGGGCAATGCGGGCTGCAATAGCGTCCTTATCGCCTGCGCCACCCACGATGGTGGTGTTCTCCTTGGTCACCTTCACCTGACGGGCATGACCCAGCAGCTGGACGGTAGCGTCCTTCAGCTCGTAGCCCAGATCAGAGGAGATCACAGTGCCGCCGGTCAGGGTGGCGATATCCTGCAGCATCTCCTTGCGGCGATCACCGAAGCCGGGGGCCTTGACGGCCACAACGTTCAGGGTGCCGCGCAGACGGTTGACGATCAGGGTGGACAGAGCCTCGCCCTCGATATCCTCAGCCACGATCAGCAGCTTCATGCCGTTCTGCATCACCTGCTCCAGCAGGGGAACCAGATCCTGAATGACGCTGATCTTCTTATCGGTGATCAGGATAGCGGCGTTGTCCAGATCGGCCACCATCTTGTCGGTATCGGTGACCATATAGGGAGTCAGGTAGCCGCGGTCGAACTGCATACCTTCCACGATCTCGTTGTAGGTCTCAGCGGTGGTCTTGTTCTCCTCGATGGTGATAACGCCGTCAGAGGTGACCTTCTCCATAGCCTCGGCGATCAGACGGCCGATTTCGGGGTCACCGGCAGAAATGGTGCCGACGCGGGCGATATCGTTGCTGTCCTTCACCTTCTGGCTGTGTGCCTTGATGGTCTCCACAGCGGTGGTAACGGCCTTGCTCATGCCGCGGCGGATATCCATGGGATTTGCACCGGCGGTAACGTTCTTCATGCCCTCGTTGACCATGGCCTGTGCCAGCACGGTAGCGGTGGTGGTGCCATCGCCTGCGGCATCGTTGGTCTTGGTTGCGACCTCACGCACCAGCTGTGCGCCCATGTTCTCGAACTCGTCCTTCAGCTCGATCTCCTTTGCGATGGTCACGCCATCGTTGGTGATGACCGGTGCGCCGAACTTTTTGCCCAGCACCACATTACGGCCCTTGGGGCCGAGGGTGATCTTAACGGTGTTAGCCAGGGTATCAATACCGGCACACAGTGCCTTACGGGCGTCCTCGCCCTGCTTGATCTGCTTTGCCATAATACATCGCTCCTTTATAATACAAGCTCAATTGAAAAGGAAAAATCAGTTTCAGTCTTCCACAACAGCCAGAATGTCGCTCTGGCGCACGATGGTGCACTCTTCGCCGTCCACCTTGACCTCGGTGCCGGAGTACTTGCTGGTGAGGACCTTGTCGCCGACCTTGACGGTCATCTTGACTTCCTTGCCGTCCACAACACCGCCGGGGCCAACTGCGATGACCTGTGCCACCTGCGGCTTCTCTTTTGCGCTGCCGGTCAGGATCAGGCCGCCCTTGGTGGTCTCCTCGACTTCAACAGTCTTAATGACAACACGGTCTGCAAGAGGAATGATCTTCATAATTCTTGCCCTCCAATTATATTGAATTTATTTGAAACTTTATTATGTCCTGCGGGGGCTTTGTGTGTGCTCCGCAGTGGTTTAGCACTCCTTTTCTCTGAGTGCTAAGTGTATTGTACTCATCTTGCCCTGAAAAATCAAGGGGTTTTGCAATTTTTCTTTGTTAAGAATTTATGACGCTCAAAAATCGCACCCTGCCACGCAAAAAAGCGGCGTGTTCTTGACAGGACGCGCCGCCTTTTTTATACTTATAACGAACACAACTGACGCGCTTTGCGGCAGAATGGAGGATACTGTGACAGACAAAAAGCTGATCTCATCTTTACAGGGGCTGCGGGCAGTCGCATTTCTGTGCATCGTCCTCTCCCATTGCGGGGTGTCGTGGCTGAGCCCGTGGGCGATCACGGTGTTCGTGGCGCTGTCCGGGTTCCTGATGCCCTGCAACTATTACGACCGTCCTCCCACAGCACCGGGGGTGCGGTCTGCCATGGCCTTTTCCCTGCAAAAAATACGCAAGCTGTACCCGCTGCACCTTATTATGATGGCTACCGCGCTGTTATTTGTGCTGAAGGGCCTTCTGGTGCAACCCTCTGTCCGTGGAGCGCTATCCTGTGCGGCGCAGCTTGCGGTAAGCATTTTCCTGCTGCAAACATGGATCCCGTCCAGCCGTTTCTGGTTCTGCCTGAACGGGGTGGCGTGGTATCTTTCGGTACAGGCTTTTCTGTATGCCATCTTTCCCCCGCTACTCACCGTGCTGAAAAAAGCGGATGCCTGCAGGCTGCGCTGCATAGCCGCGGCGGTTTTCTGCGCGCAGTGCCTTGCGTCCTTTGTTTTCTGGAAGGCCGGTTTCAATGAAACGACAGTCTTTTACCTGACCTATCTGTGCCCGCTTTTCCGGGCGGGAGATTTTACCATCAGCTGCTGTATGGGCTGTCTTTACCACAGCCGCAAACAGGTAAGCACCCTGCCGCGCGGTGTTTTCTCCCTGCTGGAACTTGCCGCTGTGCTGCTTGCGGGCGGCTGCCTGTTTATCGCCGCCGGACAGGTGGGGGTTCTGGGTGCAGCGTCCTTCCGATACAATGTGCTGTTTATCCCCTCTGCGGTGCTGCTGGTCTGGCTGCTTGCCGTGGGCAAGGGGTTCATTTCCCGGCTGCTTTCCGCAAAGCCGTTTTTGTGGCTGGCGGGGCTGTCTCCTTACGGTTTTCTGATCCATCAGGTGCTGATCCGGTATATGGAGTGGTTCGCGGACAAGTTTAACCTTACGGTACATCCCGTGGTCTGGACTCTGACCGTACTTTTGCTCACGCTCTGCCTGAGCAGCTTTTACAAGGCGCTGGAATGCCGGGTGCGGCAGCGCCACGCCAAAGCTGCCACCTAACAAACAAACTGCAAGGCCGCTGCGCATTGTTCTGTGCAGCGGCCTTGTTTGGATCTGATGGTTTATTACTCACTTCACAGCCGCTTTTTTGGCGGTAAAGCGCTGGTAAGCGGGCTGCGGCAGCAGCACGCGGCCCGCCAGCGGCTGCACCTGCACCGACACCTGCTTGCAGGGGGCGCACTCGCCGTCCACAGTGGCAATGATGGGCCCACGGCCATCTGCTGCCCGCAGACTGACCGATTTTGCGCGGCGGTAGATAAAGTAGGGCTTTGCGGCCTCGGTCAGCTGACCGTTTTGAAAGTGCTGGCCGTTTTTGTACAGCATCAGCAGCTTTGCAATGACCCAGCGGCTGACCTTGCGCACGATGAACACATCCAGCCAGCCGTCATCCGGCTGTGCCTCTGGCCCGGCCATAAAGCCGCCGCCGTAGGCGCGGCCGTTGCACACTGCGCACATCAGGCAATCCACGGTCAGCACCTCGCTGTCAATGACATACTCCACCCTGCGGCCGATATGCCCGCACAGCTGCTGGGCGATGGACAGCGCATAGGCCGCCTCGCCGCCGCACAGCGGGATGCGCCGGAACTTGGGGATGCCGTAGGCCACCTGTGCATCCAGACCGGCGGCGCAGATGGTGGCAGAAAGCCCCAGGCTGGTGCGCATCAGGTCGATGGGCACTGCCCCGCCGGCCAGCTGGGCGTCCAGATCCAGAAACTCTTCCTTTGTACCGTAGGTGCGCAAAAAGTCGTTACCGCTGCCATAAGGCAGACAGCCCACGGCGGTCATATCGAAGCCGTGGGCACCGGTGAGCGCCTCGTTGAAGGTGCCGTCACCACCGGCGGTAAAAATGTGCAGCTCCACCCCCGCCTTCTGGGCGGCAGCGGCGGCAGCGCGGGACATCTCCCGGGCGTGGCCTGCATGGGTGGTGACGCGGATGGTGTAATCCTCCGGGGCAAGCCCGGCACCGGCAGCAGCCGCCGCGATCCGCTGCGGCAGGGTGCAGGTACAGTCGGCCTTTCCGGCTGCGGGGTTGAGAAGAAACAGCGTGTGCATCGGGATCCTCCCTGTTGTAACTCTATTTCCTCTATAATAGTCGAAAACCGCGCCGGTTGCAAGCGAAAACGCTATTTTGCTATTTTTACAGGGTTATGGTCTCATCCTCCCGCAAAACGATGCTGCCATCGGCGGCGCAGTCTGCTGTCCAGTGCTGCCCTACACAGGCCGTTCCGGCGGCAATGCGGTTTGCAAGCGCCTGCTCCACCGCCCTGTCCACCTGACGACGCAGTTCCCGCGCACCGTAGGCCGATTGCGCCCGAGCAGCCAGTGCTGCACCCACCTGCGGGGTGTGGCGCAGGCGGTAGCCGCTGCGGGCGGCGCGCTGCTCCAGCTGGCAGAGCATTTTTTCTGCAATGGCGCAAAGGTTTTCCTCTGCCAATGGACGGAACACGATCACTTCGTCCAGCCGCCCCAGCAGCTCCGGCCGGAACCACTTTTTGGCTTCCTCCACGGCCTGTGCGGACTGCTTTTCAAACACCGCCTCTGCCCCGGCGGCAAAGCCCAGCGGCGCGTTCTGCCCCGCCAAAAACCGTGCGCCCAAGTTGGAGGTGAGCAGCACGATGGTGTTGCGGAAATCCGCCTTTCGTCCCATGGCATCGGTCAGCTGACCGTCCTCCAAAATTTGCAACAGGATATTCTGGATATCCGGGTGCGCCTTTTCGATCTCATCAAACAGTACCACACTGTACGGGCGGCGGCGCACGGCCTCGGTCAGCTGCCCGCCCTCGTCGTGGCCAAGGTAGCCCGGCGGCGCACCCAGCAGCCGGGCGGCGGTGTGCTGCTCCTGATACTCCGACATATCAAATTTGAGCAGTGCTTTCTCGCTGCCGAACCAGCTGACCGCAAGCGCCCGGGCAAGTGCGGTCTTGCCCACACCGGTAGGGCCTAAAAACAACATGGCACCGATGGGACGCCCCGGCTCGCCCAGACCGGTGCGGCTGCGCCGGATAGCTCCCGCCACGGCCGCCACTGCCCGCTGCTGGCCGACGATTTCCGCGTTCAGGCGGCTTTCCAGCTTGTCCAGCCGCTCCCGCTCCTGCTCGCCCACCCGCTGGGCAGGCACACCGCTGGCCGCTGCCACCACCCGGGCAATATCCTCCGGGGCAAGCACCGGCTGGGTGCGCTGCTCTTTTTCGGCAAGGATGCGCGCCGCCGCACAGGCCTCGTCCACAAGGTCGATGGCCTTATCCGGCAGGCAGCGCCCGGGCAGATACCGCACCGACAGCTCCACCGCCGCCTGCAAGGTCTGCGGCGGCAGGCGCACGTTGTGGTAGCGCTCGTAGCGGGGCGCAAGGCCGTTGAGGATCTCCACCGCCTGTGCGGGGGTAGGCTCCTCCACCTGCACCCGGCCAAAGCGGCGTTCCAGCGCGGCATCCTTCTGGATATGGGTGCGGAACTCCTGATTGGTGGTGGCGCCGATGAGTTGCAGCTCGCCCCGGGCAAGCACCGGTTTCAGGATGCTGGCGGCGTCGATAGCGCCCTCGGCGGCACCGGCACCCACGATGGTGTGGAATTCATCGATAAACAGGATGGCGGTGCCGTCCCGCACCAGCTCTTCCAGCAGGTTTTTCAGCCGCTCCTCAAAATCGCCCCGGTACTTGGTGCCCGCCACCAAGCTTGCCATATCCAGCGCCAGCAGCCGCCGCCCTTGCAGCGCTCTGGGCACCTGCCCGGCGGCAATGCGCAGCGCCAGCCCCTCAGCCAGCGCCGTTTTGCCCACGCCCGGCTCGCCGATCAGACAGGGGTCGTTTTTCTGGCGGCGGCACAGGATCTCCACCATGCGGTCCAGTTCCGCTTCCCGGCAGAACACCGGGTCCAGCTCCCCTTCTGCGGCGCGGCGGGTCAGATCGCGGCAGTATTTATCGCTGGCGCGGCTGCCCCGGGGAATGCTTGCCGACACCCGGGGCTGGGCGGGCAGCACGAACTGTCCGCTCAGTTGGCGGCACTCCCGCACCGCCTCGGTGAGCGAAAGCCCCATCTCTGCCAGCAGCAGCCCGGCGGCACAGCCGTCATCTTCCAGCATGGCGCAGAGCAGGTGCTCCGGCTCTGCCCGGCTGACGTGGGCGTTCTGCGCCCCAATGAGCGCGTAGTCCATGGTGCGGCGCAAATCCGGTGCCATAGCCTGCCGCTCCAGCCGCTGTGCCGGGGCGCTGCGGCGCTGCGCCAGCTGGCGGCGCACCTCCGGCTCGGTGATGTTTTTCCGGGTGAGGAACTGCGCCGCAGCGCCCTGCTGCCGCAGCATTGCCAGCAAAAGGTGGCTGGTATCCGCCTGCTCACAGCCCAAATCTCCCGCCAGCTGCACCGCCTGCTGCAACAGCCGCGCCGCCGGGCGCGAAAAGCCCCGGTAACCGCCCATGCCCAGATTTTCCCAAATGCCCATGTGTCTGCTCCTTGCTGCATATAAAATCGTCTGCACTGGAAGTATAGCCCCAAAGGCGCAGAAAAAATCAGTCGTTTGTGTCGGGCGGCAGAAAAGTAAAAACCGATCCGCAGCGGTTGCCGGGGCGCGGGTGCGTCCGGCTGCTGCGGATCGGTTTTTTGAGATTTTATCTTGCGAGGGAACGTTTTCAGAACGAACCGCCACCGCCGCCGTGGGTAGTGCCGCTGGAGGAGGTGTGGGTGGAGCTGCCGCCGGAATCGTTGGAGCTGGACTCCTTCGGCCGCTCGGTGCGGTGCACATCACGGTACAGATACAGGTCCCGCTGGTTGGTCAGCTTCATGCTGCCCTGCCGCACATAGCTGGTTGCATCCTGCTGCGGTGCCACGCTCTTGAGCTGGCTCTTCATCACGCCGGTCACGATGAGTGCCGTCACCAGACCAATGACCAGTGCCAGACCCAGATACATAATAGAGAGGGGCTCATGCGGCATATTGTCTACATCGTAGGGGTGGCCTTCGCGGGCGGCTGTAACGTATGTGTCCGTCCACTGGATAAAGGTGCGGAAGGCGGCGGCATAATCGCCGTCTGCCATGTCAGGGGTCATCTGCTCGCCAAGGTACTGGATACCGGCATCCGTAAAGGCGGTAATGCCGTAGCCGCAGGTGGAGATATGCCATTTGCGGTCGCCGATGCTTACCAGCAGCAGCACGCCGTCCCGGTTTTCACCGTAGCCGAACTGGCAGTAATCGTACAGGTCATCGGCGTATTCTTCTATGCTGGTGTAACCCTCGCCTTCCAGCGAGTCGATGGTGGCAACGACCACATCAAAGCTCTGGCGGACACTCAGCTCCTCCAGCGAAGCTTCCAGCTCGTTGTCCTCGTCCTCGGTCAGAACTTCCGCGCTGTCGTTCATACGGTAATACAGGTCGGCAAAGCCGTCTGCGGCAAAGGCCGGTACAGCCAGCACCAGCAAAAGCACCAGTGCGGCCAGCGCAGCACAGAGGGAGCGCAGTCGGGTAGCAGTGTTTTTCATCTTCCGTCCCTCCTTTACAGAATCCCGGCCAGCCACAGCAGCCACATCACCGCATAGGATGCGGCACCAACGGCTGCGGTAAGGCCCAGCGTCCACTTGCGGGCGGCAGCCTTATCCACCGGCAGATTGCCCACAAACTTGCCCGTCTGGCCATTCATGGCAAAAATGTAGTTGTTGCCGCGCCAGCTGGTGCTCAGCACCCACACCGGGAACAGGGCATATTTTGCCTTGCTGCCGTGCAGCTGGATGCTGCTGTTCTCCATCTTGACGGAATCGTAGCCGGTAACGGTCTGGGTAAAGGCGTCCTCTGTGGACCGACGGATACGCTTGTTGGCGCGCTCGATGCTCTTTTGGGCGTCCACATCGTACTTATCGGCCACATAGCCTGCCAGATACGCGGTCTGGAAGGGCACGGCATCGCTCATGGTAAACGGCTCGATGGATTCCATCAGGTCGTCCTCCATCTTGGAGGAGCCGTCCACCGGAACTGCGTCAAAGCCCAGCACGCCGTCCCGGCGCACGGAGTAGTAGCTGGTCTCGGTGTAATCGTAGTCGTCATCCGACCAGCAGCGGGTGCGGGTGGCGGTAAAGCGCAGCTGAGCATCGGCGTCGCTGTCGTACAGCCAGAAAGGCACATACACGCCCTTGATCTCGTCGATATGGTTCTGGCTGCGGAACACCCTGGGCAGCAGGGTCTTGCCCTTGAGGTGCTCCTGCAATTTTGCCTTGGCAGCCTTTTTGTCCAGCTTGAAGGGGATGATGAGGTCGGGGCGCAGGTCTCCGGCAAACTGTCCGGTCAGAACGATGGGGTTGCCGCAGAAGGGGCAGGCGGAGGCAGCCATAGTGTCGTCGCCCACGATCTCGCCGCCGCAGCTCTTACAGACGTAAGTATGCAGACCGGCGGTCTCGCCCTCTGCCCAGCCGCCGCCGGGGGTGGCCCAGTTCATCTCGCTGGGCTTTTGGTCTTTCAGGTCCTCATCGTAGCCTTTCAGTGCGTCCACCTCAAACTCGGTGTCGCAGTAGGGACATTTCATCTTCTGGGTGGTGCTGTCGAACTGGATGGCACCATCGCAGCAGGGGCATTTGTATTCCAGCATTCCTGCCATAGTGTTTCCTCCTATGATCTGCGGAGCAGGGGCTTCGGCTTCTTCCCTGCCCCGCAGTGTGTTCAGTTATTGTGCAGCGGGCTGTGCGCCGGGTTCAGCTGCGGTCGTTGTCGTCAAAGGGGTCGCCGCACTCCGGGCAGAACTTGGGCGGGTGTGCGGGGTCGGCCGGTTCCCAGCCGCACTTGTCGCACTTATACTTGGGCGTACCGGCGGGCTTGGGTTTGCCGCACTCGGAGCAGAACTTGCCCTTGTTCACCGCGCCGCAGCTGCAGGTCCAGCCCTCTGCTGCCGCCGGGCGGGGCTTGCCGCACTCCGGGCAGAATTTACCGGTAACGGTAGCACCGCAGCTGCAAGTCCAGCTGTCGGCAGCGGGCTTCGGCTCCGGCTTTTTGCTGCCGCATTCCGGGCAGAACTTACCGGTGACGGTAGCGCCGCAGCTGCACTTCCAGCTGTCGGCGGCAGAAGTCTGCTGCTGAGGTGCTGCGGGCTGCTGACCCATGGCAAACAGGTTCTGGGCATTCATGCCGCCCATGCCGCCTGCACCGGCAGCCATACCCATGCCCATAAAGCCGGTCATAGCACCGGCGGTGTTCCCGGCGGCGGTCTTCATGGCATCGATCTGGCCGCCCACCAGACGGGCTGCGGCGGTGGTGGGGTCGGTGGTCATGGCGTTTTCTTCCCACTCGGTGATTTTCTTCTGCTGTTCCTCCGGGATGGACAGGGAGTTGATATTGAAGGAGAATACCTCAATGCCGCGCTTCTTGCGCCAGACATTGGACAGCTGCTCGTTCAGGGCGTCCGAGATCTCCAGCGTGTGGGCGGGGATCTCGTAATACTGCACCTTGTTGGCGGAAAGGGTAGCCAGAGCAGGCTGCAAAGCGTTCATCAACTCGCTCTTCAGGCGGGGAGCCAACTCCGAGGCATCGTACTGGTTGGAGACGTTGCTGCACACGTTGGTGTAGAACAGCAGCGGGTCGCAGATGCGGTAAGTAAAGCTGCCGTTGCAGCGGATATTCACCGAGAGCTTATAGCCCCGCTCCTCGCTTACCACCACCCGGAACGGGATGGGCGTCGCGGTGCCGTACAGGATCTCGCCCAGCTCCTTGGTGTTGATGTAGTACACCCGCTGATCCTTGCCGGTGTTGCCGCCGTAGGTAAAGCGCTTGGCTACGGTCTGGAAGGTAGCGGCCAGACTATCACCGAAGTTGCCGGTGAACACGCTGGGCTCGGTGGAGGAGTCGAAGGTGAACTCGCCCGGCTCGGCGCACACCTCCACCACCTTGCCCTGCTCCACAATGAGCATACACTGACCATCTGCCACAGCAATGCCGCTGCCGTTGGTAATGATGTTATCCTCGCCGTGGTTGAAGCTGCGGCGGGAGGTGCGCTTCTGACCCTTGACCATCAGCACATCTTTGTCCAGAGAATCGCAATAGAAAAATTCCTTCCACTGGTCTGCAAGAGTTCCGCCCAGTGCGCCCATACCTGCTTTGATCAGACCCATAGTAATTTCCTCCTGTATGTTTCATTGATTTTTGTAAACGCCGACAGTTTTGCCTGTGTTCTGCTTTCTTCTTTTTATAGCGTTCTACGCTACGATGGTGATGCAGGGTTCGCTTTGCTTTCAGATGCTATAATCATACTGCAACGCGGCGCTGAACGCAACCCATTCCGACCGTTTTCGGTGTCGCGCGTCAAAGAAAAGCCCGCCTTCTCCCCTGCTGCGCGTGCCTGCGCACCCAAGGGGCACTCTTTTGAAGCAGCAGTTGCTGCAAATACAAAAAGCTCCCCCAAAAAGGGGGAGCGGGAATCATGCAGGGATGGCAGAGAGGCGGGTTTACCCCGCTCCAAAAGCACTCAGAACCGCCGCCATGTATCCGGCATGAACAGCACCAACATGGGGAAGATCTCCAGACGACCGGCAAGCATATCAAAGATCAGCACCAGCTTTGCGGGGTCTGCAAAGCAGCCGAAGTTCTGCATGGGGCCTGCCATTTCCAAGCCCGGGCCGATGTTGTTCAGGGTAGCCGCCACGGCGGTAAAGTTCGTCACCATATCAAAGCCGTTCAGACTGATCAGGAAAAAGGAGGCCGCAAAGATAAAGATATAGGCCGCAATGAACACGTTGGTGGTGCGGATGGTCTCGTGGTTCAGCAGCTTGCCGTCCATGCGAGCGGGCGCTACCACCTGCGGGTGCAGGGCGGTCTTGAGTTCCTTAGCCAAGGTCTTGCCCAGAATGAGGAAACGGCTCACTTTGATGCCGCCGCCGGTACTGCCGGCGCAGGCGCCAATGAACATGAGCATGACCAGAATCTCTTTAGAGAGGGTCGGCCACAGGTCAAAATCGCAGCTGGAGAAGCCGGTGGTGGTGATGATGGAGCCCACCTGAAAAGCGGCCTGCCGCAGCGCCTCGCCAAAGCTGTTGTACATACTATAAATATTGGCAGTGATGATGCCTACTGCCACTGCGATGACCACAAAGTAGCCCCGCACTTCCTCGCTGGCAGCAGCGCGGCGGAACTTGCGCATGAGCAGCAGGAAGTAGGCGTTGAAGTTGACGCCGAACAGGATCATGAAGATGGTCACGACCCACTGGATGTAGGGCGAAAAGCTGGCAAAGCTGTCGTTGCGGAAGCCGAAGCCGCCGGTGCCTGCCGTACCAAAGGCGGTGAGCAGGGCTTCGAACAGGGGCATTCCTCCAAGCAGCAGGAACACCAGCTCCAGCATGGTAAGGGCAAAGTAGATGCCGTACAGAATTTTAGCGGTGGACTGTACCTTAGGCACCAGCTTGTCCACCTGCGGGCCGGGGCTTTCGGCTTTCATCAGGTTGACGTGGGATCCGCCGGTCAGCGGCAGCAGCGAGAGCAGAAACACCAGAACGCCCATGCCGCCGATCCAGTGGGTAAAGCTGCGCCAGAACAGAATACCGTTGGGCAGCCCCTCTACGGCTGGCAGAATGCTGGCACCGGTGGTGGTAAAGCCGGAGACTGTCTCAAACAGGGCATCCACGGGGTTCGGGATGTAGCCGGTGAGCACAAAGGGCACCGCGCCCATCACCGAGATGAACACCCAGCACAGCGAGGTAGCCGCAAAGCCCTCGCGCATGTAGAACACCTTACTGCGGGGCTTGATGGTGTGCAGGGCGTAGCCGATACCGGCGCTGACGGCTGCTGTGAGCAGAAACACGCCCAGCACCATCCACTCGCCATACACTAAGCTGGCGGCGGCGGGCAGCAGCAGCAACGCGCCCTCGATCATCAGCACATAGCCCAGCAGACGGAAAACGATCGCATAATTCATAGTCCGCCTCCGTCAGTGCTCCACGATATCGCGCAGGTCGTGCAGACCATGCTCCAGCGTGACCACGATGACGTTGTCGCCCACTTGAATTTGGTCGCCGCCGCGGGGGATCAGGATCTTGCTGCCGCGGGTAATGCAGCACAGCAGCAGGTTCTTTTTCAGGTGCAGCTGGCTCAGGGGCACACCGGTAGCGGCGCTCTCCTCGTGCACCGTAAATTCCAGCGCTTCCACGCGGTCGTCCAGAATGCGGTACAGGGTCTTGATGTTGTTGCCCGCCTCGTTTTGCAGGGCGCGGACGTATTGCACGATGTAGTCACAGGTCATGTACTTGGGGTAGACCACGCTGCCCAGATCCAGCCCGGCCAGAATATCGTCAAATTCCAGACGGTTGACCTTGGTCACCAGTTTGCCGTTGGAGTGCTTTTTGGCAAACAGGGTCAGCAGCACGTTCTCTTCGTCGATGTTGGTCAGCGCCACAAAAGCTTCGGTGGATTCCAGACCCTCGGAAAGCAGAAACTCGCGGTTGGAGCCGTCCTCATTTAAAATCTGTGCACCGGGCAGCTGCTCGGCCAGTTCCACGCAGCGGGCTGCATCCCGCTCCACGATACGCACCCGCACATGGTTTTCCAGCAGCTCCTGACTGAGGTAGTAGGCAATGGCACCGCCGCCCACGATCAGGGCGTTGCGCACCGGCTGCACCGGCAGATGCAGCTGCTGGAAGAAGGCGTGCGCCTTTTCCTGCGTGGCAAGGAAGGTGACCTGATCGCCCTTTTGCAGCACGAAGTTACCGTTGGGGATGATGACCCCGCCCTCACGCTCTACTGCGCACACCAGAATATCGCTCTTGAGCCGGGTGGGGATCTCGCGGATGGCTACGCCGTCCAGCGCATCGGGCAGCGCAAACTTGATCAGCCGCACACGGCCGTCCGCAAAGGTATCGATCTTGCTGGCACCGGGGAACCGCAGCAGATGGGAGATCTCCTTTGCCGCTGCCATTTCCGGGTTGATGATGGCGGAAATGCCGATCTGCTTTTTGATAAAGTCCAGCTCATGGCTGTAAGACGGGTTGCGCACACGGGCAATGCCGTGGCAATGCCCCGCCTTTTTGGCAAACATACAGCAAAGCAGGTTCAGTTCGTCCGAGCCGGTGACCGCGATGAACACGTCCGCATCCTCAATGCCCGCCTCGGACAAGGTGGTGATGGACGAGCCATTGCCCACGATGCCCAGCACGTCGTAGCTTTCGGTCAGGTGCTCCACGCGCGCTTTGTTGGTGTCCACCACAGTCACGTTGTGGCCTTCCTCGCTGAGCTGGCGCGCCAGAGCCGTGCCGACCTTGCCGCCGCCCACCAGAATGATCTTCATAACAAGTCCTTTCTCCTTTGGCAGCCCCTTTTCCCGGGGCATACAAGTACGGTATAGTATACCATATCCCTTTGCAAAGTTCTACCGTTTGACCCGCAAATACAGCGAAATGCTTAAAAAGCGACCGTTCCTTTGTGCAAAATGGCCTGTTTTCAGCGTGAAAGCGCAAAAAAAAGGCTGCCGCACAGCTTTTGCGCAGCAACCCCTTGGAGCAACCGAAAAAATTATTGTTATAGGAGCAAGGCCGGGCCGCCTGCGGGCTGCCCGGCCTTGCATTTTTGCGAAAAGCAGGTCTCCCCTGCTGTCCGGTCTCAGTACCGCTCTACGCCGTCCTTGGTGACAAGGGCGTACACCAGCGGGGCTTCCTCCGGCTTTTCCGCGCCGTACACAAGGCCGCTGCGGTACTCGGCGGCGGCAGCTTCAAACTTGTCCGCCGCGCCGTAAAAAGTAGCAAGGCTTTCGCCCTTATGGACATAGTCACCGCGCTTTTTGTGCAGGGTGATACCAGCGGCAAAGTCCAGCGGGTCGCCCTTTTTCTGGCGACCTGCGCCCAGCAGCACACTGGCAGAGCCGATTTTTTCGGCATCGTTGGCCACAATGTAGCCGTCCTGCTCGGCCAGCAGCTCGTAGCTGGCGGCGGGCTGTGCAAACAGGCTGTAATCATCCAGTACACGGATGTCGCCGCCCTGTGCGGCAAACATTTCCTTGCACTTTTCAAAGGCAGAGCCGTCCGCAATGACAGCTTCGGCCATGGCGCGGCAGTGGGCGGCATCGCCCTTGCCTGCCAGCACCAGCATGTTGGCTGCCAATTGCAGGCACACCTCGGTCAGGTCTGCCGGGCCGTGGCCCTTGAGCACATCCATGCTCTCCATCACTTCCAGACTATTGCCGATGTTGTGCCCCAACGGGGTATCCATATCGGTGATCATGGCGGCTACCCGGCGGCCATGGTGGGTGCCGATGGCAACCATCAGCTGCGCCAGCTCAATGCTCTGGTCCACAGTTTTCATAAAAGCACCGGTGCCGGTGGTGACGTCCAGCAGGATGGCGTCTGAGCCGGAGGCCAGCTTTTTGGACATGATGCTGGAGGCAATCAGCGGAATGCAGCTGACGGTGGCGGTAACGTCCCGCAGGGCATACATTTTTTTATCTGCCACGGCGATGCCCTCGCTCTGGCCAATGACCGACAGGCCGATCCGGTTCACCTGTGCAAAAAATTCCTCCTGCGAGAGGGCGGTCTTTGTGCCGGGCACGCTCTCCATCTTATCGATGGTGCCGCCGGTGTGGCCGAGACCCCGGCCGCTCATTTTGGCGATCTTCACCCCGCAGGCTGCCACGATGGGCGCGATGACCAGCGTGGTCTTATCGCCCACGCCGCCGGTAGAGTGCTTGTCCACCTTGATGCCCGGAATGGGCGAAAGGTCTACCATCACGCCGCTGTGCGCCATTACATCGGTCAACTCGGCGGTCTCCTCGTTGGTCATGCCGCGCAGGTACACCGCCATCATCCATGCGGCCATCTGGTAGTCGGTCACATCCCCGCAGACAAAGCCGTTGATAATGGCCTCCAGCTCCTCCCGGGTGTGGGTGCCGCCATCCCGCTTTTTTGCGATCAGATCATAAATACGCATCGTTTCATGCTCCTGTTCTTATAGCTTTTGGGGCGTTTTATGCCCGGATCTCCTGCCATACGCTCTTGCCGTCCAGCGTGGAAGCGTCCACATCCAGATATTCGCAGATGGTCTGGGCGATGGTGCCGAAGCACAGCTTGGTGCCCAGATCCGTACCCGCCTTTACGCCCTTGCCGCAGACCAGATACGGCACATACTCACGGGTATGGTCGGTGGTCTTGGTGTAGGAGGGGTCACAGCCGTGGTCGGCGGTGATCATGAGCAGGTCGCCCTCCCGCATCCCCGGCAGGAAGTCGGCCAGAAAACGGTCGAACTCGGTGGCGGCGGCAGCGTAGCCTGCCACGTCACGGCGGTGGCCGTAGAGCATATCAAAGTCCACCAGATTCACGAAGGCAAGGCCTTCAAAATCCCGGGTCTGCAAGGCCTTGGTAAAGGCGATGCCGTTGGTGTTGCCGGTGGTCTTGATTTTTTCGGTCACACCCTCGCCGTCAAAGATATCGTAGATCTTGCCCACGGCGATCACGTCCCTACCGGCATCCTTCAGCAGATCCAGCATAGTAGCGCGGGGCGGCTTCAGGCTCAGGTCGTGGCGGTTGGTGGTGCGGTAGAAGGTATCCGCGCTGTTGCCAAGGAAGGGGCGGGCGATCACGCGTCCTACGCCGTATTTGCCCTTGAGCATTTCCCGGGCAATCTCGCAGTAACGGTACAGCTCCTGCACCGGCACAAGTTCCTCGTTGGCAGCGACCTGAAAAACACTGTCGGCGCTGGTGTAGACGATGAGGGCGTTTTCCCGCATAGCCTGCTCGCCGTAGTCCTTCAGCACCTGCGTGCCGGAATAGGGCTTGTTGCACAGCACCTTGTGGCCGGTTTTTTGCTCATACTCCCGGATCAGCTCCTCCGGGAAGCCCTCAGGGAAGGTGGGCAGCGGCTCCGGGCTGACCACACCGGCGATCTCCCAGTGGCCGATGGTGGTATCCTTGCCCATGCTCTGCTCCTGCAGGCGGGCAAAGGCCGCCGCCGGGACATCCGTCTTTTCCCCTGCGGTTACGCCGTCAATGTTGAACAAACCCAGCTTGCGCAGATTGGGACAGTTGAAATTGGGGTGGTTCGCAATGGCACCCAAGGTGTTGGTGCCTGCATCGCCGAAGGCGGCGGCGTCCGGCTCTGCGCCGATGCCAAAGCTGTCCAGCACGATCAGAAAAACGCGTTTTTCCATAGTGGTCACTCCATTTCTCCGGGGCGCACCCCGGAACAGTACTACTTTATTACCCTTATTATAAGCAAAAAGCCCCTCGGATGCAAGAGGAAGCGGCCTTGTGCGCTCTAATCAGTTTTTACGTTTTGCAGCAGTTTTCCCCTGTCAGGCAACGCACGGAAAGCCGCGGCGCATCGTTAAAAGTTTTGCAATCCCTCCTGCAGGCATAAACAACTGTAAAAACTTGTATTCAAGCAAAAATTCCTCTTGCTCTCTTGCACCGGAATGATTATAATAATAGTTGGTAGAGTTTTGGGTTTTCCCGCTCTGCCATACAAACCGACCCGCTGTACCGAGAGCTTTTGCTCCCATTGGTCATACACAGCAGCCTGCAGGGATGCTGTGCCGGATATAGGTAAGAGAGAGTTGACGGAGGTATATTGCATGAGAAAGACGAAAATTATTTGCACCCTTGGCCCTTCCACCGATAAGGAAGGCGTGCTGCGCGATCTGATCGCCAACGGCATGAACGTAGCCCGCTTCAATTTTTCCCACGGTTCCCACGAGGAGCATCTGGGTCGCCTTGAAAAGCTGAAGGCTCTGCGCGAGGAGCTGGGTAAGCCCGTGGCCGCACTGCTGGACACCAAGGGTCCCGAGATCCGCCTGAAGGACTTCAAGAACGGCGTTGAGAATCTGGTTGCCGGCCAGACCTTTACCCTGACCACCCGCGATGTGGAGGGCACCAACGAGATCTGCTCCATCACCTACAAGGATCTGCCCATGGACGTGGAGCCGAACGGCACCATCATGCTGGACGACGGCCTGATCAAGCTGCAGATCCAGACCGTGAACGACACCGACATCGTCTGCACCGTACTGAACAGCGGCAAGATCAAGAACAAGAAGGGCGTCAACGTGCCCGGCGTGCACCTGTCTATGCCGTATATGAGCCAGCGCGATAAGGATGACATCATCTTCGGCATCCAGCAGGGTTACGATTTCATCGCTGCCTCCTTTGTGCGCACCGCACAGGACGTGTACGATATCCGCAACCTGCTGAACCAGTACGATTCCAACATCCGCATCATTGCAAAGATCGAGAACCGCGAGGGCGTGAACAACATCGACAGCATTCTGGCTGCTGCCGACGCCGTGATGGTGGCTCGTGGTGATCTGGGCGTGGAGATCGACTTCACTGAGCTGCCCGGCATCCAGAAGACCATCATCGACCGCTCCTTCTCCTTCGGCAAGCCCATCGTCACCGCTACCCAGATGCTGGACAGCATGATGGTGAACCCCCGCCCCACCCGCGCCGAGATCTCGGACGTGGCAAACGCCATCTACGACGGCACCTCTGCTATCATGCTGTCCGGTGAGACCGCTGCCGGTGCCTACCCCGTGGAGGCGCTCAAGACCATGTCCGCCATCGCTGAGCGCACCGAGCAGGAGGGCTTCCATCTGCGCGGCCGCACGATGGATTTCAACCCCGGCAAGATCAGCGTCTCTGACGCTACCGCCCATGCTGCCTGCCTGACCGCACGGGACGTGAACGCCGCCGCCATCGTGACCGTGTCCGAGTCCGGCACCACCGCCCGCCTGCTGAGCAAGTACCGCCCGCAGCAGCCCATCATTGCCTGCGTCATGCGCGAGCAGGTGCAGCGTCAGCTGTCTCTGAGCTGGGGCATCACCCCGCTGATGATGTCTCTGGCACACAGCACCGATGAGCTGATCGAGATGTCCACCGCTCTGGCCAAGGAGAACGGCTACCTGCACAACGGCGAGCTGGCTGTTGTGACCGCAGGCGTGCCCGTGGGCGTTTCCGGCACCACCAACATGATCAAGATCCACATGGTGGGCAACTGTCTGGCCACCGGCGTGGGTGTCGGCCCCGAGAACAACGATGTTGCCAGCGGCAAGGCCTGCGTCTGCCGCACCATGGACGAGGTGCGCGCCAAGTTCAAGCCCGGCATGGTGCTGGTGGTGCCCTCCACCAGCAACGAGATGCTGAGCTTTGTGCGCGACGCTGCCGCTCTGGTGGTAGAGGAGCCCGGCCTGAACAGCCACGCTGCCATTGCCGGCAAGGCACTGCTGAAGCCCACCGTTGTGGGTGCCGCCGGTGCTACCAGCCACATCCGCGATGGTCTGATGGTGGCTGTGGACTGCGCACACGGCAGTGTGCAGCGCCTGCAGGGCTGATAAAGGAGAACCGTAGTATGGAACGTATCGCAAGCTTTTGCGTGGATCACACCCGGCTGGAGCGCGGCATGTACCTGAGCCGTCAGGACGGCGATGTGCTCACTTGGGACATCCGCATGAAGAAGCCTAATCAGGGCGATTACCTGACCACCGCTGCCGCCCACACGCTGGAGCACCTGTTTGCCACCTACGCGCGCAACAGCGCTGTGAAGGACGGGGTGATCTATGTTGGCCCCATGGGCTGCCGCACCGGCTTTTACCTGCTTACCCGGGGTCTGACCCCGGCGCAGGCATTGCAGCTGACGGTGGATGCCTACCGCTTTATGGCCGACTTTGAGGGCGCTGTGCCCGGTGCCAGCGAGGTGGAGTGCGGCAACTACCGCGATATGGATCTGCCCGCCGCCAAGGCCGAAGCTGCTGCCATGCTGCCTGTGCTGGAAGGCCTGACCGCAGAGGATCTGCACTACTGATCTGTCAATATAAAGAGAGCGCCGCACAAAATACCGTGCAGCGCTCTTTTTGTTACAAAATGATGCGAAAGTATTATTTATAATTTTAGGGCAGGGGAACGTCTGCGGATGTTCCCCTGCCCTGTTTTTACTAAAAGAAATCTCAAATCAGCCCCAAGGCTGCAAACTCCTTGGCAATACCGTCCTCATACACCGAGGGGGCAATGCGGTCGCAGCGCTGCTTCAGGCTTGCAGAGCCGTTGGCCATACAGACGCTGATGCCGACCACGTCGGTCATTTGCAGGTCGTTGTCACTGTCGCCAAAGCCGATGCTGTCCTGCAGGGACACGCCGAGATAGTCGCAGACGGCCTTGATGCCGCGTCCCTTATCAAACCTACGGTTGATGAGTTCGCCGTTCACATAGCCGCCGTCCAGACCGTCCAGCTTGCTCTCGCAGAACACAAAGCGATCCTCGTACAGGCGCTTCGCTTCGTCCAAGTCCTCGCTGTGCTCCGCGATATACACGATCTTATACAGCGGCTCGCCCTTGTAATCAGCCAGCGAACTGATGGTCATGCCGTCCTCCATGGCCTTGCGCCAGCGGGCGGCTTCGCTGTTCAGGGGGCCTGCATCCCGGTGGGTAAAGCTCCAGCGCTCGATCATCTTCAGGCTGCCGTAGGTGGCATCCCGCGCTTCCAGCGTGCACTCTACGCCGTTGCGCTCCATGGCGCTGCGCACACCCTCTGCCAGCTGCGGCTCCATAGGCAGGTCTACCAGCACCTTGTCCCCGCAGAACACATAGCCGCCGGCGCTGCACACTGCGCCGTCAAAGCCGTAATCCAGCAAAGGCTGGGTCATACGCAGATTGCGCCCGGTGCACAAAAACAGCTTGTGGCCGTTGGCGTGTGCCTTGCGCAGCGCCTCCACCGTGCTTTGGGGGATCAGCATCTCACCCGGGGGCAGCAGGGTTCCATCGATATCTAAAAAAATCAGTTTTTGTTTCATTCGTTCCTCTTTTTTTACAGTGAGCCGCGCTCTACCAACGTATAGCCCAGCGTAGTCTGGCGCACCGGCGCAGCGTCCGGCCCGGTGTGCTCCAAGCTTTGCAGCAGCATCCGGGCGGCCTCCTGCCCTACCTGCCGCTGATAGAAGCGGATGGTGGTCAGGCCGGGTTCCACCACCTTGCCTGCCCAGTTGTCTCCGATGCCGGCAAGGCCGACATCCTGCCCTACTTTGCGTCCGGCAGCGCGCAACACCTGCAACGCACCAAAGGCCACAGTGTCGGTCACGCAGACCACACCGTCCAGCTGCGGGCAGCGCGCCAGCAGTTCCTCCATGCAGCGGTGCCCCTCTTCCATGGAAAAGGCGGTGCAGCAGGCGCGGGGCAGACCGTCCGCGTTTAGTCCCACCTCCCGCAACGCATCCTGCACACCCTGACGGCGTGCAATGCCGGTGGCGGCGTCCTGCTCGCTGCCGCCGATGTACACGATATTCTTCCGGCCATGCTCCAGCATCTTCCGGGTCAGGTCGCGGGCGGCAGCACGGTCATCGTTATAAACGCAAGGCAGGTCTGCAAAGCGCTGCCCTGTTACCACCACAGGCACGCGGCAGTCTTTCAATGCCATGCACAGCTGCGGGCTGTTATCACAGCCCAGCAGAATGATCCCCGCCACATGGTTGCGCTGCAATGCTGTAAGATATTCCAGCTCCATCTGCTCGTCCAGCTCGGTGTCGGCCAGCAGCATCAGGTAGCGACTTGCGCTCAGCTCGGCTGCAATGCCGCTGATGATCTGCCCCACCGACTGGGAGCTGATACTGGGCACAATGACCCCCACCTGACGCACCTTGCCGGTGCGCAGGGTCTGGGCGGCAGTGTCCGGGCTGTAACCGGTTTTTTCCACTACGGCTTGTATCACGGCACGCTTCTGCTCGCTGAGGGGGCCGCCATTTAAATAGCGGCTGACCGCAGCACTGGAAACGCCTGCCATCTTTGCAATATCACTGATGGTCATGGGGTATTTTCTCCGTTCCCTCTCCGGTGGCAATGTGTAAACGTTTTCATGCTTATTATAAATCCGTTTCAGATTTCCCGCAAGAGGTGCAATGACCGTTTTTCTACGGAGCCATCCGCTGCTTTTTTGGTGACTTTACACAATCCAAACGATTTTGCTTTTCGATTTACCACCAGAATTGCGAACACCGTTGCGCTTACACAAGTCCCATGCTGATAGCGCGTGCGATAAGTCCCAGCACCAGCGCTGCCAGAATAATGACCAGCGCTGTCCTGCTCTCGCCGCCGGTCTGCTGCTTTTTGCCGCGGGACGCCGTGCTGCGGCTCTGTTTTGTACCGGTGCTGCGGCTGCGGGCAGAGGCGTTCTGCCGCCCGGCAGTGCTTTTGGTGCTGCGGGGCTGCTGTGCGCTGCGGGGCTTGCTGCGGGCGGCTGTTTTCCCCTGCTGCGCGTTCTGCGGGCTGCTTTGGCGTGCCTTAAGTGGCTTGCCCTCGCTGCACCGGCTCAGGTAATCCTCGGCTTCGCGGTAATACTGCGCCAGCTCGTTTTCCTTAAAGGCGGTACCGGCGTAGCCCTCTTCCAAAGCCTCGATGGCTTCATTGAACAGCAGGGCTGCCTGTGCGCCGTCCGCTGCAACTGCCGCGTGGGCAGCTTCGTTGCGGGCGGTGCGGATGGCGTTGCAGGCATGGCGGGCGGCAGAGGGATGCACCGTGTTGCCCAGCAGGTCCAGCGGGCGGGCGGCGTCAGTTTCCGGGTCCAGCAGCACCCGCATACACAGGGTGGTGTCCAGCTGCTGCCAGCTGGTCTTGCCGGAAAGGTCCGGCATACGGTCGTAGTAATCCGGGCTTTCCTGCTTGCGGGCGGCGATATGTTCCAGCAACGCATCCAGACTGTGCGCCCCGGGCTTGCGCTCCCAGTGCCAGCGCAGCAGGCGGCGGCTGATCTCATCGCAGGCAGTCTTGATCTCAAAAGCCACCTGTAAAGCTTGTTCCGGCATAGTATTTTCCTTTCTGTGCAATGTACACAAAAGGCGGAGAAGGCACGCTGCCCCCTCCGCCGGGATGAACTTATATTACAGCACGAACTGGTAGTACACAAAGCCGCATAGCGCGATAGCTGCGCACAGGATGGCCGTAATGGGCGGCACCCAGCGGATCAGCGCTTCTGCCACGCTGTCCCGGCTGTCCTCGTACTCCTCGTACTCCTCCTCCATGGGCTCGGGCTGACGCACCGGAGCCGGTGCCGGACGGCGGGCGGCGGCAGGCATCACACGGGTGCCCTCGTCTGCCGCAGCAGCGCCGGAATACGGTGTGCGGACAGAGGCATCCAGCACCCGGGTAGGCTCCGAGATGGGCTGGACGGGGGCAGCCTTCGGCTGGTAAGCCGCTGCGCCCATGACCCGGGTGGGTTCCTCTACGGGCGCTGCCGGGGCGGCAGGGGCGGCACCCACGATGCGGGTAGGCTCCTCCACCGCAGCGGGCGCTGCGGGAGCCGCCGGGGCGCTGAGAGGCATTTCCATCTCGTCTGCCGGGGCGGCGGGCTGCAACAGGGTGTTCAGCGCGTTCTGCAGCAGAATGCGGTCACAGCCGCACTCCGAGCAGTACACGGTGTCCTCCTCGGTGGGGTGGAAGGCACCGCAGGCGCAGTACCAGCCGTTTTCGAACACCTGCGGCTGATACTTGAGCCCGGTGCGGTTCATGCGGGCTTCCAGCGCCTTTTGCAGCTCCGGAGCCAAACGGCGGGGTGCAGGCAGGCGCACACGCTTGATGCCGTCCAGATGCACCACGCGCTTGCCGTTGTACACATTGCACAGCGAAACATCCACGCTGGTGATGGCCTTTGCCGTGATGAACACGGCATCGTCCTGCCCGAACAGCTCGCCGGGCTTTACCTGAAGATCCCGGTACTCGAACTTATCCTCGCACAGGATCACACCGTCCACGCCCTTGCACTTGAAATGGATCTCCAGTGCGGTCAGGGTCACGCGGGAAATATTCTTGAAGGTCAGGCAGACAGCGTGCTCGCCGCTGACGTCCCCCTTGAGCAGCTCCACGCAGACGAACTGCACCGGGCTGCCGGGAGTATAATAGTTTGCACGGGTCTGGGCGACCGGGTTAAAATTTTCCTCCACGATGCTCGCTCCTTTCCTAAAAAAGCTTAGTCCTGCTGCTCCGGGGCATCCGGCTGCGGCACTTCCGGCTGGGCAGGCTCGGCCTGCTCGGCGGGTTCGGCACGCTCAGCGGTCTCCGCAGGCTCTGCGGGCTGCACCGGGGCAGGCTGCACGGTCTGGTCGGGCTGCGCCTGCTCGGGCTTTGCGTCCTCGCAGGGGGGCAGGGTGCCGCCGGCCATAATGGTGTTGAACTGCTCCTCGTTGAGCTTTTCGCGCTCCATCAGAGCCTTGGCCAGCGCATGAAGCTGGTCGATGTGCTCCGTCAGGGTGCGGCGGCAGGTCTCATAAGCCTCGTCGATGATATCACGGGTCTCGCTGTCGATCTCGGCAGCAGTGGTCTCGCTGTAGCCCTTGCCCTGACCAAAGTCGCGGCCAAGGAAAGTCTCCTCCTGCGAGGTACCGTAGACCACAGGGCCCAGACGCTCGGAGAAACCGTAACGGGTGATCATCTGGCGGGCGATGTTGGTAGCCTGCTGCAGGTCGTTGGAGGCACCAGTGGAGATGTCCTCCAGGATCAGCTGCTCGGCCACGCGGCCGCCCAAGCTGGACACGATGTCCTCAAACATCTCGCCCTTGGTCACATAGCTGCGATCCTTTTCAGGCAGATACATGGTATAGCCACCGGCCTGACCGCGCGGGATGATGGTGATCTCGTGCACGCGGGGGTGGTGCTTGCAGTAGAAGCCTGCCACTGCGTGACCGGCCTCGTGGTAGGCGGTGAGTTTTTTCTCCTCCGGGGTGACCACGCGGCTCTTCTTCTCGGGGCCAGCCATCACCTTCATGGATGCTTCCTCGATGTCCTCCATGGTAATAGCCTTGCGGTTGCGGCGGGCTGCCAGCAGCGCGGCCTCGTTGACAAGGTTCTCAAGGTCTGCACCGGCAAAACCGGCGGTGCGCTGGGCGATGACCTTCAGGGAGACGTCCGGCGCAAGAGGCTTATTGCGGGTATGCACCTTCAGGATCTCCTCGCGTCCCTTGACATCCGGCAGGCCTACATAGACCTGACGGTCAAAGCGGCCGGGACGCAGCAGTGCCTTATCCAGAATGTCGGCACGGTTGGTGGCGGCCATGACGATGATGCCGTCGTTGGCTTCAAAGCCGTCCATCTCCACCAGCAGCTGGTTCAAAGTCTGCTCGCGCTCATCGTGACCGCCGCCCAGACCTGCGCCGCGCTGACGACCCACGGCATCGATCTCATCAATAAAGATGATGCAGGGCATGGTCTTTTTGGCCTTATCGAACAGGTCACGCACACGGGAGGCGCCCACGCCGACATACATTTCCACAAAGTCAGAGCCGGAGATGGAGTAGAAGGGCACCCCGGCCTCGCCTGCACAGGCACGCGCCAGCAGGGTCTTACCGGTACCCGGAGGGCCCACCAGCAGCACGCCGTGGGGGATGCGGGCACCCAGCGTATTGAACTTATCCGGGCTCTTGAGGAACTCCACAACTTCCTTGAGCTCCTCTTTTTCCTCGTCCTCACCGGCCACATCGGCAAAGGTGGCAGTCTTTTTGTTCTCGTGCTCGTCCTTTACCTTGGCCTTGCCCACGTTCATGATGCCGCCGCCACCGGCGCCGTCGCGCATCATGGAGAACAGCAGGAAACCGGTGCAGCCCAGCATAGCCAGATAGAACAGGATCTCCATCCAGGGGATGGTCTCCTTGGCGGGCACATAGTCGTACACCATGGGCGCATCGGGGTTAGCTTCATCGTACTGGGCGATGTAGTCCGACACATGATCCACGAACATCCGGGCGTAAGGCAGCTTATAGCTGACCGTCTCGGTGCCGTCCTCATTCTTCTTCACCCCGGTGGGGGCAGAGGAAGAGGAGGACAACAGGCCGGAAAGCAGCCCGCCCGTGGACTGGGCAGTGCTCTGCTCGGCAGCGTTGGGCAGCTCCTGTGCACCCTCCTTCAGGGTCATGGTGATCACGCCGGTGTTCAGATCCAGCGAGAATTTGGTGACCTGATTGCTCTCAAAATAGTGTACCACCGTGGAATATGCCATAGAGGAGCCGCTGGCGCTGCCGCCGGTGCCGCCCAGCACCGACCACACCATCAGCACGGCTGCCAGCACAATGGCGATCACCAGCGGATTGAAACGGGGTTTCTTCGGTTGCAAAAAAATCAACTCCAGTTCTGGATTTTTATAATGGACACGTTACTTCGTGTAGACCTCGGGTTTCAGCACGCCGACATAGGGCAGGTTGCGGTATTTTTCATCGTAGTCCAGACCGTAGCCCACCACAAACTCGTCCGGTACCTGAAAACCCTCGTAATCCGGCTGGATGTCGGCCTTGCGGCGGCTGGGCTTATCAAGGATGGTGCAGATCTTAACGGAGTTCGGGTTGCGCATCTTGAGCATGGGCACAAGGTTGGACAGGGTGACGCCGGTGTCCAGAATATCCTCCACGATCAGCACATCCTTGCCGGACAGATCACCGTCCAGATCCTTGATGATCTTGACCAGACCGCTGGTGGTGGTGTTGCTGCCGCCGTAGCTGGAGACCACCATAAAGTCGATATTGCAGGGGATGCTCACAGCCCGCATCAGGTCGGCCATAAAGACCACCGAGCCCTTGAGGATGGACACCAGCACCAGATTTTTACCGGCATAATCCCGGCTGATCTGAGCGCCCAGCTCTGCCACCTTGGCCTTCAGCTGTTCTTCGCTGACCAGAACGGTCTTGATATCATCGTGCATACTCATTTGTTTTTTTCCTCCTGTGTTTCGATCTCTGCATCCAAGTGCAGGATCCATCTGCTTTCCGTGTCCGGTGCAAGGCCATCGGCAAAGCCTTCTCCACACACCCATAAAATTTCGCTTCCGCTGGCAAGCAGCGGCAGCGTATCCCGCAGTTCGTTCGGGACATTGGCCTCGTTCATCCACTTGCGCAGCGGTTTGCTCAAGCCCCGCCCCGCAGGCCGGAAGCGGTCTCCCGGCTGACGGGCGCGCAGTACAAGGCCAGTGTACAACGTAGTTATTCTAGCATAATCCGCCCGATTTTTTAAGTCTTTTTTATGAACGACTTGTATTTTTTCTTCAAAATCGGCTTTTAACAGCTCCGCTTTCCCCTTCCAGCTCCCGCGCAGCCGGAATTCCGGCTGTTTTTCGGGCAAAAAGGGCACTTGCTGCGGCGCGCTCTCCGGCTGGCGGGGCAGCGCTTGCGGCAGTGTTTCCTGCCGCAGGCAGCCGTTCCCTGCGCAAAAGCGCACCTGTCCGGTCAGCTGTACTGCGCCGCTGCCCTGCCGCACCACGGCGCACAGCAGCTGCACATATTTTTCCTCTGCATCCCGCACCGGAGCCACAAGGCTGTGCAGCGCGGTCTCCAGCAGCAGCGGGTCTGCCGCCTGCAAAGGCGAAAGCTGCCACGCCGGTTCTGCGCCGGGCAGGCGTGCCGCCGTCAGAAGCTTTGCAGCCCCTGCGGCAAGGTAGGCATCCACCCGCGCAGCCTTTTCACAGAACTGTGCCAGATTCTGCACCGCCGCCGCGTTGGTGCTTTCCAGCGCAGGCAGGGCGCTGTGGCGCAGACGGTTGCGGGCGTAGGCGTCGGTGTCGTTGGTCTCGTCGGTGACCCACGGCTGTCCTGCTGCCCGGCAGACGGCCTCGGTCTCGGCACGGCTCAGGCAGAGCAGCGGGCGCAGGTAGCACCCGCGCCTTGGCCGGATGCCGCCCGCACCGTGCAGCCCGGTGCCGCGCGCCAGCCGCAGCAGCAGCGTTTCGGCTTGGTCATTTGCAGTATGGGCCGTGGCGATGGCATCTATCCCCTGCTCTTGCAGCCGGGCAAAGGCTGTGTAGCGCAGACGGCGCGCCCAGTCCTCCCCGGCGTGCGCCGGGGGCGGGGCAAGCTCTGCCGCATGGAACACCCGCAGCGGCACGCCCAAGCGGGCGCATTCTGCCCGCACAAAGGCTTCGTCCCGGTCGGCGCTCTGTCCGCGCAAACCGTGGTTCACATGGCAGGCAGAGAGCGTATAGCCAAACCTCGGCTGCAATTGCCGCAGCAAGAGCAGCAGCGCCATGCTGTCTGCCCCGCCGGAGACTGCTGCTGCCAAATGCTGCGGTGCGCCGGGCTGCAAAAGCCCCTCCCGGGTGCAGAAATCCGCCACCCGGGCAAGAATCTCTGTATCCATCAGCGCTTGAAGTCCACATCCATAAAGCGGGTGTGGGCACCATCCCAGCCCAGCGGCACGGTGCTGGTCTCGCCGTGACGGTTCTTTGCCACGATGCACTCGGCGGTATCGGCATCCACCTCGGCACCGTCCGGGTTCTGGCTGGCGTAGTAGGAATCGCGGTACAAAAACAGAACGCAGTCTGCGTCCTGCTCGATGGAACCGGAGTCGCGCAGGTCCGAAAGCTGCGGGCGGTGGCTGGAGTTGTTGCCCTGCTTTTCTACCGCACGGGACAGCTGGCTCAGCGCGATGATAGGCACGTTCAGTTCCTTGGCCATGATCTTCAGGTTTCGGGTGATGGAGCTGATCTCCTGCACACGGTTCTCACTGCGCTGGCCGGTGGTCATCAGCTGTAAATAGTCGATGACGATCAGGCCCACATTGGGACGGGCAGGGTCCTGATTTACCCGGCGGATCTTGGCCTTCATCTCGGTGATAGTGATACCGGAGGTATCGTCCATATAGATCGGCGCATCGTGCAGTTTTTCGGTGGCCAGTGCCAGATACTCCCAGTCCTCCGCGCGCAGCGCACCGGTACGGAAGGCCTGACTGTCGATGCCGGCCTCCGACGAGAGGATGCGGTTGGTCAGCTGCTCCTTGGTCATTTCCAAGCTGAAGATGGCCACCGGCACCTTTTGCTGCATAGCCACGCGGGTGGCGATGTTCAGCGCAAAGCTGGTCTTGCCCATACCGGGACGGGCTGCCAGAATGACCAGATCGCCGCGGCCAAGGCCGGTAAGCACGGTGTCCAGCAGACGGAAGCCGGTGGGAATACCCTTGTACTTATCCGCATCCGGGCCGCTGATCTTTTGCAGGTTGGTCAGCGTTTCCACCATGCTGGACGAAAGCGGGGTCAGAGCGCTGGAATCGCGGCCGGAGCGGATCTCGTAGATGCGCTGCTCGGCGTTTTCCAGCAGAAGGTCGGCGTCCGGCTCGTCCCCGGCGTCCTGCAAGATGTCCTTGGCAACGCCCATCAGCTGGCGCACCAGATATTTTTCCTGCACGATCTGGGCATAGGCTTTTACGTTGGAGATACTGGGCACCGTTTCTGCCAGACCGGTCAGATAGATCTTGGCCTCGTCTGCGCTGGGGAACACACCATCGGACACCACTGCATCCAGCAGGGTGACAAAATCAATGGTCTGGTCGTTGGTGAACAGGCGCAGCATTTCCGTCCAGATCTGGGCGTTCTGCCGGGTGTAGAACATTTCCGGCTTGATGATCTCCACCAGATCAGTCAGAGTGTCGGGCTTGAGCAGCACCGCGCCCAGCACGCTCTGCTCTGCCTGCATATTGTAGGGCAGATTGATGCCCACGCTCTCCAGATTCAGTTCATTGGAATAACGTCGTTCGTTCGGCATAGTAGTTTGTCCTTATCCAAAATCCAAAGCATCCTGTAAAGCCAAAAAGCGCCCCCTGCTGTGAGGGGGCGCAAACGGCACACAGATCAGGCCTGTTCCACTTCCACCTGGATCTTGAAGGAAGCCACGACGCCAACGTACAGACGAACCTTGCCGTTGAACACGCCGGCATCCTTGATGTCCTTGGTCTCCAGCTCGATCTTCTTTTTGTCGATGGGTGCACCTGCCAGCGCAGCCAGTGCTTCGGCAACTTCCTTGCCGGTCACCTTGCCGTGCAGACGGCCGGATGCGCCGCCCTTGGCCTTGATGGCCACGGTCTTGCCTTCGATCTTAGCAGCCAGAGCCTTGGCGGCTGCCACGTTCTCAGCTTCGTGGAAATCGGCTGCAGCCTCCTTGCCGCGCGCCATGTTCACAGCGCTGGCATCCGCCACAGCGGCCAGCTTGCGCGGGAACAGGTAGTTGCGGGCGTAGCCGTCGGAGACCTCGTGGATCTCGTCCTTCTTGCCGATGCCCTTGATATCCTGCTTCAGAATCACTTTCATGATAGTATCCCTCACTTCTCACCGGAAAACCGGTGCAGTCTTATGGTAATAGTATAGCGCATTTGTCGTTTTTGGGCAAGAGGAAGCGGGGCATTTACGCCAGCTCCTTTGCGGCCACGTCCAGCGCTACCTCGATGACCTTATCCATATCGTAGTACTTGTACTCGCCCAGACGGCCGCCGAAGATCACGCCCGGCTCGGCATCGGCCAGCGCCTTGTATTGTGCATACAGGGCGCCGTTCTTCTCGTCGTTGACGGGATAGTAGGGCTCGTCACCTTTTTTCCACTCGGCGCTATACTCCCGGCTGATAACGGTCTTGGGCTGGGTGCCGAACTCGAAATGCTTGTGCTCGATGATGCGGGTATAGGGGGTCTCGGCATCGGTGTAGTTGACCACCGCGTTGCCCTGATAGTTGTCGGTGTCCAGCACCTCGGTCTCAAAGCGGACGCTGCGGTACTGCAGCGCACCCAGACGGTAGCCAAAGTAGGCATCCACCGGGCCGGTGTAGACCACCTTCTCAGCCAGTGCGTCCAGCGCAGCCTTGTCGGCCAGATAATCCACGTTCAGGCGCACCTCGGTATCAGCCAGCATCTTTTCCACCATGGCGGTGTAGCCGCCATTGGGGATGCCCTGATACAGGGCGTTGAAGTAGTTGTCGTCGTAGGTAAAGCGCACCGGCAGGCGCTTGATGATAAAGGCGGGCAGCTCGGTGCAGGGACGTCCCCACTGCTTGCCGGTGTAGCCCTTGATGAGCTTTTCGTAGATATCGGTGCCCACAAGGCTGATGGCCTGCTCTTCCAGGTTCTGCGGGTCGGTGATGCCCGCAGCAGCCTTCTGCTCTTCGATCTTGGCCTTGGCTTCGGCAGGGGTCACAACACCCCACATCTTGTTGAAGGTGTTCATGTTGAAGGGCAGGTTGTAGATCTGACCATGGTAGTTGGCCACCGGGCTGTTGGTGTAGCGGTTGAACTCTGCAAACCGGTTCACATACTGCCACACGGCCTTGTTGTTGGTGTGGAAGATATGCGCGCCGTAGCGGTGCACATTGATGCCCTCCACATTCTCGGTGTAGATGTTGCCCGCGATATGGTCGCGCTTATCGATGACCAGACACTTTTTGCCTGCCTTTTTGGCCTCGTGGGCAAACACGGCACCGAACAGACCGGCACCAACGATGAGATAATCGTACTGTTTCATGTTTTATTCCCCTTTTGCCGGTCGTGCTTCCGGCGTAGTCTTTTTCTGGGAGAGATAATATTGGTCGATAGCATCCTGAATGCGGCTACGTGCCGCCTGCGGGGTGATATGCTTTAACTGGGCTGCTGCCATGGTCTGATGACCGCCGCCGCCCAGCGACTCCATGATCACCTGCACATTCACGGCACCCATGCTGCGGGCAGAGACGTTGACCCCGTTGCCCACCTGCACTGCCACAAAGCTGGCGTCCACGCCCTGAATGCGCAGCAGGTCGTTGGCGGCCTGCGCAATGGCGACCCGGGCTTCCGGGGCGACCTCGCCGCCAATGGAGATGGCACAGTTTTTGTACATCTGCGCCTTTTCCACCAGATCGGCCTTGGCATTGTACTCCACCATGGTCACATCGAACAGCCTGCGCACCCGCTCGGTCTCTGCGCCGTAGCGGCGCAGGGCAGCTGCGGCTTCAAAGGTGCGCACACCGGTGTGCAGGGTAAAGTCCTGCGTATCCAACAGGATACCAGCAAGCAGACCTTCGGCTTCCACGCGGTTGGGCTTGTCGTCCCGCTCGCCCACATACTGCAACAGCTCGGTGACCAGCTCGCTGGCCGAGGAAGAATAGGGCTCGTGGCAGACCAGCGCCGGGTTCTCAATGTAGCCCACACCTTTGCGGTGGTGGTCGATGACAGCAACCTTGCCGCATTTTTCCAGAATGTCCTTGCTTTCCACAAGGCCCACCTGATATGTATCCACCACGATACACAGGGTACGCTTAGAAATGATGGGCAGGGCGTCCTTGGGATCAATGAAGTCATCCTTCTGCCCCGCCTTGCACAGCGCATCGATCAGGCTGGCAGCCAGCGTGGCGTCCCGCCGGACGGCGATGACCGCCGGCACATCGCATATTTTGCAAATGCGCAGCACGCCCTCGGCTGCGCCGATAGCATCCAGATCGCTCATGCGGTGACCCATGATGACCACATGGTCGGCTTCCTTGATCAGCTTGACCAGCTGGTCGGCCACAAGGCGGCTGCGCACCTTGCTGCGCTTTTCCACACCATGGCTCACGCCTCCGTAGAAGGTAAAGCCATCCAGCGTCATCTCAGCGGCCTGATCGCCGCCGCGTCCCTGCGCCATGTCCAACGCGTGCTCGGCCATATCCTGCGCTTCCCGCAGGGTGCGTGCACCGCGTCCGATACCAATGGACATCGAAAGGCTCACGCCGGGGTCCAGTGCGCGGATCTTATCCAGCACATCGTAGCCGCGGTTGGCGAACTGCTCCAGCTGGCGCTCCTCCACCACTGCGATGTAGCGGCCGCCGCTGCCTACCCGGCGCAGAAAGCCGCTGCCGCGCCCGATCATATCCTCCAGAATGCGGTTGACGCCCTCCAGCAGGCGGGCGCGCTCGCTGTCCATCAGATCCCCGAACACATCATCGTAACCGTCCAGCTGAAAGGCAAGATACCCCGGACGGCTGGCCTTATACTCTGCCTCAATGCGGCGCAGCTCGGTCTCCTCGTTCAGCACCAGCAGGGTCATGCTTTCGGCTTCGCCGGGCACGGTGGAGCTGTGCACGCTCCAGTAGCCGTCGGCAAGGGTCAGCAGCTGCCCCTCACGCTTGCGGCACAGCTGCAGATCCAGCCCGGGCAGCAGCTTCTGCACCCGGCTGGCCAGCACATCCTGCCCGCCCAGCAGACGGGTGCGGAACTGGCTGTTGTACCACAGCACCGTCTCGCCGGAAAGCAGCGCCGCAGGCTGGGAAAGGGGCTCCAGACTGAACTGCACCTTGGATTTTTCAAACGTGGTGCCGCTTGTCCAGCGCACCACCCAGCTGCGCAGCTTGCAGCGGAACAAGGCTGCCCCTATGCCCCACAGCACCACCAGCACGGCCAGCAGCGGCCATGCCGTAGGGCGCTGCACCAGCAGCACCAGCAGCAAGAGGCCGCACAGCACCGCCAGACTGGCCGTGAGCATTTCCAGTGTCCATCTTGGTTTACGTTTCATTGGTTTTTTGCCTCCTCAGACGCTGCACCGCTTTGCGGTGCGCCCGGATCAGACCTCCATCAGGATCGGCAGGATCATCGGGCTGCGCTTGGTGCGCCGGTAGATATAGCTGCTCAGTGCCTCACGCACACGGGTCTTTACGCTGTTCCAATCCCGGACGTGCTCATCCACACAGCGCTCCAGTGCATTTTCCACAATGCTCTGGGCACCGTCCATCAGGCTCTCGTTCTCGCGCACATACACAAAGCCCCGGCTTACCAGATCCGGTCCGGCAAGCACCTTGCCGGTCTTGCTGTCCACAGTAGCCACGATGATGACAAGGCCATCCTCGGAGAGGTGCTTGCGGTCCCGCAGCACCACGTTGCCCACATCGCCCACGCCAAGGCCGTCCACCATGACGGCACCGGCGGTCACCGGCTCGCCCAGCTTCATCTCGTCCTGCGAGAGGATGACGTTGGAGCCGTTTTCCGCAATGAGGATATTGCTGGTGGGGATGCCCAGACTTGCAGCGGTGAGGGCGTGCTTTTTCAGCTGCTTATACTCGCCGTGCACGGGCAGGAAGTACTTGGGTTTGGTCAGGGTGAGCATCAGCTTCTGCTCCTCCTGACAGGCGTGACCGGAAACGTGCACATCATACATGCTCTCGTAGATGACCTCTGCGCCCAGCAGCAGCAGACCGTTGACGATTTTGGTCACGCTCTTTTCGTTGCCGGGGATGGGGTTGGCGGAGATGATGATGAAGTCACCGGGGCCTACCCGCACCTGACGGTGGCTGCAGGAGGCCATGCGGCTCAGCGCGCTCAGGGGCTCGCCCTGACTGCCGGTGGTCACCAGCACCACCTGCTCCGGCGGGTACTGGTTCAGCTCGTCCACGCTGATCAGAGTGCCCTCCGGGATGTGCATATAGCCCAGCTCCTGCGCCATGGCGGTGTTGTTGACCATGCTGCGGCCACTGAAGGCCACCTTGCGGCCATCCTCCACGGCCAGATCAATGATCTGCTGCACACGGTAGATGTTGGACGCAAAGGTTGCAATGATAATGCGCTTATTGCGGGCGCGGGCAAACAGGCTGCGCACACCGGCGGCCACCTTCTGCTCGGTAGCGGTAAAGCCCGGGCGCTCCGCGTTGGTGGAGTCGCTCAGCAAGGCCAGCACACCGCGCTGCCCGTACTCGGACAGGGTGGACAGGTCGGTCACGCCGCAGGCCAGCGGGGTGTAATCAATTTTAAAGTCGCCGGTCTGGATGATGGTACCAGCGGGGCTGTCGATGGCAAAGGCCACGGCATCCGGGATAGAGTGGTTCACATGGATAGGTTCCACGGTAAAGCAGCCCAGCTTGATCTTCTGCCGGGGCACGATCTCCACAAACTTGGTCTTGCCGGCAAGGCCGAACTCCTCCAGCTTATTCTTGATCAGGCCGCAGGTCAGGCGGGTGCCGTACACCGGCAGGCTGATCTTTTGCAGCAGATAGGGAATGCTGCCAATGTGATCCTCGTGACCGTGGGTGATGAGCAGGCCCTTGATCTTGTCCTTGTTCTGCACCACAAAGGTGAAGTCCGGGATGACCATGTCCACGCCGAACATCTCGCTGTCCGGGAACACCAAGCCGCAGTCCACGATAATCATGTCGCCGTTGCACTCGTAGACGGTCATGTTCTTGCCGACCTCGCCCAGACCGCCCAGCGGGTAGATATGGATGGGGGTCGCCGCCTCCTTGGGCTGCTGCGCACGGCGCGGGCGGCGGTTATAGTAGGGACGGCGGGTAGTGGGACGGGTACGCTTTTCCCCTGCGGGAGCAGTGCCGTTTGCGGCGGCTGCCTTGGGCGCTGCCGGGGCTTTTGCGCGGGGTGCGGGGTTATTTTCTTTTGTTTGAGCCATTCTTTACCTCCAGATTCAATTGCAAACCAGACCGCGCCCCGCCGGGGAGAGCAGCCGCATCTTGCACAGGGGAAGCACCTGAAACTGCATCGGCTTCCGGTTGATGCATCGTATAGAATTTATCGTTCAGCGTGCTTTTTGCAGCAGCGCTGTTGGTTCCGCAAGAGATTCTTGGCCAGGTAAGTCCATCTGTTCGATGCGACCATGGCGTTTCTGCCGGAACAGCCGGGCGCACGCCTTTGGTGCACCCCTATACGCATTTTGTTACGCTAAGTATAGTATCTCGCACCGGTTTTGTCAATTCCAAGGTTTGGCAAAACCGGGCCGGCGTATACATTGGCTCTTGACATCCCAGGCAAAATAGCGCTAAATAAAGGTATTCTATTCTATAAGGAGAACCCCATGAAACAGGTAGAGGTGTACACAGATGGCGCTTGCAGCGGCAATCCCGGCCCGGGCGGCTGGGGTGCGGTGCTGCGCTACCGCTTTGACGGCAAGGTGTACGAAAAGGAACTGAGCGGCGGCGACGCCAGCACCACCAACAACCGCATGGAGCTGACAGCCTTTATCGAGGCGCTGCGCCAGCTCAAGGAGCCCTGCGCGGTGCGGCTGTGCTCTGACAGCCAGTATGTGATCAACGGGCTGGAAAAGGGCTGGGCCAAGGGCTGGAAGCGCCGGGGCTGGAAAAAAGCCGACGGCTCCCCTGCCCTGAACCCGGACTTATGGGCACAGGCGTTGGAGCAGGAGGCACGGCACAAGATCACCTACGTCTGGGTAAAGGGCCATGCAGGCCACCCGGAAAACGAACGCTGCGACCAGCTGGCCGTAGCACAAAGCAAAGCACATGGCGGGAGGCAAGGAACATGAGCGACGCATTTTTGCCCGGCAACGGGTTCGACACCTATGAAACACAGGACAAGGTGCTTGTCAGCATGGACGGCACCGTAGATTGCGGCGTTGTGGTACGCATTTTGCAGCAGCAGGGCTTTGGTGTAGTCGGGGCTGTGGTGCAGCTGGATGCTGAACAGAACGCATGGGCAGCAGCCGCACGGCAGGCTGCTGAGGCTCTTGGCATCGAGTGCATCGTGCTCAAGGCGGAGGCACTGGCAGACCAGCCCGCCGCGGTACTGGGCAGCGGCAACGACGCCCGGTTTGCCGCCCTGCTGACCGCTGCCGACAAGCTGGGCATCCAGTACATTGCCACCGGGCACCACGCCCGGGTGGAGTTGGGCAGCGACGGCGTGCACGCGGTCTGCCCCGCTGTGGACACCGCACTGGACGAGAGCGCCGCGCTGGCGGCGCTGCCGCAGGACACCCTTGCCCGGTTGCTGCTGCCCTTGGGCGAGTTTACCGCCGCCGACGTGCAGGAGATGGCACAGGATTTTAAAGTGAACGGAACGGTCTGAGCCAACCGCTTTCTACACAAAAAGAAGCGCCGCATCTGTACGATGCAGCGCTTCTTTTTTGCACATCTTAGTTTTGCGGGTGCACGATATCGCGCCAGTCCAGATCTCCGCGCTCAAGGCCATGGATCAGCACCTCGGCGGTGGCGATGTTGGTGGCCATGGGGATGTTGTGCACATCGCACAGGCGCAGCAAGGTCATCTCATTCGGCTCGCTGGGCTTTGCATTGATGGGGTCGCGGAAAAACAGCAGCAGGTCGATCTCGTTGCAGGCAATGCGGGACGCGATCTGCTGGTCGCCGCCCTGCACCCCGGCCAAAAAGCGCTGTACCTGCAGGCCGGTGGCCTCGGAAATCATTTTGCCGGTCGTGCCGGTCGCCACCAATTTATGCTGGCTCAGAATACGGCAGTACGCCGTGCAGAACTGAACCATCAGCTCCTTTTTGGAGTCATGCGCGATCAGGGCAATCGTCATCTCTAGATCTCTCCTCTATTGAAACATTTGTATATAAAACGCTTGAGAATTTTCCTTTGTTATACATGATATCACAAACACAACTCATTTACAACAGGTTTTTGGACACAATATTCAAATTTTCGTTCAAGTTCAGCACTTTGCACGCAGCTGCGCTTTACTGCGCAAGCATTGCATCGTTGTTTTCTTCCTCAGTCACCCCTGCGGGGGCAGTCGTCTGCTGCGGCTCCGCGGCTGTGGCATCGGTCTGTGCATCATTCGCAGCATCCGGGGCGGTCTGGGCAGCGGTATCCGATGCTGCGGCATCCTCCTGCGCCACGGTGCGCGGGTCCACATAGGGGTCAACCTTCAGCGTGCCGTCCTTCATGGCAAAGTAGGCGTTGGCGATATCCACCACCAGATCGCCGGTACGGGCGCCGTAGCCGCCGTACTCTACCGTGATGCCGATGGCGATCTCCGGGTCGTCTGCCGGGAGGTAGGCGATCATCATAGCGTTCAGGTAGTGCTTGCCCGAAGCGTAGGTCTCGCTGCGCTGGGGGGTGCCGGTCTTGCAGGCGATGGCAATGGGGTAGCCGGAGATCTTACCGCTGATGGTGCTGGGCACCAGTGTCATGCCCTGCCGCACAAGATCAAAGGTGTTGCCGTTGCCCTCGATGATATCCATCACCTCCGGCTGGGTCTCGCTGAGCACCTCGCCGGTGTTGGTATCCAGAATCGCCTTGACAAAGTGGGTGCGATAGCGCACGCCGTTATTGGCCAGCGTGGCGGCGTAGGTAGCCAGCTGGATGGGGCTTACCACCGTGTTGCCCTGCCCGATAGCGGCCTGAATATCCAGCGATGAGGTGTAGTTTTTATCCGTCTTTTTGGTCAGACGTCCCACGGCCTCGTTCACCTCCACGCCGGTGCGCTGGCCAAGACCCAGCTTGTAGGCGTAGGCATCGTAGACGTCACTGGTCAGGCGGCGTCCCACATCGTAGAAGAAGATGTTGCAGCTCCACTTGATGGCGGTGACCACATCAATGTTGCCGCTGTGGCCGTGGCGGGTGCAGCGGGGGTGGTAATCCTTATAATAGGTGTACACGCCGGTGCAGTTGACGGTGGAGTACTGGTTGATCAGGCCGCTGTCCAGCGCCGCTACCGCCACCGCCGGTTTAAAGGTGGAGCCGGGGGTATACAAGCCCTGCAGCGCCCGGTTGAACAGGGGCAGACTGGGGTCGGCGCTGTACTCGGAATAGTTGGTAGCATACAGGTTCTGGTCAAAGCTGGGGTAGTTGGAGGCCGCCAGCACGCTGCCGTCCTTCACATCCAGCACCACCGCAGCACCGGCGGCGGCCTTCATATCGCCGGTGTTGTACACCCGGTTGATCATATCAATGTTGTTGGCAAAAGCCTTGTCCACCGCACGCTGAAAGTCGCTGTTGATGGTCAGCTGCACGGTATGTCCCGGCTCCGGCACGGTGGTGATCTTGGTATCCACGATCACACCGTCCGAATTGCGGGTGATGGTCTCCACGCCGTCCTTGCCGCGCAGTTCGTCCTCGTACACGGACTCCAGGCCGGAGATGCCGATCACATCGTTCATGTTATAGCCTTTTTCCTTGAGCGGATAGGTCACCTGACCGTTTTCGTCGGTCACCTTCCACTTTTCGGCGGTGATCTTGCCCACGCGCCCCAACACAGCGGGGAGGATATCCCCCTGCTCATAGCTGCGGGTGCTGGTCTCCACGATCTCCACGCCCGGCAAAGTGAGGGAATGCTCCTTGATGGTAGCCACCGTCACCTGACTGACATTTTCCGCCATGATGAAGTTGTTCACGTTGGAAAAGGCCTGTCGGTCCATCTCGTAATGGATGCCCGCCAGCACCCGCTGCCACGGCAGAGAAAAACTTTCCAGCTGGTTTTTCTCCACCAGCATCTCCATCACATCGTTGGCGGTGGCGTACTGCTGCAAGCCCAGCGTCTCCTTCATGTCTGCCAGCGTTTTCTGGTCGCTGGTGCTGTCGGCGCTGTCCGTAAAGGTATAGTTCCCGGCGGCATCCGGCTCGCTGATGAGCAGGGTATCCAGCCATTTTTCATCGTTCTGGCGCAAAAGCTCCACGATCTGCTGCAGCATGGTGTCCAGATTCTGATCCCCCATCTGCAGCTTGTTCAGCACCACATTATAGCCGGTGCTGGTGGTGGCGATGCGCTTGCCGGTGCTGTCCACGATATTGCCGCGCGCGGCGGTGACCGTGAACTTATAATCCGTGGTGTTGGTGGCTTTTGCCTTGAAGCTGTCCCCATTGACCAGCTGCAAAAAGATCAGCCGGAAGGTATACAACCCCATGATGATGCAGGCCACTGCGATGAGCAGCAGCATCCGCCGCACCACGACCTTGCGTTCATTTTCGTTCATCTGGTTCTCCTTTTACGGGTCAGGCCACACCGTTGTCGATCCCAAACCCGTCATGGATGCGCTGCACCAGCCAGAAAGCCAGCAGCGCCGCCGGGATGGTCAGCACCGCACTGGGCAGTACAAAGGCAACATACCGCAGCGCAGCGCCGGTATAACCCGGCATATAGTAGAAAAACAGCCAGTCCAGCGAGAGCACCAGCAGCGCCGTCATAGCGCTTACGGCGGCAAAGTTGCCGGGGTTCACCTGCAAATACAGCTGCACCAGCACCGATACCCCAAAGCAGAGCAGCAGCAGTTCCAGCGCCAGCATACCCACCGTGCGCCCGGCGGCGTAGTCCCACAAAAGGCCGCCTACCGTGCCCAGCAGTGCTCCGGCAAACTCTCCTTCAAATACTGCCACCGCCAGACACAGCGGCAACACCAGCAGTGGCTTTGCCTCCCCCAGCTGGAACAGCCCGGGCGTGGTCTGCAAAGCGGCGCACACAAACAGCGCCAGCACATAGCAGCCCCACTTCAGCAGCTGGCTGCGGCTGCGCTTGCGGCGAGATTCCATAGCAGTGTGCCCTCCTTAGTACGCAGTAATGATAAAAACATGCTTGGCGGTGCGGGGATCGGCACCGGGGCGCACCACCGCAATGGAGGATTTGCCGCTGGCTTCCGGCACCACGTCCTGCACCGTGCCCACCAGCAGATCCGGCGGGAACACCCCGCCCAGACCGGTGGTAATGACCTGATCGCCCGCGCGGGTCTCGGTGCTGCGCTCCAGATTGGTCAGGGTGCACAGACCGTCCGCTGCATAGGTGGTGTTGCCGTTCAGGATGCCGTTTTCCCGGGTGCGGGAGACCACGCCCGCCGCATTGAAGCTGGGGTGCAGGATGGTCATCACCTTGCAGCTGGTCGGGTCGGCTTCCACCACCATACCCAGCAGATAGCCCCGGTCACTGATAACAGCATTGTTCACCGCCACACCGTCTGCGGTGCCCTTGTCCAATGTGAAACCGCCGAACTCATCCAGCGGGTCGCGTCCAATGACAAAGCCGGACACATAGGTAGCGTTGCTGTTCTTTTTCTGAATATTAGCCAGCGCCTTGTAGGCTTCGTTTTCGGCCTTGAGGCGGTCGTAGTCCACCATCTGCTGGCGCAGCTCAGCGTTTTCCGCTTCCAGCTGCTCGTTCTGCTCCATGACCTCGTCGATGCTGGTGTATTTTTCCCACACCGCACCCACGCCGCCGCTGACCACAGCCGCCGCCTTCTGGAAAGGGGTCAGGATCACGCCCAGCAGCTCCTGCGGGGCGGCGGTCAGGCGGCCGTTGGCACCGGCGTAGGCCATGATGCCCACCAGAAATACCGCCACGGCCACAAGGATCTTGAATTTCCAGGTATCAAAAAAATCTTTCAAAGGGTCCTTCCCTCCTGTCGGGATGCCCGCGTCCTACCGCAGGCTTTTGCATGAAAAAAGCGCGGACAGCCGTGCCATCCGCGCAAGATGCAGTGTTTGCAGCGGAAAAACGCACAGCTGCTGTGTCTGAAACTTTTCCGCATTTTAAGCAACTCTCTCCGCAGAGAGCCGCTCTTACATATGTCCTCCATCGGTGTCCAGCACATCGTGCAGCACATCCACATGATCCAGCACCGCACCGGCACCCTTGGCCACGCAGTCCAGCGGGTCCTCCGCAATATGCACATCAATGCCGGTCTCGCTCTGGATCAGCTGATCCAGGCCGCGCAGCAGAGCGCCGCCACCGGTCAGGGTGATGCCGCGGTCAATGATATCTGCGCTCAGTTCCGGCGGGGTGCGCTCCAGCGTCTCCTTGATGGCAGTGGTGATCTTGACCAGACACTCCAGCAGCGCGCCGCGCACATCCTCAGAGTGCACCACGATGTTCTTGGGCAGGCCGTCCACAAGGTTGCGGCCCTTGATCTCCATGGTCAGCTCCGGGTCCAGCACATAGGCAGAGCCGATCTCGATCTTGATCTGCTCTGCGGTACGCTCACCGATGAGCAGGTTGTACTTGCGCTTGATGAAGGCGATGATGGCCTGATCGAACATATCACCGGCCATGCGCACGCTACGGGAGGCCACGATGCCGCCCAGAGAGATGACGGCGATCTCGGCCGTGCCGCCGCCGATATCCACGATCATGCTGCCGGTAGGCTCGCTGATGGGCAGGCCTGCGCCGATGGCAGCAGCCATGGGCTCCTCAATGACAGACACCTGACGGGCACCGGCCTTCAGGGTAGCCTCGCGCACTGCGCGGCGCTCCACCTCGGTAACGCCGGAGGGAATGCAGATGACCACCCGGGGACGGGAGAACATGCTGTTGCCGCAGGCCTTTTTGAGGAAGTTTTCCAGCATATTTGCAGTGATGTCGAAATCGGCGATGACGCCGTCCTTCAGGGGACGCACTGCCACGATGCTGCCGGGGGTACGGCCGATGACAGCCTTTGCCTCGCCGCCCACGCAGCGCACCTCGTCGGTCTTGGTATCCACCGCCACGACCGAGGGCTCGCGCATGATGATGCCCTTGCCCTTCATGTAGACCAGAGTATTGGCAGTACCCAGATCAATGCCAACGTCCTTTGACAGAAAACTCATTGTTCCAAATCTCCTTACGATCGTTCCTTAAATCTATCCCAGAATGCCGGATAGTCTGCTGCAAACAGACCCTCCTGCGCAGAATAACACGGTTCTATTATAGCCGCAAGCGCTTCATTTCTCAAGCGTTTCGGCAAGTTTTCTATCATTTTTCCATTTTTCTCACAAAAAATGCGCCAGCAGCTGTACGGTGCGGCTGACCGGCAGCCCCATAATGGTGTAGTAGTCGCCCTCGATGCGGTCCAGCCACAGGGCTGCGCGCCCCTGAATGGCGTAGGCACCGGCCTTATCGTAGGGTTCCGGGGTGGCGGTGTAGAACGCGATCTCCTCCTCCCCCAGCGGGAAAAAGGTCACCTTGCAGCTGTCCACAAAATGCTCTGTCCTGTCCCCTTTTGCAATGCACACACCGGTGTGCACCTGATGGGTCTTGCCGGAGAGGGCGCGCAGCATCCGCTTGGCGTCCTCTGCGTCGTGGGGCTTGCCGAACACGGTGCCGTCCACATCCACCACCGTGTCGCAGCCGATGACCACGGCATCCGGGTGCTGCTTTGCCACCGTGAGACACTTACCGATAGCCAGCTGCTCCACCAGCTGCGCCGGGGTGGGAGCGGTAACAGCACTCTCGTCAAAATCGCTGACGCAGACGGTGAAATCAGTGGTATACAGGGAGAGCAGTTCCCGTCTGCGGGGGCTGCCGGAAGCTAAAATAAGATTGGACTTCATGCTATAAGCCTTTCTTGCCTGATTTAAGCTCATTATATTTGCGCCGCCCGATAAATCCGGCTTCCATAGCTGATTTGGATCATTCTCCCAACCGCAGATCGGGCAAATATCATATTCTTCAACAAGTGCTCTGCTACAAACCGGGCAATATATTTTATCTGTATTTTTCATTATTTTCCGGTAGAGCCAAAGCCGCCCACGCCGCGCTGGGTGTCGCCCAGCTCCTCGGCGGGCACAAAGGCGGCGGTGTATACCGGAGCGATGCACAGCTGCGCCACCCGCTCGCCGGGCTGGATGGTATAAGCCTCGGCTCCCAGATTGACCATGGGCACCTTCAGCTCGCCGCGATAGTCGCTGTCCACCACGCCCACGCCGTTTGCCATGCACAGGCCGTGCTTGATGGACAGGCCGCTGCGGGCGTACACCAGCGCCACACTATGGGCACCCGGCAGCTCGATGGCAAGGCCGGTGGGCACCAGCACCCGCTGCATGGGGGCAACGGTCAGCGGTGCATCCAGCACAGCGCACAGGTCGGCGGCAGCTGCGCCGGGGGTGGCATAGGCGGGCACCTTTGCCCGGGCATCCAGTACCTTATATTTTACAGTGATGGGTTCCATCGTATGACCTCGTTTCGTTTTTTGTTAGTTCGTACCTTTAAAATACAGGCCGCGGGTAAAATCGCCCTCAAAGGGGGCGTGGGTGCGGATGCTGTCCAGAATCTGCGCCGCCTCCTCGCGGGATTCCAGCGTAAAGTAGGCCACGCCGTAGTCCACCGTCAGTGCGCCGGGCTTATCGCCCATATAGATGGGCACCGGGTTATAGATGGTGCGCACCCCAAGGCCGCACCGCACCGGGAACTTTTTGGCCTTGCGGTCGGTCAGCACGCCGGTCTTATCGCAGTGAGCGCAGTCGTGGATATTTTGCAGCGGGCAAGCGCGGGTGAGCATCAGCGGCATGTGGCCGTAGACCATCACGCCGGTGGGCACAGGCTTACCGTTCCGGGCGGGCGCAATGGACGCAATATCGCTGTCTTTCACCTCCGGCAGGATGAGCAGGCTGGAAAGCCCCTGCTCTGCATAGAACTGCGCCGCTACGTTGTTGGTGATGTTCAGCCCGAAGCCGCCGGCCATAGGCAAGCCACGGCACAGCCGCAGGTGGGCGATGTTGCTGACCTCGTACCCGGCAAAGCCCGCATCCTGCGTGGCTGCGATGCGGCGGGCGGTGTCCTGCTCCAGCGCACCGAACATGACCCGGGGCAGCTCCAGAAGGGTTTTCGCCCGCCACTCCCGGGGCACACGGTCGGCCTGCGCAATGGGCAGAATGAGGTACTCCACCCCGTCAAGCGCCCGCTCCGGCACCTGCTCCCAGCGCTCAAACCGGGCGCGCAGGGTGCGACGGGGCGGCAGGGTGCGCTGCGGCAGGGCGGCGACGTGCTCCTCGGTGGTAGGCCAGGGACGCTGCACCTCCCGTTTTTTGAGCAGGGCATCCAGTGCTTCCCGGCGCAGCTCGTTCACGGCACTGCCGGGGATGAACCACGGCCCGCCGTCCATTTCCACGGTGATCTTCTCTGCCGTAAAGGGAGTGCCGCCGGTCTTTGCCAAGCTGCGGTTCAGACTCTCGGTAGGGTCGGTGCGGGCAGGCTGCGGCTCGGCATCCCCATAGGCAAAGGCCTTGTTGCCATCGGCATCGGCAACGGTCAGCTTTTCGCCGCCCTCCTCGATTTCCAGTTTCATCTGCACCGGCACGCGGGAGCGTTCGCGGCGGTAAAGCTCGCGCAGCATGGGCAGGGTCTTTTTGGTCAGCTCAGCATCGGCTTCGCTGCGCACACCGAACATGGTGCCGTCGATTTTTCCATCCAGATAGCCGGAGGTGAAACCGGAGCGGCTGAAGGCGTTCTTCAGCAGGTCGCGGTCGTAGGCGCGGCCCTCGCGGCCCGCCAGACAGGCGCTGACCGCCGCCGCCACATACTCCGGTGTGCGCAGACGGCCTTCGATTTTTGCCGATGCTACGCCAAGCGCCTGCAGCTTGTCCAACTTGTCGATGGCGGAGTTATCCTTGAGGGAGAGGTGGTGCAGCCGCCCGGGCTTGCCCTCCGGCAGGGCGTTGGCTTCAAAGGGCAGGCGGCAGGGACCCGCACAGGAGCCGCGATTGCCGCTGCGCCCGCCCAGAAAGGCGGACATATAGCACTGGCCGCTCACGCTCATGCACAGCGCACCGTGAATGAAGCACTCGGTCTCGATGCCGCAGCGCTTTGTGATATGCTCCACCTCGGGCAGGCTCAGCTCACGCGCCAGCACCACCCGGGTAAAGCCCAGCTCCTTCAGTTCCAGTGCGCCTTGCAGGGTGTGGACGCTCATCTGGGTAGAGCCGTGCCGGGGCAGCTGCGGGGCGATTTTACCAATTAAGGTAGCCACCGCCAGATCCTGACAGATGACTGCATCCGCACCGCTGGCTGCTACCGCCCGGATAGCCTGTTCCAGCGCCGACAGTTCGGTGCCATACACAGTCGTATTCAGCGCAACGTGCACCGCCACGCCCCGGGCGTGGCAGAAGCGCACGGCCTCCTTTAGACTATCTGCGTCAAAGTTGCCGGCACCCGTGCGGGCGTTGAAACCCGAAAAGCCCAGATATACCGCGTCTGCGCCGCTGAACACCGCAGCGCGGAGCATTTCTTCACTGCCCACCGGGGCTAAGATCTCGATCCTTGCCATAGTTCTCCTTCTGACTTCTATTTATATAAGGTACATTCAATTGGTCTCGTCCGTCTGCGTACTCTCTTCCGCCGGGGCTTCCGGGGCGGGCTGCTCCTGTGCAGTCTCTGCCGCAGCGCGGGCGGCGCGCTCCTCCCGGCGGGTCTCGCGCTGGCGCTCCTTGGCAAGCTGCTCCCGCAGGGCAGCAGCCTCCCGGCGCAGCACGGCGTTTTCCGCCAGTGCCTTGTCCTCGGCCAGCTTTGCCCGGGCTGCATCTGCAATGTAGTCCTGGATCTGGCTGCGCATATTCTCTGCGCTGCCGGTGCTCTTGCGGTATTCGTCCAGATAATCCATCGCGCAGAACACCGCCGCCTTGGTCACCGAGAGGTTATCGTTGGTGTCCAGCAGCTTTGTGATGTCCTCGTCCAGCTTTTTTGCAAGCCCGAGGATGTACTTTTCCGAATCTGTGGTGGCGATGGCATACGGTGTGCCCGCGATGTTGACCCTTACCTTGTTTACCATGGTGTTTTCCCCTTTTTTATCCTGTATCTGTGCGGCGCAAGGCCGTTTGTTCTGTTTTTTGCCTTTTTGCCGGAATTTGGCACCGTTCCCGGTAACGTTTCGGTGTTCGAAAACGTTTCGATGGAGTTTCCCGCCCCATTACTGCCGGAATTACTCCCCGAAAAACGTTTCGCGGCTCAGTTCTATCTTCTATTATAATATAAATACGCCGCAAGAAAAAGTGTAATTTTTGAAATTTCGGCATATTTATCAGAAAGTGGCCTGAAAAAATAGCAGTTACGGAAAAAAAGCGCCTAGTTCCTTGCATTTGCAAATCGTTCATATTATAATAACTTTGTTATGTTGGCAGCCGGGCGAAAGAGGGAACGTTTCTGCTGCTATTATCTACTCAATTATTTTAGCAAAGCAAACGCTTATGCGGATAGGAGCACACTATGACATCAAAAGAATTTGGCAAAATTCTTCAGGACAAGCTCACCAATGAGTACGGTGTGGAGCTGAATGTTGCCTCCAACCAGCAGATCTACCGTTCTCTGGCTCTGATTTGCCGTCAGATGATGAGCGAGAACCACAAAAAGTTCCAGTCCAAAGCCATCGGCACCGGCACCAAGCAGGTCTACTACCTCTGCATGGAGTTTTTGATGGGCCGCAGTCTGAAGATGAGCCTGTTCAATCTGGGTCTGGACGAGGTTGCCAAGAAGGCACTGGCTGACGCCGATATCAATCTGGACAGCATTTTTGAGGAAGAGCCCGATGCAGGCCTGGGCAACGGCGGCTTGGGCCGTCTGGCTGCCTGCTATCTGGACGGCATGGCCACCACCGATATCTGCGGCACCGGCTACTCCATCCTGTACGAGTACGGCATCTTCAAGCAGAAGATCGTGGACGGCTGGCAGCAGGAGCGCGCCGACAACTGGCTGCCCGGCGGTCAGGTGTGGCTGAAGAGCCACCCGGATCAGGCCGTGGAGATCCGCTTTGACGGCGAGATCCACGAGAACTGGGACAACGGCTTCCACTACATCCAGCACACCAACTACAACAGCGTCATGGCCATCCCCTCCGATATGTATGTGCAGGGCTACGATGGAAAGGGCGTTGCAAAGCTGCGCCTGTGGCAGGCAAAGGCCCCGGACTTTGATATGTCCAGCTTCTCTCTGGGCAACTACAACACCGCTATGAGCAAGAACGCCAACGCTGAGCTCATTTCCAAGGTGCTGTACCCCAACGATAACCACGTTGAGGGCAAGATCCTGCGCCTGCGTCAGCAGTACTTCCTGTCCGCTGCTTCTATCGGCGATATCGTGCAAAACCACCTGTCCAGCTACGCCACGCTGGAGAACCTGCCCGACAAGGTCGCCATCCAGCTGAACGACACCCACCCCACGCTGGCCATCCCCGAGATGATGCGCATCCTGCTGGACGAGTGCGGCTTTGACTGGGACAAGGCCTTCAGCATCTGCCAGAGGGTGTTCTCCTACACCAACCACACCGTTATGGCCGAGGCTCTGGAGAAGTGGAACGTGGACATCTTCAAGATGACCCTGCCCCGCATCTACCAGATCGTGGTGGAGATGGACCGCCGCGCCCGCGAGGAGCTGGCAAAGGCCTTCCCCGGCGATCAGGGCAAGATCGACTACATGGCACTGATCGGCGACAATCAGGTGCGCATGGCCAACATCTGCGCCTACACCGCCAACAGCATCAACGGCGTTTCCAAGCTGCACAGCGAGATCATCAAGGAGAGCGTTTTCCACGATTACTACCTGTTCAAGCCCAACGCCTTCAAGAACGTGACCAACGGCATTGCATACCGCCGCTGGCTGCTGGCTTCCAACCCCGGCCTGTGCAAGCTGCTGGACGAGACCATCGGCGACGGCTACAAGCACGATGCTTCTGATCTGACCAAGCTGAACAAGTACGCCGATGACAAGACCGTGCTGAAGAAGCTGAATGAGATCAAGCTGGCCAACAAGAAGGACTTTGCAAGCTATCTGGCTAAGAGCACCGGTCAGGTCATCGACCCCAATTCCATCTTTGACTGCCAGGTCAAGCGTATGCACGAGTACAAGCGCCAGCACCTGAATGCGCTGAACATCGCCGCACAGTACCTGTACCTGAAGGAGAACCCCAACGCCGACTTCATCCCCAAGACCTACATCTTCGGCGCAAAGGCTGCTCCCGGCTACTACATGGCAAAGCAGATGATCCGCATGATCTGCAAGCTGGGCGATCTGATCAACAACGACCCCGCCGTGCGCGAGAAGCTGCGCGTGGTCTATCTGGAGGAGTACTGCGTCTCCCTGAGCGAGCACCTGATGCCCGCTGCCGAGGTCTCTGAGCAGATTTCTCTGGCAGGCACCGAGGCTTCCGGTACCGGCAACATGAAGTTCATGCTGAACGGCGCCATCACGCTGGGCACGCTGGACGGCGCAAACGTGGAGATCGCCGATGCTGCCGGCAAGGAGAACGAGCTGATCTTCGGTATGCTGACCCCTGAGGTGAACAACCTGAAGCATGTGGGCTACCACCCCAACGCCTTTATCATGGGCGACGACGTTGCCAACAGCGCCCTGAACTTCCTGGAGCGCGGCTGGAACGGCGAGAACTTCCACGAGGTCACCGAGAACCTGCGCAGCAGCGACCCGTACATGGTCATGGCCGACTTCAAGGACTACCGCCGTGCACAGGCCGACCTGCAGAAGCTGTATGCTGACCGCGAGACTTGGGCCCGCATGAGCCTGAAGAACATTGCCAACAGCGGCATCTTCAGCGCAGACCGCGCCGTGCTGGACTACGCCCGCGATATCTGGTACGCTTCCCCCGTGCCCATGGGCAAGTAATTTTCCCCTGTAAAACCGCAAAGCCCCGGTGGCATTTCGCCCGCCGGGGCTTTTTTGAGAAAGGACGATCTTTTTTGTCTTGTCTGTTCAACAGCTACGACCCCTACTTTAAGCAGCCCTTTGGTGCCGTGCGCGCCGGGCAGACCGTGCACCTGTCCCTGTGCATCCCCGAGGAGCTGGGCTATGTGGACCCGCACCTTGTGCTGCAAAAGGAGGGCAAATACGATGTGCCCGTGCACTACCGCATGAAATTTGACGGTCAGACACCCCACCAGAACCACTTTTCGGTGGATGTTGTGCTGGGCGACCCGGGCTTATACTTCTATTATTTTGATCTGTATACCGACTTCCGCCGCATCGTGCGCGGAGCCGACAACTGCGGCGTAGTCAGCTGGCAGGAGGGCGAAAGCTGGCAGATCACGGTCTACGAGCCGGATTTCCAGACGCCGGAGTGCATCAAGGGCAAGGTGTTCTACCAGATCTTCCCGGACCGGTTCTGTGAGGGCATTGAGAACAAGCCTATGCCCTTCCCGGACCGGCTGTATCAGGCCGACAAGCACGCCGAGCCCTTCTGGCAGCCCAACGAGACCGGCGGCCACCTGAACGAGGACTACTTCGGCGGTGATCTGGAGGGCATCCGCATCAAGCTTCCCTACCTGCGGGAGATGGGCGTGGATTACCTGTACCTGAACCCCATCTTTGAGGCGCACTCCAACCACCGCTACAACACCGCCGACTACCTGAACGTGGACCCGCTGCTGGGCACCAACGAAGAGTTTGAGGTGCTCTGCCGCGAGGCCGCCAAGTACGGCATCGGCATCGTGCTGGACGGTGTGTTCAGCCACACCGGCTCCGACAGCCGGTACTTCAACCGCGAGGGACGCTACGGCGAGGGCGGCGCTTACCGCGACCCCAACTCCCCCTACCGCAGTTGGTACGACTTTGACCCCAAGTACAAGGGCGGCTACCGCAGCTGGTGGGGTTTCGAGACCCTGCCGGAGGTCAACGAGGAGACCCCCTCCTTTGTGGAGTTCATCACCGGCGAGGGCGGCGTCATCGACACATGGCTGCGCCGGGGCGCTGCCGGTTTCCGGCTGGATGTGGCCGACGAGCTGCCGGACGAGTTCATTGAAAAGATCCGCACCGCCGTTAAGCGGGTAAGCCCGGAGAAGTTTTTGCTGGGCGAGGTGTGGGAGGACGCCACAACCAAGTTCGGCTTTGACCACCGCCGCACCTACCTGCTGGGCAAGGGGCTGGACAGCGTGATGAACTACCCCTTCAAGAACTCCGTGCTGGATTTTGTCAAGGGCAAGCCCGCCCAGCAGGCCGCTAACGAGATTCTTTCCATCTGCGAGCACTACCCTGCCCCGGCCATCAACACGGCGCTGAATTTCCTGTCCACCCACGACACCGAGCGCGCCCTGACTGTGATCGCGGACGAGCCTGCCAACGGACGCGGCCGGGAGTGGCAGAGCGGCCGCAGCGTGACCGGCGAAGCCTACGAGGAAGGGATGCTGCGCCTGCGCATGGCGTATGCCATCATCTACACCCTGCCCGGCGTACCCTGCCTGTACTACGGCGATGAGATTGGCATGCAGGGCTACCGCGACCCCTTCAACCGCGCCTTCTTCTGCTGGGACAGCCACGAGGAGCGGCTGCGCCCGGTGCTGGCACAGCTGGCGCAGCTGCGCCACAGCTGCGAAGCCTTCCGCACCGGCGAGCTTCGGGTGCTGCGGGCTGAGGGCGGCATTCTGCACTACCAGCGCATCGGTAAGACCGAGACTGCGGAGATCATCGTGAACCGTTCTGAGCACATCATCGTGGAGCCGCTGGCTTCCGGCAAGCACACCGAGGTAAACCCCATGGGCTTTACCATCGTGGTGGAGGAAAACGGCCATAACCCCAACCACAGCTACTACGATATCCAGTGACGCCTGCGGGGCTGTAACGATTTGAATGCTCTCCGCTTGCGCTCTGAGCATCCACAGCGGAATTCGATTCTTTATTTGTAAGTCGGGAAACTCTGCGGAGCTTCCCGACTTACTTTTTTCACAGGGTGGGACGCAGTGATTTACAGGCTTTTTTTCTATTTTTGTCTATATTTTGTTTTCTGTGCAACGTTCCAGCAAAAAGCCCTTGACCTTCCCCCAAGGGGATGCCGTATAATAGCAGCATAAGGAGGTAACATACCATGCAGATCTCCCCCATTCTCTGGCTGGCTGCAGCCGTGGGCTTTCTGGCACTGGAGGCCAGTACCTTTAATATGACCTCCATCTGGTTTGCCATCGGCTCTGCCGCCGCATTGCTGTGCTGCGTGTTCACCGGGTCGTTCCGGGTGCAGGCGGTGGTCTTTCTGGTGGTAAGCATCCTGTGCCTTGCAGCCTTCCGCCCGCTGGCGGCAAAGCTACGGCTCAAGCACACCGCCACCAACGGCGACCGCAATCTGGGACGGGAAGCCATCGTGCTTTCCCCTGTCACCGCCGAAGTCCCCGGCCGGGTGCGGCTGGACGGCGTGGACTGGAACGCCCGCTGCGCCACCCCCGGCGACACCCTTGGGCCCGGTGCGCTCTGCCGCGTTACCGAGATCCACAGCACCCTGCTCATCGTAGAGCCTGTTCTGACCGAAAGCCGCAACCGCCACACAACCACCTGACAAAGGAGATGTATTATGATCCTGTTTTTTGTCATCCTTGCGCTTGTTTTTGTTTTGGTGCTGGTCATTGTTTCCAACATCGTCATCGTACCGCAGTCCAAGGTATATGTCATCGAGCGGCTGGGCAGCTACTCCGATACATGGTCTGCCGGCCTGCACGTCAAGATCCCCTTTATTGAGCGCATTGCCAAAAAGGTAAGCCTGAAGGAGCAGGTGGCAGACTTTCCCCCTCAGCCCGTGATCACCCGCGATAACGTGACCATGCAGATCGACACCGTGGTGTTCTTTCAGGTCATGGACGCAAAACTGTACACCTACGGTGTCAACCAGCCCATTGCCGCCATTGAGAGCCTTTCTGCCACCACCCTGCGCAACATCATCGGTGAGATGGAGCTGGACCACACCCTGACCAGCCGCGACGTCATCAACGGCAAGATTACCGCCATCCTTGACGAAGCCACCGACAAGTGGGGCATCAAGGTGAACCGCGTGGAGGTGAAGAACATCATCCCGCCGCGGGAAATTCAGGAAGCCATGGAAAAGCAGATGAAGGCTGAGCGCGAGAAGCGCGCCGTCATCCTGAAGGCAGACGGTGAAAAGCAGGCCGCCATCACCGCCGCCGAGGGCGAAAAGGAGGCCGCTATCCTGCGCGCCGATGCCGTGAAGCAGCAGCGCATTCTGGAGGCTGAGGGTGAGGCACAGGCCATTCTGGCCGTGCAGAAAGCCAACGCCGACGCCATCCGTCTGCTGAACGAGGCTATGCCCAGCGACAAGGTGCTGGCCATCCGCAGCCTTGAGGCGCTGGCGAAGGTTGCCAACGGCAAGGCCACCAAGATCATCATTCCCTCCGAGCTGCAGAATCTGGGCGGCGTTGTGCCCAGCATCAAGGAGCTGATGACTGACCCGAAGGACGCCGAGTAAGCGCCCGCTTCTCCACAAGCAGTAAAACAGCTCCCGGTCACGTTAAGCGGCATGACCGGGAGCTGTTCTTTTGCTATTTATGCTTTATCCGGGGGATCACTTCTCCCCTTTTTCCTCGTTCTCCTGTGCCTGCTGTTCGCGGCGCAGTTCTTTAATGCGCTTTTTCTCGCTCTGGACGTGGGGCCACGGCCAGGAAAAGCCCTCGTTCTGCTTGCACCAGCGGGTAAGCGGATAGAAAGCAAAGGTCAAGCCAAAAATGTACAGCAGAGCGTACAGCAGGGCATCCAGCGTGATCAGGGCATCCAGTGCACCGATCACCGCCACAACGCAGCCTGCCTTTAAAAAGAACTGGCCGTTCTGGCGGCAGTATTCCTCGAAGTTTTCGGCCTTGACCGCCCTGCGCCCCTGATCGCCCCACACGCGGGGATTTTTCATCACCGAAAAACCGTAAAAGGCCATCATCAGGCCAAGGGTAAGCTGAAAACCAAAAAACATGGGTCACACCTCGTTTTTATCAGAATCAGTCCTCAAACAGGGGCTTCATAAAGGGCAAAAAGTCCAGCGTTGCAAAGTAATCGCGGGGGGTCTGGGCGCGGCGGATCAGCCGGTGAGAGCCGTCCTCGCACAGCAGCACCTCGGCGCAGTGCAGCTTGCCGTTGTAGTTGTAGCCCATAGCAGAGCCGTGGGCACCTGTATCATGGATGTAAAGGATATCCCCGATGTCGATCTTGGGCAGCATCCGGTCGATGGCAAACTTGTCATTGTTCTCGCACAGGCCACCCACCACGTCGTACTTGTGGTCGCAGGGCTCGTTCTCCTTGCCCAGCACGGTGATGTGGTGGTAAGCGCCGTACATGGCGGGGCGCATCAGGTTTGCGGCGCAGGCGTCCAGACCGATGTACTCCTTATAGATGTGCTTTTCGTGGATGACGGTGGACACCAGTGCGCCGTAGGGGCCGGTGGTAAAGCGGCCCATCTCGCTGAAGATGGCCACATCGCCCATACCGGCAGGCACAAGGATCTCCTCAAACTTCTGGCGCACGCCCTCACCGATGGCCATGATGTCGTTCTCGGTCTGCTCCGGGCGGTAAGGGATGCCCACGCCGCCGGACAGGTTGATGTAGCTGATGTGCGCACCGGTAGCCTGCTGCACCCGGACAGCCAGACGGAACAGGATGGCTGCCAGCTCCGGGTAGTAGGCGTCCGAGATGGTGTTGGAGGCAAGGAAGGCATGGATGCCGAACTGCTTTGCGCCCTTCTGCATCAGCTTTTTGTAGCTGTCGATCATCTGCTGCTCGGTCATGCCGTACTTGGCATCGCCGGGCTTGTCCATGACCTGAAAGCCCTCTTCGCTCTCGCCCAGCTGGAAGGTTCCGCCGGGGTTATAGCGGCAGAAGATCTCCTGCGGCACACCGGCCACCCGCTCCAGAAACTCCACCATAGTGGCGTCGTCCAGATTGATGTAGGCGCCCAGCTCGTAGGCCTTCTGCATATCCTCCACAGGGGTCTGGTTGGAGGAGAACATGATCTCGTGGCCGGTAAAGCCGCAAGCCTCGCTGAGCATCAGCTCGGTCAGGGAGGAGCAGTCCACGCCGCAGCCCTCCTCCTTGAGGATCTGCAGGATAACGGGGTTGGGCAGTGCCTTGACCGCAAAGTATTCCTTGAATCCCTTGTTCCAGCTGAAGGCCTTGTTGATGCGGCGGACATTCTCCCGGATGCCCTTCTCGTCATAGACGTGGAACGGCGTGGGCACGTCCTCAATGATCTGCTGTGCCATCGCCTCGGTCAGAAACGGTTTCTTTTCCATAATAACATCCCTCTCGTTTTGCGCAGCCCGGCATGTTCCGGTCTGCGGTCTATTCCATGCGGCCCAGTGCCGCAGTTCAAGCTGTTACAGTTTCAGGTTCTCCCGGGTGGGGGTAAAGGTGGGGATCATGGCCGCCAGCTGGCGCACCACGCCCTCATCGTTGTGGGCAGCAGCGGCTTCCAGCGCCTGCAGCTGCCCGTAAAACTCGGCCAGATCAATGGTGCGGGGGCTTGCCACAAAGATCTTGTTGTGCTGGGTGCGGCGCATCTTGTCCTGCTCCTCGTCCATCATCAGCTCTTCGTAAAGCTTTTCGCCGGGGCGCAGACCCACGATCTTGATCTCCATATTCACGCCCGGCTCGTAGCCGTAAAAGCGGATGAGCTGCTTGGCAAGATCCATAATACGCACCGGCTCGCCCATGTCCAGCACATAGATGTTGCCGCTCTCTGCCAATGCGCCCGCCTGCAGCACCAGCTGGGCTGCCTCCGGAATGGTCATAAAATAGCGCACGATGTTGGGGTCGGTCAGGGTGACCGGCCCGCCCTTTTTGATCTGGGCTTCAAACAGCGGGATAACGCTGCCGTGGCTGCCCAGCACGTTGCCGAACCGCACCGCCACGCACTTCATGTCCGTGTTGCCCGCAAAGGTCTGGATGAGCATCTCGCAGATGCGCTTGGTGCAGCCCATGACGCTGGTGGGGTTCACGGCCTTATCGGTGGAAAGCTGCACAAAGCGCTCCACCCCGTGCTCGCTGGCGCTGACCAGCAGGTTTTTGGTGCCCAGTACGTTATTTTTTACGGCCTCGGCGGGGCTTACCTCCATCAGCGGAACGTGCTTGTGCGCCGCCGCATGGAACACCACCGTGGGGTGGTAGGTATCAAAAACCTCGTCCAGACGCTTTTTATCCCGGATAGAGCCGATCAACACCGTGACCGGGATATCGCGTCCGTACTTCTGCTGCAGTTCCATCTGCAGCTCGTAGGCGCAGTTTTCGTAGATATCAAAGATGAGCAGCTTTCCGGGCTTGAAGCGCATGACCTGACGGCACAGCTCACTGCCGATGGAGCCGCCGCCTCCCGTTACCAGCACCGTTTTGCCGGTAAGGTAGCCGGAAATTTTGTCGGTATCCAGCGTGACCTCCTCACGGGAGAGGAAATCGGCGGGGTTCAGCTCGCGGAACACCTCCTGCTGGGGTGCACCGCTGCCCACCAGCTGCGGGTCGCTGAGCACCTGTACCGCGCAGTGGGTGCTGACGCACAGGTCGATGACATGGCTCAGCTTGCTGCCCTTTAAGGTAGGGATGGCAATGATGATGCTGTGGATGCCGTAGCGCTTGCACAGCTCCGGGATGTCCTCCAGCGTGCCCTTCACCGGTACGCCGTGGATGGTCTGGTTCAGCTTTGCGGGGTCATCGTCCACCGCCACCACGGCGTGGCCGTATTCCTTGTTGGATTTGCACACGTTGATGGCCCACGCACCGGCTTCGCCCGCGCCCACGATCATCACCGGGCGGTTGGGGTCCTTGGCGGGCACTTTGCGCAGCCGCTCGCCCAGCGGGTGGTTCAAAAACAGCCGCCATGCCAAGCGGCTGCCGCCGACGAACAAAAAGATGAGCACCGAGGCCATGCAGTTTGCAGAATTGAACAGCACACCGTGGATAAGACAGCGGTTCACCACATACACCACGGCAGTAGGCACGGCGATCATCCCGGCAAGACGGATCAGATCCCGCTCGCCGGCGTACTTCCACAGCACCGAGTACAGCCCGCCCGCCAGAAAACTGACGATATACGCCGCCACGATCCACGGCAGATTTTCGTACAACAGGGCGCGGTTGTGGGGCCACCACACGGCCTCTACGGCACCGTCTGCCCGCAGCAGCAAGGCAAAATAAAAGCTGAATGCCACAATGGCTGCATCCAGCAGCACCAGCAGCGCACGGCGCAGCAGCACCTGCGGGGTATTCTTGGTTCTATCTTTCACTTACGATCCTCTTTTTTCCTCTCAGCGCCGGACGTTTTGCTCCCTGCGCTGCTTTTTCGGCAGTGTTCCCCGGCAATGCCGGAAGGATACAGCTACACGTTTGTATTATACTCACAATCCCCGCCTGTGTCCAGAAAATTTACGTTTTTATCACTTTCCCCTGTTTTTCCCGGTTTTTGCCTGCCGCAGCAGCGCCCGCACTTCCTCCCAAAGCCCCAGCGGCAGCGCCGCCAGCAAAAACACGACAGCAGTCACCATGCCGCCCGCCGTCAGCACTGCCAGCTGTTCCCACAGCCCCTGTGCCGGAAAGCCCGCCAGCGCCCGGCGCACGCCCCGCCCTGCCGCACCGGCGGCGGCAGCGGCCAGCAGCGGCGCACCCAGCCAGCGGCGGAAGGCGTGTCCTGTGCCGCTGGAAAGCAGCAGACGCCCGGTGTTGGCTGCGCAGGTGTACAGGCTGGAAAGCAAGATCACCGCCAGAAAGCCCCGCATCCCGTACCGGGGCAGCAGCACCGCTACCCCACCAATGCGCAGCACGGCGTCCCACACGCTGTACCGGAAAGCGGCCTTCTGCTCCCCGATGCCCTTCATGGCACCATCCACCATGCTTTCCAGATACATCAGCGGCATGGCCGGGGCAAGGGTCTCCAGATAGAACCCGGCCTCCGGGCTATGGTAGAGCAGCTGCGCCAGCGGCCTGCCCCACACCCAGAACAGCGTGCCCGCCAGCGCGGAGAAATATCCCGTAAGCTGCAGCATCCGGTCCAGCAGGGCGTTCAGCCGGGCGGTCTGCCCCTCAATGTGCGCCTGTGTGATCTCCGGCATCAGCAAAACCGCCAGACTGCCCAGCAGCCCGAAGGGGAAATTGAGCAGCGGCAGCGCCATGCCCTTTAAGGTGCCGTACTGTTCCAGCGCGGCGGTGCGCCCGCCGGAGGCCGCCAGATACACCGCAAGGCAGGCGGGCACCAGCATATTCTCGGCGGTGTGCAGCGCGCTGGAAAGCGCCCTGCCGCCCTCCACCGGCCATAATATCTCCCACAGCCGCCGGGACGCCTCCCTTGGCGGGCGCGGCGCTGTGCTGCCGAAGCAGCGTGCCGCCTCCCGCCGGTAAAACAGCGCCATCAGAGCGGTGGATACGGCCTCGCTCAGGGCGGTAGCCGCCAGTACCAGTGCGCAGCGGCTGCCGTCCGGCCAGCCCTGCGTGCGGGTAAGCGCCCACACCACGGCGGCAATGCGCACCGTCTGCTCTGCCAGCTGGCTGAGCACGTTGGGCTCTACCCGCCGCCGCGCCAGAAAAAAGCCGCGCAGCACCGCAGAGATCGCCATCCACGGCAGTCCCAGCGCCGAGGTGCGCAGCGCGGCAGCGGCGCGGACATCCCCCAGCCACCATTTTGCCGCAAGGCCTGCGGTGGCAAGCTGAGCGGCCATGGCAAGCCCGCCCAGTCCAAGCCCTGCCAGCACCAGCCGCACCAGCATCCCGCGCGCAGCGGCCTTGTCCCGGCTGAGCTCCTCGGTCAGCAGCCGGGTAGCCGCCACCGAGATGCCCGCCGTGGCCAGCGTGACGAACAGCCCGTACACCGCCAGCACCAGCTGGTATAATCCCATGCCCGCCCCGCCCAAGGCGTTTGCCAGCCAGATGCGCAGCCCCATGCCTGCCAGCCGCAGCACCACGTCCGAGCCGGTAAGCAGCGCCGCATTTTTAAAGTAGTTCTGCCGCACCCTGCACCTCCCCCTGCCCCGGAACGGGCGTTCACGGTTCAGCCTATGCGGCGGCTTTGCAAAACATGAGCGGCGCTATGGGTTGTTTCTGCGCACTTTTTATGGTATAGTTAACAGTGGTCAGGCAGGGCGCAAGCCCCCGCCTGTATTTTGAGCAAGGAGGAAGCGCACCGCCCGGGTCCTGCCCCTGCCGTGCGCGACAAAGAGAATGAGCGAAGAATGTACCCATGACTGCTCTAATTGCAGTGCAGCCTGTTCTTCCCGCGATGCCGCTCCGCAGCACGATGCCCCCAACCCCAACAGCAGTGTAAAAAAGGTCATCGGCGTTGTTTCCGGCAAGGGCGGCGTGGGCAAGAGCATGACCAGCGCCCTGCTGGCCTGTGCCATGGCCCGCCGCGGCTACCACTGCGGCATTCTGGATGCCGATATCACCGGCCCGTCCATCCCCAAGCTGTTCGGCATTCACGGCCGTGCCATGGCGGACGACAAGGGCTGCTGGCCCATCCAGAGCCGCATGGGCATTGATGTGATGAGCATCAACCTGCTGGTGGAGAACGAGGAAGACCCCGTTGTGTGGCGCGGCCCGGTCATTGCCGGTGCGGTCAAGCAGTTCTGGACCGATGTGGTCTGGAAGGACGTGGATTTCCTGTTCGTGGATATGCCCCCGGGCACCGGTGATGTGCCCCTGACCGTGTTCCAGAGCCTGCCGGTGGACGGCATCGTTGTGGTGGCAAGCCCGCAGGAGTTGGTAAGCATGATCGTGGCAAAAGCCGTGAACATGGCCGAGATGATGAAGGTGCCCATGCTGGGCATCGTGGAGAACATGAGCTACATCGTCTGCCCGGACTGCGGCAAGCACATCAATGTGTTTGGCAACAGCCATGTGGACGAGGTGGCCGCAAAGCATCACCTGCCCGTGCTGGCCAAGTGCCCCATCGACCCCAAACTGGCAGAGCTTTCCGATGCCGGCATGATCGAGACCTACGGCGGCGAATTTTTGGAAGGTGCCGCAGACGCCTGCGAAAAACTGCTGAAGAAGTAATGCACCCTGCCCTGTGCCCGTTGTGACACAGGGCTTTTTGCTTAGATAAGCCCGCTGCCGTGCAAAAGACATTCTTTTCCGTACAGCTTTGGGACGGCAGCGCACTTTAAAAAACAAGGTTCGCGGCGCATTCCAGCTTTTAATTTTCGTTTTGTGAAGCAGCTGTGACTTTTTATCTGTTTTTTTAAACAAATTCTGCTTTTTGCTATTGTAAAACCCACCGCAAAGCTTTATAATAGTAAAGTAAGCATTGCCCGCTTGTGCGGGCGTGCCGTGCAAGCATGGAGAACCGGAAGCGCCCGGCATCTGCAAGGATCCACCCGCTGTGCGGCGGACAAGGGCATTTCCGCTTTTTCAAATTTATAGAGTAATTGGGAAAAGGAGTATTCTATTATGCTGACGAATGAATACCTGAAGCGCGTTTACGAGGGTCTGGAAAAGCGCAATGCCAACGAGCCCGAGTTTCTGCAGGCTGTGCGCGAGGTGCTGGAGAGCATCCAGCCCGTTGTGGAAAAGCACCCCGAGTACGAGAAGGCCGCTCTGATCGAGCGCCTGGTGGAGCCGGAGCGCATCATCACCTTCCGTGTGCCTTGGGTGGACGATGCCGGTAAGGTACAGGTGAACCGCGGCTACCGCGTGCAGTTCAACAGCGCCATCGGCCCCTACAAGGGCGGCCTGCGCTTCCATCCCTCTGTCAATCAGGGCATCCTGAAGTTCCTGGGCTTTGAGCAGACCTTCAAGAACAGCCTGACCACCCTGCCCATGGGCGGCGGCAAGGGCGGCTCTGACTTCGACCCCCACGGCAAGAGTGACATGGAAGTGATGCGCTTCTGCCAGAGCTTCATGACCGAGCTGTACCGCCACATCGGCCAGTTCGTGGACTGCCCCGCCGGTGATATCGGTGTCGGCGGCCGCGAGGTCGGCTATATGTTCGGCCAGTACAAGCGCCTGACCAACAGCTTCCAGGGCGGCATGCTCACCGGCAAGGGCCTGACCTTCGGCGGTTCTCTGGCTCGTACCCAGGCTACCGGCTACGGCCTGTGCTACTTCACCGCTGAGGCTCTGAAGTGCATGCGCAACGACAGCTTTAAGGGCAAGACCGTGGTCATCTCCGGCTCCGGCAACGTGGCTATCTACGCCTGCGAGAAGGCAACCCAGCTGGGTGCCAAGGTGGTCACCATGTCCGACTCCAACGGCTACGTCTACGACCCCAACGGCATCGATCTGGCTTACGTCAAGGATCTGAAGGAAGTGCGCCGCGGCCGTATCAAGGAGTACGCCGAGACCCACGCCGGTGCAACCTATGTGGCTGATTGCAGCAAGGTCTGGACTGTTCCCTGCGACATCGCCCTGCCCTGCGCTACCCAGAACGAGATCAACAAGGAGTCTGCCGAGGCTCTGGTAAAGGGCGGCTGCACCGTGGTTTGCGAGGGCGCTAACATGCCCAGCACCCCGGAGGCTATCGAGGTCTACCTGTCCAACGGCATCCTGTACGGACCCGCAAAGGCTTCCAACGCAGGCGGCGTGGCTACCTCCGGTCTGGAGATGAGCCAGAACTCCGAGCGCCTGAGCTGGAGCTTTGAGGAAGTGGATGCCAAGCTGAAGGGCATCATGGAGGGCATCTTCCACGCTTCCTACGACGCTTCTGTGGCTGCCGGTTCCGAGGGCAACCTGATGGTCGGTGCAAACTGCGCCGGCTTCCTGAAGGTTGCTACCGCCATGATGGCACAGGGCATCACCTACTAAGTCATACTGCATCGTCCAAGAGCCGCGCCCGCAGGGGTGCGGCTCTTTTTTGGTATAACCCCGCCCCGCTCTGCCCACACTGGCAGTATCTTATGGCAGAAAGGGAGTTTTGTATGGACGAGCAGATGTTTTGTTTTCAGTGTGAGCAGGCGGCGGGCTGCACCGCCTGCACCGGCGCAGCGGGGGTGTGCGGCAAGTCGGCCGAGACAGCCGCCGCACAGGACCGGCTCACTGGGGCGCTCATCGCGTTTGCCGGGCAGCTCATCGCGGCGGGGCGTGGCCCGGCCCCGGAACAGGCCCGGCTGCTGATGCAGGGGCTGTTCACCACCATTACCAACGTGAACTTTGACCCCGCCGCCGTGGACGCGCTGACCCGCCGGGTGCACGACGCCAGCCCCGGCACCGGCCCGGACTACGACATGCAGGCCCTCTGGCGGGAACCGGATGCCGACCGGCGCAGCCTGAAATGCTTTGTGCTGTTCAGCCTGCGGGGCATGGCTGCCTACAACTACCACGCCCGGGTGCTGGGCCGCATCGACCCGGAGCTGGACCGGTTCTTCTGTACCGCCCTGCAGGCCGTGGGCGACCCCGGCCAGACCACCGACGCCCTGTGGCAGCTGGTGCAGGCCACAGGAGAAGCCAGCTACCGCTGCATGGAGCTGCTGGACGCGGCCAACACCGGCGCTTTTGGCGATCCGGAACCGGTGCAGGTGCCCCTGACCATTGAAAAGGGGCCGTTCATCGTGATTTCCGGCCACGACCTCTACGACGCACAGCAGCTGCTGGAACAGACTGCAGGCCGGGGCGTCAACGTCTACACCCACTCGGAGATGCTGCCCGCCCACGGCTACCCGGAGCTGAAGCGCCGCTACCCCCACCTCAAGGGCAACTTTGGCACCGCATGGCAGAACCAGCAGCGGGAGTTCGAGGACATCCCCGCGCCCATCCTGTTCACCACCAACTGCATCATGCCCCTGCGCGCCAGCTACGCCGACCGGGTGTTCACCACCTCGGTGGTGGCTTACCCCGGCGTGCCCCACATCGACGAAGGGCGCGACTTTTCCCCGGTGATCGAAAAGGCGCTGGAGCTGGGCGGCTACGCGCAGGACACCCTGCTGCCCGGCCTGAACGGCGGCTCCACGGTGACCACCGGTTTTGCCCGCACCGCCGTGCTGCAGCACGCGGACGAGATCGTGCAGGCGGTGCGGGACGGTAAGCTGCGGCACTTCTTTCTGGTGGGCGGCTGCGACGGCACCCGGCCCAGCCGCCGCTACTACACCGAGTTTGCCCGCCTTACCCCGCCCGACACCATCCTGCTGACCCTGGCCTGCGGCAAGTTCCGCCTGAACGACCTGCCCCTTGGCACCGTGCCGGGCACCGGCCTGCCCCGCATCCTGGACGTGGGCCAGTGCAACGACGCCTACAGCGCCATCCGCATCGCATTGGCGCTGGCCGACGCCTTTGGCTGCGGCGTCAACGACCTGCCCCTCTCGCTGGTGCTGTGCTGGTTTGAGCAGAAGGCCGTGTGCATCCTCATCGCGCTGCTGGCGCTGGGCATCCGGAACATCCGGCTGGGGCCTACCCTGCCCCCGTTCCTCTCGTCGGGAGTGGTGCGCACCCTGCAGGAACGGTACGACCTCAAGCCCATTGCCACCCCGGAAGCCGACCTGCAGGCCATTCTGGGCGGGTGAGGTTTCGTTTGGTTATTTTGCAACAAACCCGCAAATCAAAGCATTCCTGAGTCCTGAGTGTTCCGCATCACTCAGGGCAAATTCCTCCAAACCGCCGTACCCGCGTGCACAACGCCGGGTGCGGCGGTTTTGTTTGTATGCCGCGCACAGCTGCGGGGGCTCGCGGCGTTTCGCACAAGAAGCAGCGCAATGTGTGTAGCATATTTGGTGCAGCTGTCACTTGAAAATTTTTCAGGAATCTGTATAATATCAGGTATCGGAACAAAGGCGTTCCGCAGGGGCATCCTGTGCCCTTGCGGGGCGCTTTTTTCTTTTTGCAAGGGGCAAAAGCTGCGGAGGGTGCCGCAGCCCCCGGTAAGCAAACAAGTAAAAAGGATGGGAAAGACTATGGAAAACTTTACAGAGCAGAAAACCACCCTTGGTCTGTACGACCCACAGTTTGAGCACGATGCCTGCGGTATCGGTGCTGTGGTGGACATCAAGGGACGTAAAAGTCACCAGACGGTGGACGATGCACTGTCCATCGTGGAGCGGCTGGAGCACCGCGCCGGTAAGGACGCCGAAGGCAAGACCGGCGACGGCGTAGGCATTCTGCTGCAGATCAGCCACAAGTTCTTCTCCAAGGTGGCCGAGGAGCTGAACATCCGGCTGGGCAACGAGCGGGAGTACGGCGTGGGTATGTTCTTCTTCCCCCAGAACGAGCACCTGCGGGCACAGGCCATGAAGCTGTTCGAGGTGGTCACCCGCAAGGAGGGGCTGGAGTTTCTGGCATGGCGCGAGGTGCCCGTAGACCCCGATGCCGTGGGTCAGAAGGCGCGGGACTGCATGCCCGCCATCTGGCAGTGCTTCATCAAAAAGCCTGCCAAGGTAAGCAAGGGCATTGAGTTTGACCGCCGCCTGTATATCGTGCGCCGCGTGTTCGAGCAGGCCAGCAACGGCACCTATGTGCCCAGCCTGTCCAGCCGCACCATCGTGTACAAGGGTATGTTCCTTGTGCACGACCTGCGCCGCTTCTACGCTGATCTGCAGGACCCGGATTATGAGTCCGCCATCGGCATGGTGCACAGCCGCTTTTCCACCAACACCAACCCCAGCTGGATGCGTGCACACCCCAACCGCTTCATCCTGCACAACGGCGAGATCAACACCATCAAGGGCAACACCGACGCCATGCTGGCGCGCGAGGAGAGCATCTCCAGCCCCATTTTGCAGGACGATATGAATAAGATCCTGCCCATCATCAACACCTCCGGTTCGGACTCTGCCATGCTGGATAACGCGCTGGAGTTCATGGTGATGAACGGCATGGATCTGCCGCTGGCTGTGATGATCACCATCCCCGAGCCGTGGGAGAACAACAAGAACATCAGCCAGAAAAAACGGGATTTCTACCAGTACTACGCCACCATGCTGGAGCCGTGGGACGGCCCCGCCGCCATCCTGTTCTCGGACGGCGATGTGATGGGCGCGGTGCTGGACCGCAACGGTCTGCGCCCCAGCCGCTATTACATCACCAAGGACGGCCGCATGATCCTGTCCTCTGAGGTGGGCGTGCTGGAATGCGACCCGGAGAATATTCTGGTCAAGGAGCGTCTGCGCCCCGGCAAGATGCTGCTGGTGGACACCGTCAAGGGCGAGGTGGTGGACGACGAAAAGCTGAAGGAGCTTTACGCCAGCCGCGAGCCCTACGGCGAGTGGATCGACCGCAACTTGGTGCAGCTGAGCGGGCTGAAGATCCCCAACGTAAAGGTGGAAAGCTACACCGGCGAGCAGCTGACCCGGCTGCAGAAGGTGTTCGGCTACAAGTACGAGGACGTGAATACCATGATCCTTGCCATGGCGCGGGCGGGTGCAGAGCCTTCCGGTGCCATGGGTACTGACACCCCGCTGGCTGTGCTCAGCAGCCAGCATCCCCCGCTGTTCAACTACTTCAAGCAGCGGTTTGCGCAGGTGACCAACCCGCCCATTGACGCCATCCGGGAAAAGGTGGTCACCTCCACCAGCGTCTACATCGGTGCCCACGGCAACCTATTGGAGGATAAGCCGGAGAACTGCAAGGTGCTCAAGGTGCACAACCCCATCCTGACCAACACCGACCTGTTGAAGATCAAGTATATGAACGTGCCGGGCTTCAAGGTTGCTACGGTGTCCATCAACTACTACAAGAATACCAGTCTGGAAAAGGCCATCGACCGGGTATTCTTGGAGGTCGACCGCGCCTACAAGGAGGGTGCGAACATCATCATCCTGTCCGATCGCGATGTGGATGAATACCATGTGACCATCCCCAGCCTGCTGGCGGTATCGGCAGTGTCCCAGTACCTCATCCGCACCAAAAAGAGCACCGCACTGGCACTGATTTTGGAGAGCGCCGAGCCCCGGGAGGTGCACCACTTTGCCACCCTGCTGGGCTACGGTGCCTGCGCCATCAACCCCTATCTGGCACACGAGACTATCGGCCAGCTGATCGACGAGGGTCTGCTGGACAAGGACTATTATGCCGCCGTGCAGGACTACGACAACGCCATCCTCAACGGCATCGTGAAGATCGCCTCCAAGATGGGCATTTCCACCATCCAGAGCTACCAGAGCAGCCAGATCTTCGAGGCTGTGGGCATCTCGAAGGAGGTCATCGACAAATACTTCACCGGCACGGTGAGCCGCGTGGGCGGCATCAGCATGGCAGACATTCAGGCCGATGTGGAGGCGCTGCATAACGCCGCCTTTGACCCGCTGGGGCTGGATATCAACATGGAGCTGGCCGACAGCGGTGCCCACAAGTTCCGCAGCGGCAAGGAAGAACACCTGTTCAACCCCCAGACCATCCACCTGTTCCAGAAAGCCTGCCGCACCGGCGATTACGCCACCTTCAAGCAGTTCACCCAGACGGTGGACAACATGGGTGCCGAGGGTGTGCATCTGCGTAGCCTGCTGGACTTTAACTACGCCGCAGACGGCGGCATCCCGCTGGAAGAAGTAGAGCCGGTTTCCAGCATCGTCAAGCGGTTCAAGGGCGCTGCCATGAGCTACGGCGCACTGAGCAGCGAGGCGCACGAGACCATTGCCATCGCCCTGAACCGTCTGGGCGGCCGCAGCAATACCGGTGAGGGCGGCGAGCCTGAGGAGCGCTACCACAGCGAGAGCAATTCCAAAATTAAACAGGTGGCCTCTGCCCGCTTTGGCGTGACCAGCAAGTATCTGGTCAGCGCCGAGGAGATCCAGATCAAGCTGGCACAGGGCGCAAAGCCCGGCGAGGGCGGCAACCTGCCCGGTGCCAAGGTGTATCCGTGGATCGCCAAGACCCGCCACAGCACCACCGGCGTGGGGCTGATCTCTCCCCCGCCCCACCACGATATCTACTCCATCGAGGATCTGGCAGAGCTGATTTACGACCTGAAAAACGCCAACCGCAGCGCCAATATCAACGTCAAGCTGGTCAGCGAGGCCGGTGTAGGCACCATTGCCGCTGGTGTTGCCAAAGGCGGCGCACAGGTCATTCTGGTGTCCGGCTATGACGGCGGCACCGGTGCTGCACCCCGCACCTCCATCAAGCATGCCGGTCTGCCTTGGGAGCTGGGCATCGCCGAGACCCACCAGACCCTGATCCTGAACGGTCTGCGCACCCGCGTGCGCATCGAGAGCGACTCCAAGCTGCTGTCCGGCCGCGATGTGGCCATCAGCTGCATGCTGGGCGCAGAGGAGTTCGGCTTCGGCACTACCCTGCTGATGGCCGAGGGCTGCGTGATGATGCGCGTGTGCAATCTGGACACCTGCCCTATGGGCATCTGCACCCAGAACCCCGAGCTGCGCAAGAACTTCAAGGGCAAGCCGGAGTACATCATCAACTACCTCACCTTTGTAGCTGAGGAGCTGCGGGAGTACATGGCAAAGCTGGGCGTGCGCACCGTGGACGAGCTGGTGGGCCGCACCGACCTGCTGCGGGTCAAGCCCGCCGCCCCGGGCAGCCGCGCCGCAGAGCTGGATCTGGACTGCATCCTGCACAACCCCGCCATTGCAAACAGTAACGTCCACTTCATCAAGGAGGACAGCTACGACTTCCATCTGGAAAACACGCTGGACATGAAGGTGTTGATGAAGAAGTTCAAGCTGGGCAGCAAGGCTCCCCAGAACGTCAGCCTGAATGTTTCCAACGTGGACCGCGCCTTTGGTGCCATCTTTGGCAGCGAGATCACCCGCAAATACGGCAACGACCTGCCGGACGATGTGTACACCGTGCACTGCAACGGTGCAGGCGGCCAGAGCTTTGGTGCCTTTATCCCCAATGGCCTGACGCTGGAACTGGTGGGTGACTGCAACGACTACATGGGCAAGGGCCTTTCCGGCGGTAAGATCATCGTGCGCCCGCCGCAGGGCATTGACTTCAAGCCCGAGGAGAACATCATCACCGGCAATGTGGCGCTGTACGGTGCTACCAGCGGCAAGGCGTTCATCTCCGGTGTGGCCGGCGAGCGCTTCTGCGTGCGCAACAGCGGCGCTACCGCCGTTGTGGAAGGCGTGGGTGACCACGGCTGTGAGTACATGACCGGCGGCACCGTGGTGGTGCTGGGCCAGACCGGCAAGAACTTTGCAGCCGGTATGACCGGCGGCATTGCCTATGTGCTGGACGAAAACTGGGACTTCTACCAGCGCGTGAACAAGGAGACTGTCAGCCTTGAGCCGGTGGAGCACAAGTACGATGTTGCCACCCTGAAGGAACTGATCCGCGCCCATGTGGAGGCCACCGGCTCTCCGCGCGGCAAGGAGATCTTGGATAATTTCAGTGCGTTCCTGCCCAAATTCAAAAAGGTGCTGCCTTACGATTACGACCGGATGCTGCGGGTCATCGCCTCGGTAGAGGAGCGTGGTCTGGACGGCGAGCAGGCACAGATCGAAGCATTCTATGCAGTGCAGAAGCATAAGTAAGGAGGGGCAGCAGCATGGGTAAGACAACAGGATTTATGGATTATGCGCGCAAGACCAGCACGGACGTTGCGCCGCTGGAGCGCCTTGAAAATTTTAACGAGTTCCACATCTGGCTCTCGCGGGAGCAGCAGCAGACGCAGGCCGCCCGCTGCATGGACTGCGGCGTGCCCTTCTGTCAGGCGGGCATGATGATCGGCGGCATGGCCTCCGGCTGTCCGCTGAACAACCTCATCCCGGAGTGGAACGACTTGGTGTACCATGGCAAGTGGGAGCTGGCGCTCCACCGCCTGATGGCCACCAACCGCTTCCCGGAGTTTACCAGCCGGGTGTGCCCCGCCCTGTGCGAGGCCGCCTGCACCTGCGGGGATGTGACCGGCAGCAGCGTCACCGTGCGCGAAAACGAGCACGCTATCATCGAGACGGCTTATGCCAAAAACTGGCTGACCGCTACCCCGCCGCCGACCCGCACCGGCAAGAGCGTTGCCGTGGTGGGCAGCGGCCCTGCGGGGCTTTCGGTGGCCGAGTACCTGAATAAGCGCGGCCACGCCGTTACGGTGTTTGAGCGCGCCGACCGCGTGGGCGGCCTGCTGATGTACGGCATCCCCAACATGAAGCTGGATAAGGCAGTCATTGAGCGCCGGGTCAAGCTGATGCAGACCGAGGGTGTTGAGTTCCGCACCGGCATGGATGTGGGCGGTGCCGTGCCCGCCGAGCAGCTGCTGGCTGATTTTGATGCCGTGGTGCTGTGCTGCGGTGCCAAAAAGCCCCGCGATTTGAACGTGCCCGGCCGGGACGCCAAGGGCGTGCACTTTGCGGTGGACTACCTGACCAGCGTGACCAAGAGCCTGCTGGACTCGGGTTTTGCAGACGGCAAGGCCATCAATGCAGCCGGTAAAAACGTGCTGGTCATCGGCGGCGGCGACACCGGCAACGACTGTCAGGGCACTGCCCTGCGGCAGGGCTGCACCGACCTGATGGCACTGGAAATGATGCCGCAGCCCCCTGTCGAGCGCACCGCCGCAAACCCGTGGCCGGAGTGGCCCCGGGTGCTGAAGGTGGACTACGGCCAGACCGAGTGCATTGCCAAGTTCGGCAAGGACCCGCGTGTGTACCAGACCACCGTCAAGGAGTTTTTGAAGGACGAAGCCGGCAACCTGACCGGTGCCGTCATCAGCTGCCTGAAGCCGGAGCGCGACCCCGAGACCGGCCGCACCAGCATGGTGCCCACCGGCAAGGAATTCACCTACGACTGCCAGCTGGCATTTATTGCTGCAGGCTTTACCGGCTGCGAAAACTACACAGCCGATGCCTTTGGGGTAGAGTTGACCGCCCGGGGCAATGTGGCCGACCACAGCTTTAAGACCAACGTGGACAAGGTATTCGTCTGCGGTGATATGCGCCGCGGCCAGAGCCTTGTGGTGTGGGGTCTGCGCGAGGGCCGCGATTGCGCCGCCGAGGTGGACCGCTGCCTGATGGGCTACACCAACCTTTAATTTGCCATTCTCTTTCCTATCCTAAACAAGCAGAAGCGGGAGCCCGTTGCAAGGCTCCCGCTTCTGCTTTTATTTTTTTAATCTGTATCGTATTCCGGCTCTGTGCTGCCCTCTGGGGGCGTTTCCGGGGTAGTGGGCTCGGTAGCGGCAGGCTCTTCCGGGGTGGCGGTGATCTGCACACTGGGGTCTGCGGCGATATATATGGTGATCACCGTACCCACCGTGACCATGGCGCCCTCTTCCTCGCTGGCAGAGACCACACAGCCCGTGGCGTAGGATCCATCATTCACCACCATGAAGCAGCTGGCCACAAGCCCCCGGCTGCTCAATATCTCAATGGCCTTATCCTGCGATGCACCGATGATCTTGGGCATCTCCACCTTCTCCGGGCCCTGACTGACCACGATCTGGATCACCTCACCGTTCTCCATCACCTCGCCGGCCTCCGGCTCCTGCCGGATGACCTGCCCGGAGGGCACGGTATCGCTGTACTCCAGCACCGCGCGGAACAGGTACATACTGGTGTACTCGCGGTTATTCTTGATCTGCTCGTAGTCGATGCCCACAAAGTTGGGCACAAGGTTCTGGGGGGGCATCGCTTCGCTGCTGGCTGCCTCCGAACTCGGCTCCGAAGAGGGCGTCTGCTCCTCTTTGCTGCTCACGATGCCCCACAGGGTGAGCAGGATCAAAATGGAAAGCAGGATCAGGATGCCCGCCAGCAGCGCCTTCAGGCTGAGCAGGTGTTCCCTGCCCTGCGGGCTCTGCTCTGCCCGCGCCGGATGCATCGGGGTCTCCGGCTTCATGGTGCGGGTCAGCTCTGCGGTATATTCCTTGGAAGAAAGCGCCTGATACAGCTGCGGCACGGTCTGGATGCGCTCCATGACCTTGAGCCGCAGCCCCAGCTGCAATACATCGGAGACATAGGCCGGTACGGCAGGCTCTACGGTGCGTGCCCGGGGGTTAGAGTCCGACACCACGCGCTGGGCGGCGGGCATGGGCGCCTGCCCGCACACCATGCGGTAAAAGACGGCGGCAAGGCTGTATTCATCGGTGTAGCGCCCCTCAAACTCGGCGGTGGTGTACTGCTCCGGCGCGGAGTAGCCCTCGTACAGCTGCTCGTGCAGGCCGCTGCCTGCGGTGCGCAGACCCACGGTGGCGTACCCTGCCAGACGGCAGCGGCCATCCGCCATTACCCGGATGTTCTCCGGGCAGATGCCGCGGTGCACCAGCCCTGCCTTGTGCATGGCCGCCACGCCCTCAAACACCGGGCGCAGCATGGCGCAGGCCTCCTCTGCCTGCACCGGGGCGGGACGGTTTTCCAGCCACTGCTCCAGCGAGGTGCCGCCTAGGTTTTCCAGCACCGCATACACGGTGTTGTTAGCCTCCACCACGTCCAGCACGGCCTCCAGACCGCTGGCGGGGGTAATGCGCTGGACGGCGCGGTACAGGTCTGCAAAATCCATGCGGGTGGTCTTGAACAGCACTTCGCTGCCCTGCTTGGGGCGCAGGATGCAGTCCGCACCCCGCTCCGCAGAAAGGGTGACAGGCAGGTACTCCTTGATGGTCACCCGGAAACCGCCCAGATTCTCCACGCCGCTGTACAGCACACCTTCGCCGTCCAGACTGCGCATCTCGCCCACGGTGTAGCGTCCGGCCAGCACCGTGCCCACCGGCAGACAGCCCGCCGGGTTGCACCCCTCCAGAATCTTCCCGCAATGGGGGCAGACGGTCGCCGCAGGCGGCAGCTCCCCAATGCAGAACGGACACAGTCGTTTTTGCTCCATAGTGTTCTCTCCCCTTCCCAGCTTCTATACACTTTATTGTATCATAGTGTTCCCCGCCGTGCAAGCTGTCCGCATTTTGGTGCAAAAGCAAAAAAGACCGGGGCCCGCAGCCCAAAGGGCTGACAGGCTCCGGTCTTATAGATGCAAGGGGTTTCCCCTTATGCTGCGCTTAGTGGATGAACACAGGACCCAGCGGGTTTGCGATGGGGCTTACATAGCCGCCCAGCAGCTTGGGGATAGCAAGGCTGATGTCGGGGACGTAAGTCAGCAGCAGCAGTGCAACGAACATGCACAGGTAGAACGGCAGGGTCGCCTTGACCACTTTCTCCATGGGGCGCTTTGCCACGGCAGAGCCGATGAACAGAACGGAGCCAACGGGAGGAGTGAGCAGACCGATGCCGCAGTTCAGAACCACGATGATACCGAACTGGATGGGATCGATGCCGATGGAGGTGGCGATGGGCAGCAGGATGGGGGTAGCGATCAGGATGATGGGAGCCATATCCATGATCATGCCCAGCACCAGCAGGATCAGGTCGATGAGCAGTGCAATGATGTAGGGATTATCAGTCAGGTCGGTGATGGCGGTTGCTGCCAGATCAGGCACATGCAGCATGGTCAGGCAGTTGCCGAACACTGCAGAGGTAGCGATTAGGATCAGCACGATGGACAGGGTGTTGACGCACTCGTCCAGAGCGTGCCACACGCCCTTCCAGTCCAGACCCTTATAGACGAACACGGAAACGAGCAGAGAGTAGATAACGGCGATAGCAGCGGACTCGGTAGCGGTGAACACGCCGCCGACAACGCCGAACACCACGATGATAACAGCGGCCAGTGCCCAGATGGAAGTGCCCAGCTGCTTGATAAAGCGCTTGATGCTGAACGCATCGCCCTTGGGGTAGTTGCGCTTGACGGAGATGATGTAGGAGCCGATCATCAGCACGATGGCCAGCAGAGCGCCGGGCAGGTAACCGGCCAGGAACAGGCTGCCCACGGAGATACCACCGGCGGTGGTAGCGTAGATGACCATGTTATGGCTGGGAGGAACCAGCAGACCCTCGCAGGAGGAGGTGATGGTAACAGCGGTGGAGAAGTCTGCGCCGTAGCCCTGATCCACCATCATGGGGATCATGATAGAGCCGATGGAAGCGGTATCAGCAGAAGCAGAACCGGAAATACCACCGAAGAAGTAGGAAGCCACGATATTGACCATGGCCATACCGCCGCGCATCCAGCCAACGCAGGCGTCAGCCAGTGCAATCAGCTTTTCAGAGATGCCGCCGGAACCCATGAGCACGCCCATGGTGATGAAGAACGGCACTGCCATCAGGCTGAAGGAGGAGATGCCCTTGACCATCAGGCGGCAGACGTCGGTCAGTGCCTGACCCTGCACCAGCATGCACAGCACGCTGGACAGGCCAACGGCGTATGCAATGGGGAAGCGCAGGAAGATCATAACAAAGAAGCTGACAAGAAGGACAATGATCGCCAGTGTCTGAACTGTCATATTACATTTCCTCCTTTACAAAAAAGCTCTTGATATGGTTATACAGAGACTCAAGCTCGAAGATGATCATGGCAACACCGGCCAGCGGCACCGGGAAGTACATCCAGAAGCGGCTCAGCCAGGGCATGGAAACATAGAAGCCACGGCCGCCCAGCGTGGTGGCGTAGTTCCAGCCGACCACCATCATGACCACACCAAGGACCATCACAGCCACGTCGGACAGGATGTCCAGCGCCTTGACCACTTTCTTGGGCAGGTACATATCAAAGGCAGTCATGCGGATGTGTGCGCCGCGGCGGATAGCCAGCGCAGCGCTCAGCACAGCCATGTAACTCATGCAGGTCAGAACGACCTCCTCAGACCAGGAGGGGTCCGGGATAAAGGGGACGTAGCGGCCAATGACCGACATCGTGGTAATGAGGATATCTGCGATCAGCAGGATCTTGCAGATGAACAGAACCACCTTGTAGGTAAAGTCGTACGCCGGTTTGATCTTATCCAGAGTGGTAAAGATTTTCGGCATAGAAATTCCTCCATATAAAAGCCCGGCGAAGCCTGCGGGCGTATTCCCGTGGGCCTCCGCCGGGCAATGTACTACTTGGATCGGATGGAAAGCCAGCTTATGCCTTCATGTCCAGCAGCTTCTGGTACAGCTCAGCCTGATCAGAGGTGTTGTCCTTGATGACCTTAGCGCAAGCTTCCTGCCAAGGAGTCTTGTCGTCCACATCCACAACGTTGCAGCCGGAGGAACGCAGCTCTTCCAGAACCTTGTTCTCAGCGGTCTCAGACAGATCAGCGTTGAACTTCTGGGTGTCGGCAGCAGCAGCCATAACAGCAGCCTGCTGGTTAGCGGTCAGCTTGCCCCATGCGTTGTCGGTGATAACAGCCTGCACAGCGCCCAGAGTGTGGCCGTCCAGGATCAGGTTGTTAGCAACCTCGGGGAAGGCGTTGGACTTGTAGTTTGCGATGGGCTGCTCAGCGCCATCCACAACGCCGGTCTGCAGTGCGCTGTACAGCTCGCCGAAAGCAACGACGGTGGGGTTAGCGCCCAGACCCTCGACCATGCCGTTCATAACGGGGTCGTTGGACACACGCAGCTTCATGCCCTTCAGGTCGCCGATAGCAGCAACGGGCTTGACGGTGAAGAAGTGACGGAAGCCCTCCTCGCCGTAGAACAGGCCGCGAACGGGCAGGCCCAGCTCCTGGGGCTCGTTCAGGAACTCAGGAGCCAGATCGCTGTTGGCAAAGTTCCAGAAGTGAGCGCGGTTGTTGAAGGTGAAGGGGATGGACAGCAGCTTGGACTTGTTGCAGCCGTAGCTGGTCAGAGCGAAAGCAGAGATACGGCTGATGTCGATGGAGGTAGAGCCGCCCAGAATAGCGTCCAGAACATCGTTCTCAGAGCCCAGAACACCGGAAGCCTGCACGTCAACGACCACAGAACCGCCGCTCAGCTCCTCGACCTTCTCCTTGAAGTGAGAACCGGTCTGACCAACGATGGTATCCAGCGGGTTGACCTCGGCGTAGACCAGAGTCACCTTGGGATCGCTGGCAGCAGCAGCTGCATCACCGGCAGCAGCAGAAGAAGCTGCGGTAGAGGTGGAAGCAGCGGTAGAGGTGGAGCCGCTCTTGGAACCACCGCAGGCGGTCAGAGCAACAGCAGCGGTAGCTGCACCGGCAACGGCCATAAAGCTACGACGAGAGATCATTTTCATAGGAATCGTCCTCCTTAAAATAATTGTGAAATTCTCCGGGCGCACAGGTGCCGGAGCTTTCGTTCATTGACTGTACACACTTTAGCAAATTTTCCGAAATGAAACAAGGGCTTTCGAAAAATGTCCTGTTTTTCGAAAGAATGTCAAGATAGTTTTTGCCATATTGCACAACTGCTTTCTGTCTTGTTTGTGCAACACTACTGACCAGTTGGATACATTTCTGTATTTATGACAAAAATAACACCCCGAAAAATGTCCGTCCGGGCACTTCTCGGGGTGTCTTTTTCAGCTTTTCTGTATCCGGTCGATCAGTTCCTGCTGGGCAGAGAATTCATCATACATGGGCTGCACCGCTGCGCGGAAGCGTGCTTTTTCGGCATCGTCCAGCTCGGTGACGCAGATGCCCCGCTTGCGCATATTCTGTTCTGCGTTTGCCTCCCGCCGTGCCCAGAGCTCCCGCTCTGTCTGTGCGCTCTCCCGGGCGCAGGCGCGGATCACCTCTGGGAAGCTTTCGTCCAGCGCGGCAAGTTTTTCCATTACCGCCGGGCTGGCCAGCTGCACCTCCGGCACCCGGGTGTGCTCGTCCTTCAGGAAAAAGGGTGCCACCTCGTAGTGTCCCATCACCTCGTAGCTGGGCCAGTTGTTCTCTGCCCCGTCGATTTCGGCGTTATGCAGGGCGGCATATACCTTGCTGTACACCACCTGCGCCGGCTTTGCGCCCAACGCGGTGATCATGTCGCTCATCATGTCCGACTCCTGCACCCGGATGGTCAGCCCCTGCAAATCATCCAGCCCGGTCACCTTTTCCCGGGTGTAGAAGCTGCGCACACCGGCGTCGAACCATGAAAGCCCTACTAAGTCCATCCCGTCCAGCATGGCCAGAAACTCGTCCCCGATGCTGCCGTCCAGCACCCGCCACATCTGCTGGGCATCGCTGTACAGGTAAGGCAGCTGCAACACGCTGAGCTCCGGCTCGTACTCTGCCAGCTGGCTCAGGGACACGCGGGAAAAATCCACCCCGCCGAACTGCATCTGCTGGATGACGCTCTGCTCTGCGCCCAGTTCTGCCCCGCTGTATACCAACACCTTCACCCGGCCATCCGTGCGCTGCGCCACAAGCTCGGCAAAGGCCTTTGCCGCCTTGCTGGTGGGGTAGTCCTCTGGCTGGTTCTCCGCATAGCGCAGAATGAGCGGCTTCTCCTGCTGTGAAGAAGCAGGCTGCGCCGCACAGCCTGTAACTGCCAGCGCCGGGGCTGCCGTAAGCAGACGCAGCAGCTGACGGCGGGTCACAGCCGCGCCTCCCGGGCTGCCTTTGCCGCTTCCTTCCGGTACTGGGTGGGGGTCATGCCGGTGCGCTTTTTAAAGGCACGGGCAAAGTAGCTGGCGTCCTCGTAGCCCACCATGGAGGCCACCTCCGCTGCGGAGCGGAAGGGGTCGGACAGCAGCTCCTTGGCGGCGTTGATGCGCAGCTCGGTCAGGCAGTCCAGAAAGTTCATCTTCTGGTACTTTTTGAACTGTGCCGAAAGATACGCCGGGCTGATGTGCAAGATCTCACTCACACTGTCCAGCGAGAGATCAGCCATGTAGTTATCTTCCATATACTTGCGCACATGATCCATCACCAGTGCGTTGCGGTCACTCTCCCCTTCTTCGGCAAGGTCGGTCTCCTGTTCCGGGGCAGCTTCCGGCTCCGGCGAAGCCAGCTCGGCCAGACGGCGTCCGGCTTCAATTTGCCGGATAGCGCGACGGATGGCAGCCTCGGTCTCGTCCGGGTCCACCGGCTTCAGCAGATAGTCACAGGCACCCAGATGCACTGCCTCATGGGCGTACTGGAACAGGCTGTACGCCGTGATGAAGATCACCTTGCACTCCGGGCGCTGTTCCAGCACCGCGCGGGCGGCATCCAAGCCGTTCATGCCCGGCATCTCAATGTCCATCAAAATCAGGTCTGCTTCCCAGAGCACGGCAGTATCGGCGGCTTTGCGGCCGTTTTCCGCCATCTCCACCGTCACCTCATGCTCAAACCGGCGCATAACGATATCCGCCAGCGCCTCCCGCTCCATCCTCTCGTCATCCGCGATCAACAGACGAATCATTCCTCAAATTCCTCCTCATTCTCCACCAGCGGCAGATACAGGATCACCGCAGTTCCCCGCCCCGGCCGGGAGCGCACCACCACCCGGCAGCGGGCATCCAGCAGCCGCAGGCGGGCGGCCACGTTATAAATACCGATATGTTCCCAGCGGGGTGCGGGCTGCTCCAGTGCCGTGCGCAGCTGCTGCAGCTGCTCCGGCTCAATGCCCATACCGTTGTCCAGTACCCGGATGCACAGCAGACCTTTTTCCCGCAGAGGGATCATACGGATGCGCACCACGCCGCCCTCTTCCTTGGGGCAGATGCCGTGCTTGAAAGCGTTTTCCACGATGGGCTGCAAGATAAAGGACGGCACCATGGTCTCGGTGAGGTCCAGTGAATCCGAGAACGCCCACTGCATCTGCACCCGGTCGCCAAAGCGCACATGGTAGATGGAGTAATATTCGTCCACAACGCGCACCTCCCGGGAGAGGGGCACCTGCTCATCGTTGCTCATCAGGCTGTAACGCAGCAGATGGGAAAGCGCCATGATGAGCGCCTGCGTGCGGTAGGCGGACTCTGTGCCCGCCATCTGCTGGATGACGTTCAGGGTGTTGAACAGAAAATGCGGGTCGATCTGGCTGCGCAGCTGCTGTAACCGGCTGCGCTCCATGCGGTTCTGCAGTTCCAGCGCCTCGGTTTTTTGGCGGTGCAATTCCCGCTCGATCTCGTTTTTCTCCTGTAAGGTACTCACCTGCTGCGCCATGGAGTGCTTCATGCGGTTGAAAGACTCCGCCAGCTGTCCGATCTCCGGCTGCTTGGGCAGCGGGATGTCCGGGGTGTCGAACTGGCTGCGGCTGATGGCACGGGAAGCCTCAATCATCTGAGACACCGGGGTCAGCAGCTGCATGACCATCAGACCGGAGGCGCAGCCCAGCGCCACGCACAGTGCTACCACCACGATCTGCATCAGGGCGATCCGCTCGCCCAGCTCCGAGATCTCGGTGTAAGTAGTCTGGGCATCCAGGATCGAGGCTTTCAGCAGCTGCATGGTGTACTGGCTCAGATACCCGCCGCAGACCGACACCTTGTTATAGTACAGCTGGGACGCCTTTGCCTCCTGTCCGCTGGAAAGGTAGCTCTCCAGCTCCTCCAGCAGGGTGTTGTAGCTGCCGTAGGTAGTCTCCACCGCGCCGTACAGCACCCACTGCTCATCGCTGACGTTCTGCAAGCCGTCCATATTGGATCGGATACGCCACAGCCACGCGTTGCTGGTGGAGCAGGCTGCCCGGAGCTTTTCCAGCATTTCCTCGGTCTCGCCGTTCTCCCAGCGGTATGCTTCCAGAATGCTGATGGAGCTTTCCACACCGCCCTGAAAGCGGCTGATGGCGTTAAAGTTGCCCATCTGGTCGTCCTGCACCTGCTGCACCGCCCGTGCCTGATAGCCGTTGAGGGCAAGCTGTAATGCAAAGGCCGCAAAAAAGGCTGCCAGACACAGCACCATGCGCTGCTTGAGCGTAACGCTGCGCTTCCAGTTGCGCTTTTCCATGCAAGGCTTCCCCCTTTTTCGTTAGATAATATCCGTTGGATAATATCTTATTCTACCACGCCTTGCGGGCGGTTTGCAAGCCGGATGCACCGCCGCCGGTGCATCTTTTGCTTGCTTCTTGCCGGTAAATGTGGTACTATGCCCAAAAAGGAGGGTAACTTTATGACCCAGAATCTTTGCGTTTCCGTTCAGATGGACGAAAAAAGCTTTCACGATTTTGCATCTTTTGACCTGCTGCACCACAACAAGGGCTGGCAGCGTCCGGCGGTGTTCACCGCCATTCTGCTGGTGTGCGCCGGCATCTGCCTGAGCCAGATCGGCAAACGGGAGGGTGCCGGGCTGCTGACCGCCGTGCTGGCCATTGTAGCCATCGGTCTGCCCGCCGTATACTTCGGTACCTTCTTTGCCAACCTCTCCAAGCAGATCAAAAAGCTGGGTCTGCCCCGCCCCTTCTACCGGCTGGAACTGGACGCCGCCGGGCTTTCGGTCTGGATGGCCGGTGAGCAGAACAAGGCCGAGCCCACCAACCGCTACACTTGGAACACCGTGTACTGCGCCTACCGCACGAAGGAGGCGGTGTACATCTACGTCCAGCGGAATCAGGCCTATCTGCTGAACGAAAGCATGGATGCCGCATGGAGTCTGCTGGGCAGTGCCCTGCCCGCCGCCAGCCTGCACGACTGCCGGAAATAAGGGCACCGGAACGATTTCAATGCGCTCCGCTTTGCTCTGCGCATGAATAGCGGAAAATTATGGTTCTTTTGAAAACCCGGAGCGTCTGCGGACGCTCCGGGTTTTCATTTTACATAACAATTTTTACAAAACAAAAACCCACGCTGCGGCAAAGCAAAAGCGCAGCGTGGGTCACGGAAATAGCGTTATAAAGTTTTAGCGGGCGAGGGTGTACTTGTGCAGGGTCTTGCGCACTGCGCCGTTACCGGCGTACAGCTCCTTGACCATGCCCTCGATCTTTTCGCCCAGACCAACGGCATACAGGTCCACACCGAACACGTCGGCACGGCTGTACAGAGCCTTCAGGCAGCTGAAGTCCTGCTCGCCTTCCTTGACCTCCAAGGGGTTGACGATGGCCTGCAACTCAGCCAGCAGCGGATCAGGAGAGATCTCGAAGGGCTGGCCGTTGTCGTCGATGCCCTTCAGGTAGCGGGCATAGCCTGCCAGCACCAGCGGGATCAGCACGAGGTTGGACTTGTCCAGACCGCGCTCCTCGTAAGCCTTGATGGTCTCGCCGAAGCGGATAGCCAGCTTCTGGGAGGTGTCGGTAGCGATACGCTGGGGAGCATCGGGCATGAAGGGGTTGGGCAGACGGCGGTTGATGACAGCGCCGATGAACTCGTAGGGGTTCAGCACGCCGGGATCGACCACGACAGGCATCGCCTCGATATAGCCGATCTTCTGGATGAAGGAGCGCAGATCCTCGTCTGCCATCTCGGCAGAGATGAGGTTGTAGCCCAGCATGCAGCCATAGATGGACATGGCAGTGTGCAGGGGGTTCAGGCAGGTGCAGACCTTCATCTTCTCGATCTTGTCCACGGTCTCGCGGTCGCAGTACAGCACACCGCCCAGTTCCAGCGGAGGACGGCCATTGGTGTAGTGGTCCTCGATGCACAGGTACTGGGTCTCCTCAGCGTTGACGAAGGGAGCGGTGAAGGTGTGCTTCTCGGTAACGATGGTGTAGTTATCCTCAAAGCCGTCCTTTGCCAGCATCTCCTGCACCTTTGCGTCCGGGCGCGGGGTGATCTTATCGATCATGCTCCAGGGGAAGGTAATCTTGGTCTCGTCCTGCACATAGGCCAGGAACTCGGCGGGCACCAGACCCTGCTCCACCCACTTGGATGCGTAGGCGTGGACAGCGGTCTTGACCTTATCGCCGTTGTGGGAGCAGTTATCCATGCTCTGCACGGTCAGGGGCAGCTTGCCAGCCTTGAAGCGCTCGTACAGCAGAGCGGTGACCTTGCCCATGGCCAGCACGGGGGTCAGACCGCGCTCCAGATCAGCGGGAGCAACGCCGTAGCCCTTCTCGGTGATGGTGAAGGAGATCATCTGCAGGCTGGGGTTCTGGAAGATCTCGACCAGACGTGCCCAGTCAGCGCCGAAGGAGTAGTCAGCCTTCAGGCTCTCGGTAACGGAGGCGATGACCTTCTTCTCGATCTCGCCAGTGGACTTCAGGCAGACCAGCAGGCTCAGGTTATCGTAGGGCTGGTAAGCCTTGTCGATGATCTCGTAGTCGAAGCTCTCGGCCACGATAACGCCGCGGTCGTACTTGCCGCTGTTCAGGGCATCGTTCAGCACGGCAGCGGGGAAAGCACGGAAGATGTTGCCTGCGCCGAAGTGCACCCAAGTGGGCTCGGCGTGGGTCTTGGCCTTGACGGCCTCAATGTCGAATTTGGGCAGCTCGTAGCCCTTTTCTGCCCACTCGGCGGACAGATTGCCGTTTTTGATATCAGACAGCTTCATAGTAATCAGCCCTTCTTTTCTTCATCCAGACGGTCCAGCAGATCCCAGATACCCAGCATATACTGGATGCCCAGAGCACGGTCATACTTGCCATAGCCGGGGCGGCAGACGCCGGGGCCTTCCTCCCACAGCTGACGGCCGTGGTCGGGACGGATGTAGCCCTCAAAGCCGCAGTCATGGTAAGCGCGCATTACCTCAATGATGCCGGTCTCGCCGCAGCAGTCGCGGTGCGCAGCCTCAGAGAAGTCGCCGTTGGGGAAGTGATGGATGTTGCGGACGTGACCGAAAGCAATGCGGTCGCAGTGCTTGCGGATGATCTCGGCACAGTTGTTGTTGGGGTTTGCGTTCAGGCTGCCGGTGCACAGGGTCAGGCAGTTGTACGGATCGTCTACCATCTTCAGGAAGCGGTCGATGCTGGGTTCGTCCACCAGCAGACGGGGCAGACCAAAGATATCCCAAGGGGGATCATCCATGTGAATGGCCATCTTGATGTCGCACTCGTGGCAGGTGGGCATCAGAGCCTCGAGGAAGTACTTCAGGTTCTCCCACAGCTTCTCCTTGGTGACAGGGGCATAGGCCTTGAACAGCTCATCCAGCTTTGCCATGCGCTCCGGCTCCCAGCCGGGGAAGGTCATGTTGTACTTCTCGGTAAAGGACATGATGTACTCGGCCATAGCCTTGTAATCGCCCTTGATCTTATCCTTCTCGTAGAACAGTGCGGTGGAGCCGTCGCCTACCGGGTGGAACAGGTCGGTGCGGGTCCAGTCGAAGATGGGCATGAAGTTGTAGCAGATGACCTTGACGCCGAACTTGGACAGGTTGCGGATGCACTGCTTGTAGTTCTCGATATACTGGTCGCGGGTGGGCAGACCGATCTTGATATCGTCGTGCACGTTGACGGACTCGACAACATCCATATCAAAGCCGTAGGCGTGGATCTGGTCTGCAACCTTCTGGATCTCGTCGATTTCCCAGATCTCGCCGGGCATCTTGTTGTGCAGTGCCCAGACGATGCTGGTCACGCCGGGGATCTGCTTGATGTCGCTCAGAGTGACGGGGTCGTTGCCCTCGCCATACCAGCGCCAACCCATTTTCATAGGCATAGAGAAGTTCCTCCTGTCGTTTTTTATCTTATGGCACGCGCAGTACGCCTGCACGTTCTTCTTGCTTATATTCTAATATATCAGTTACAAAATAGCAATACGCGCAATGCCAATTTTTTGTGTTTATTCTTGTATACTTTACACAAAAACGGCAAAATGCCAGTTTTTTAACAAGGTTTTTGGGCAGTGTGCCACTCCCTTTCCAAGCTTTTCCTGTTCCCGCGGTCAGCACATCGCAGCGCTCTGACCCGCCCGGCGCAAAGCGCGGCCGGTTGACAATTCCTGTAAAAACCTTTATATTCAAGACACGCAGCGCTCCGCGAAAACCGCCGGGCGCATCATCTGATCCTATATATAAAGGAGGATCCGCTATGGTTTCACCTGCCAAGTGCATTGCCGGGCGTTCCGTTGCCGATTGGATCGCGGCATACCCCGTGGTCTCCGACCTCTGCGCCCTGAAGGAAACTGCATGGGTAAACCCCGACAAGCTGCCCTTTGCACAGGCTGCGGCTGCCTGCCCGCTGACCCTTGCCGATATCGAGGACGCCGCCGCACGGCTGGAGCGGTTTGCGCCCTACCTTGCCGCCGTCTTTCCCGAGACCGCTGCGACCGGCGGCATCATCGAATCTCCTGTTCAGCCTATCCCCCGGATGCAGCAAGTGTTGGAAGAGCGCAGCGGCACCCGCATCGCCGGGCAGGTATGGGTCAAGCTGGACAGCCATCTGCCCATTTCCGGCTCCATCAAAGCCCGGGGCGGCATTTATGAGGTGCTGAAAACTGCCGAGGACATTGCCCTGCACAGCGGGATGCTGCACCTGACCGACAACTACGCTGTTCTGGCTGAAGAGCGCTTCCGCAAGCTGTTCTCGCAGTATTCCATCGCGGTAGGCTCTACCGGCAATCTGGGGCTGTCCATCGGCATCATGAGCGCGAAACTGGGTTTTCAGGTCACTGTGCACATGTCCGCTGACGCGCGGCAGTGGAAAAAAGACCTGCTCCGCAGCCGGGGCGTCAAGGTGGTGGAGTACGCCTCCGATTACAGCATCGCCGTGACCGAGGGGCGCAAGCTGGCGGCGGGCGACCCCTACTGCCATTTTGTGGATGACGAAAACTCCAAGACCCTCTTTCTGGGCTATGCTGTGGCTGCACTGCGGCTAAAAAAGCAGCTGGACGCGCAGGGCGTCACCGTGGACGCGGAGCATCCCCTCTTCGTCTATCTGCCCTGCGGCGTGGGCGGTGGCCCCGGCGGCGTGGCCTTTGGCCTGAAGATGCTGTTCGGCGATGCCGTGCACTGCTTCTTTGCCGAGCCAACCCACTCCCCCTGCATGATGCTGGGCATGGCTACCGGCGAAAACAGCCGTGTTTGCGTGCAGGACTTTGGCATCGACAACCGCACCGCCGCCGATGGCCTTGCTGTGGGGCGCGCCTCCGGCTTTGTGGGCGGGCTGATGCGTCCCTTTATGAGCGGCTGCTACACCTTGCAGGACGAGCGGATGTATACCCTTCTGGCACAGCTGGCTGACGCCGAAGAGCTTTTTCTTGAACCCAGCGCTCTGGCGGGAATGTACGGCCCGGTGCTCACCCAGCCCGGGCAGTTGCTTGGTGCTTACACCGAAACTGCCTTGCCCGCCGGTGCGCTGGCAAACGCCACCCATCTGGTCTGGGCCACCGGCGGAAACATGGTCCCCCGGGAAGAAATGCAGTGCTACTACGCAAAAGGTAAGGCGCTGGCACAGGGGTGACCGTGTGTCATGTTTCGATTGCCGAACGCATATTGACATTCTTACAAGCGTACGCTATACTGTACACGAAAGGAGTGATTCTACGATGACCACTACAAATATCACGAATTTCCGTAAAAATGCCTTTGACTATGTAGAGCAGACCATTAAATACAACCAGCCCGTCAACATCACCACCAAGGACGGCAATGCCGTACTGCTGTCTGAAGAAGATTACAGCGGCATCATGGAAACGCTGTATCTGGTCTCTGCACCGGGTATGCGTGAAAAGATCATGGACGGAATCGCCACTCCCCTCGCAGACTGCGTAGACGAAACGGCGGTGGAGTGGTAAATGTACAAAATCCTTTATACCAAAACCGCTGCAAAGGACGTACCAAAACTGAAGTCTGCCCATCTGGATGAAAAGGCAAAGGCACTCATTGAAATCATCCGTGTTGATCCGTTCCGGAACCCTCCCCCGTACGAAAAGCTGGTGGGTGATCTGAACGGTGCATACAGCCGCCGCATCAACGTCCAGCACCGCCTTGTTTATCAGGTCTATGAAAAAGAGCAGACTGTTAAGATCCTCAGTCTGTGGACGCGCTATGAACGATAAAGCCACTGTCACTCCTTCGGAAAATCCATTCTCCGATGAGGATATGCGTGCAGAGTACGATTTTTCTGATGCCAGAAGGAACCCTTATCCACACGCCATGCAAGAATAGCAGACAAAAGCCGCCTTTCGTGCCTTGCAGCACAAAAAGCGGCTTTTTATCGTCTTATTTCAGGAGCAAAGAGCCTTGCGGAAGCTTATTCCGGCAGATTCTCTTCGTTCTCGAGAGAGTGCCAGACGTTCTGGACGTCGTCGTTATCCTCCAGAGAATCCAGCAGCTTGCCCATCAGCTTCAGCTGATCGGGGTCGGTCAGACGGGTGGTGGTCATGGGCACCATGGCCAGATCGTCGGACAGGATCTCGTAGCCCTTCTCTTCCAGAGCCTTGACCACAGCGGAGTAGTTCTCGGGATCAGTGGTGACCTCGGCTGCATCCTCGCTGGCATCAAAGTCCTCGGCACCGGCATCCAGAGCATCCATCATAGCCTCGTCGGCATCCTTATCCTCCAGAGAGATGTCGATGACACCCTTCTGGTTGAACAGGAAAGCCACGCAGCCCATAGCGCCCAGATTGCCGCCGTTCTTATCAAAGTAGTGGCGCAGGTCGGCAGCGGTGCGGTTGCGGTTGTCGGTCAGGGTCTCCACCATGACTGCCACGCCGCCGGGGCCGTAGCCCTCGTAGGTGATGGCCTCGAACTCGGTCTTGTCGCCGCCCTCGGCCTTCTTGATGATACGCTGGATGTTATCGTTGGGCACGCTCATGCGCTTTGCCTTGGCGATCAGATCTGCCAGCTTGCTGTTGGAAGCCGGGTTGGGGCCGCCGTCACGGACGGCAACGCTGATCTCGCGGCCGATCTTGGTAAAGACCTTGGCACGGGCGCCGTCAGTCTTTTCCTTCTTGCGCTTAATGTTGTTCCATTTGCTATGTCCAGACATGGGAAAGAGCCTCCTAAATTTATCGGTATCTCCGCCTGCGGGCAGACGGGCTGTGGTCGCCCGCTTGTGGCAGCACACAAAATCTAACTCTGTTATTTTATCACAATCCACCGGCGCGTTCAAGCCTGAAAAGGCGGATTTTCGCCCGGATGCGTGTAAATCTGCGGTTTACAGCAGCCGCAGCGCCTTGGGGTAGTGGTTTTTCACCCGCCCGCCGGACACCTTGCCGCCACCCAGCGGCCAGCCGTCCACGGTCACGCAGCACCAGCCGTCCGCTGCCGTGCGAGCTTCCACCTCGCGGCCGGAGAGATACTCGGTGCAGCGGCAGTCGGCAAGGGTCAGCTGCTCGCAGTTCGTGCACAGGCTGCCAAAGGCCGTGAACAGATGATGCTCCGGCACAAAGCGGCCCTTCTGCACACTGCCCACGAACACCCCTGCCCGCAGCACATGAAGTCCCGTCTGCGGAAAGGCAACCGGCAGCAACACACCGCCGCCGTGCACCACAGCCGGGCGCTGCGCCAGCGCTGGGAAATACTGCCGGGCAAACTCCTGCCATGCGGCAAGGCTCTGCGTAGGGGTGGCCTCCCCTGCCCCGGTATCCCGGGTGCGGCGGCTCGTGCCCTGCACGGCATCCCGGCAGGCGCGGCTGTCTGCGCGGCGGGTGCTGCGGGCATCTGCGGTCTTGGCAGGCTTTGCCTTGCCCTTGCCCTTTTTGCCCGCCTCGGCAGCGGCGGCAAGCCAGAGCTGTTCCTCCGGGGTGTATTCTCCCTCCGGCGGCAGGGTGCGGGGCGTGCCGGCCTTGACCAGCCTGGCCATAAAATGCCCCTCGCCGCCCTGACAGGGCCAGATGCGGCGCACTTTGCTCACGTCCAGCGGCAGACCGCCGGTGCGGTTCTCCTCGCCTGCGCTGCCAAAGGTGTAGTCCACGTTGCCCAGCACATCTGCCAGTGCAAACTCCGGGTGGCGCTGCAAAAAGGCTGCTACCTGCCCTTCGTCCTCCTCCGGCGCAAAGGTGCAGGTGGAGTACACCAGCTGCCCGCCGGGAGCCAGTGCCGCCGCGGCGCAGTCCAGAATCTGCGCGCCCAGCTCTGCACACTGCTTTACCAGTGCCTCGCAGTGCTGCTGCAGCGCCACCGGCTCCTTGCGGAACATTCCCTCGCCGGAGCAGGGCGCATCCACCAATACCCGGTCAAAAAACTCCGGCAGTGCCTCGGCAATGCGGGCGGGGGTCTCGTTGAGCACTACGGCGTTGGAAACGCCCATGCGCTCAAGGTTGCTTTTTAAAATTTCGGCGCGCGCGGCCACATACTCGTTGCTCACCAGCACACCGCGCCCCTGCAGTGCCGCCGCCAGCTGGCTGCTTTTGCCGCCGGGCGCGGCGCACAGGTCCAGCACCCGCATCCCCGGCTGTACCCCCAGCAGCGGCGCTGCCGAAGAGGCCGATGGCTCCTGCGAGTAGAACACACCCGCATGGTGGTACGGATGCCGCCCGGGCTTAAAATCCGGCTGATGCACCACAAAAGCCGCCTTGCAGAAGGGCGAGGGCTCCAGCGGGAAATCCGCCCTCTGCGCAAACTGCTCCGGCGTGGTGCGCAGCGCCGACACGGTAACGCCGCGCTCTGCCGTCTGCTGCGGGGCGGCATACAGCTGCTCGTACCGCTGGCCCAGCAGGGCACGTTCCCGCTGCTCAAAATATTCCGTAGGCATATTCTTTTCCTCCCATGGGATGTATAAAGCCGCCGACTGCGGCCACACTATGGACTGTGAGGGCGGTCCCGCCCCCACAGCAACGAGCGAAAGGAGCATTCACACCATGGAAAACCGCAGTGAGAACCGCAGTACCAATTGCAAGAACCAGACCTCTAACCGTACCAGCAACAAGACCACCAACAGCACCACCAACGAGCACAAGCACCCCAACCAGTACACCAAGGGTGCCGATGACGAGAGCGCCAAGAACTCCACCAACAGCCGTTCCACCAACGCAAAAAACAGCCGCTGATGGCGTAAGCAGCATCTGACGGACCGCAGATGCCAACAAGCAAAGCCCGCTGCCTTCCACCACTGGTTTCCAGTGCGGAAAGCAGCGGGCTTTCGCATTCTTATTTCTGGTCAGGGTCAAACTGCTGCCACAGCACCTCGAACAGCTGGTGCACGCGCTCCAGCTGTCCGTTCAGGTACAGCCAGCCCAGCAGGCACTCGAAGCCGGTGGAGGCACGGTATTCCTCCGGGGAGGCGTGCTTGGCTACGCTGGCCTTGCTGGCGTTGCGGCCGCGCTTGAATACGGCCAGCTCGTCCTCGGTGAACAGCGGCTCCAGCAACTGCTCTTCCCGGAACTGCGCCTTGGCAGAGACATACTTGACCTTTTCGGCGTTCAGCTTTCCGGCTGAAAGGCGGTGGTGCTCCACCAGACGCTGGCGCACCAGCAGCTCCAGCACACTGTCCCCTACAAAGGCCAGCGCCAGCGGGCTGAGCTCCCGCGGGTCGATCTTTTCTGATTCGTTCATGCTGCTTTATCCTTAGAAGATATAGTCGAACTGATACTCGCCGATAAGGATGGTATCGTTCTCTTCCACGCCCTTCTGCACCAGCGCGTCCAGAATGCCGCTCTCGCCCAGCTGACGCTGGAAGAACTGCAAACTCTCGTAGTCGTCCACGTTGCTGCCGGCCAGAATATACTCCAGCCACGGGGCATCCACGCTCCACACATGGGCTTCCATGCGCTGGATGGTGAAGTCGCGGCCGTTCTTCTTGGCCTCCGGCTTTTTGTACTCGGGGGTGAACACCGGCACCTGCGGGATATCCTTGAGGCGGTTGTACACGAGCCCCGGCAGCTGCTTGACGCCCTGCATGGTGGCGGCAGAGATAGGCACAAAGGTCAGACCCTTGCTCTCCACATACTGGCGGAAGGTCTCGATCTGCTCCTCGGTGGCAAGGTCGCACTTGTTGCCCACCACGATCTGCGGGCGCTCGGCCAGCACGGGGCTGAACTTGGCCAGCTCCTCGTTGATCTTTTCAAAGTCCTCGATAGGGTCGCGGCACTCACTGCCGGAAACGTCAACGACGTGCAGCAGCAGGCGGCAGCGCTCCACATGGCGCAGGAAATCATGACCCAGACCAATGCCCTCGCTGGCACCCTCGATCAGGCCGGGGATGTCGGCGCAGACAAAGCTTGCGCCCTCGCCCACCGACACAACGCCCAGCGTGGGCACAAGGGTGGTAAAGTGGTAGTTGGCGATCTTGGGCTTGGCGGCGCTGATAGTGGAGATGAGGGTGGACTTGCCCACGTTGGGGAAGCCGATCAGACCCACGTCTGCAATCAACTTCAGCTCCAAGGTCACCTGCAGATCCTCGCCGGGCATACCGGGCTTTGCAAACTTGGGGATCTGGCGGGTGGGGGTGGCAAAGTGTGCGTTGCCGTAGCCGCCGCGGCCGCCCTTAGCAATGGTGACCGGGGTATGGTCGGACAGGTCTGCGATAACAAGGCCGCTCTCGGCGTCCTTGATCACGGTGCCCAGCGGCACCTTGATGACCAGATTTTCGGCATTTTTGCCGTGGCACAAGCTTGCGCCGCCCTTGCCGCCCTCCGGGGCCACATACTTGCGCTTATAGCGGAAATCCATCAGGGTGGACAGATGGTCGTCCGCCACAAAGATGATGTCGCCGCCCCGGCCGCCGTCGCCGCCGTCCGGGCCGCCTGCGGCCACGAATTTTTCGCGGTGGAAGCTCACCGCACCATCGCCGCCCTTGCCCGCATGGAGCCATATCGTGGCGATGTCGATAAAGTTAGTCTGTGCTGCCATACAGCCCCTCCTTAGCTTTATAGGTCTTTGCGTTTCAGCGCCCTCATCCGAGACGGCGCCACCCGAACGCATAGCCTTATTTCATCAAAAAGAGCCGGGCCACGAGGGTCCGGCTCTACGATTGCAGTTATTCAGAAAGAAGTTACTGCTTAACGCTGCACTTCTTGCCGCTCTTGCCCACGCGCTCGAAACGGACGGTGCCGTCCACCAGAGCAAACAGGGTGTCATCGCTGCCCTTGCCAACGTTCTCACCCGGCATGATGTGGGTGCCACGCTGACGAACCAGGATGTTGCCGGCCAGAACGAACTGACCGTCTGCACGCTTGGTGCCCAGACGCTGTGCTGCGGAATCGCGGCCGTTCTTGGTGCTGCCTACGCCCTTTTTATGTGCCATTGTAATTTACCTCCTTAGCCGTTGATCGCAGTGATCTCAACCTTGGTGTAGGGCTGACGATGGCCCATACGGCGAGCACTGTGCTTCTTTGCGCGATAGGTGATGATGTTCAGCTTCTTGCCCTTGCCATTCTTGATGACCTTGGCAGAAACGGTAGCACCCTCAACAACAGGAGCGCCAACCTTCACAGAACCCTCCTCGCCAATAGCGAGAACCTGATCAAACTTCACTTCGGAGTCGGCCTCAACGTCCAGCTTTTCGATGTAGACGATGTCGCCCTGCTCCACGCGGTACTGCTTACCGCCGGTAACAATGATTGCGTACATTTTGTTCATTCCTTTTCGTTGTACTCGCTGGTCGTAAAGGCAGACCCTTACTGCGGGCCATTTCAGGCGCCCACACCATGCGGCTAGAATATTATAGCAAAAACCAAACCGGATTGCAAGAGGAAATTTCCCCTTTTGCGCAGATTTTTACGCTTTTTTCTGCCCAGCCTGTTCTATGGCGGCTTTCACCTGTGCATTATAGGCCTCGGTCTTTTCCAAAAACAGCTTGCGCGGGCTGGAAGCCAGCAGTTGGGTGTCCTTACCCGCAAAGGAGATGGGGCCATCCAGCTTCTTTTTGGCTGCCTTGTTTTCTGCGTTCAGCGCCAGCGGCACAAACAGGGGCTTGCCCTTGAATTTCCGGGTAAAGTACACCTCTGCCGCAATGCCCGCCACCACGGCGATGCCTGCCACCAGCTGGGAAGCCCGCAGCCCGATGGAGGGTACCAGCATCAGGCTGTCGGTGCGCAGCCCCTCGATCCAGAAACGGCCCGCGCCGTACCACACCAGATACCGCAGGGTGATGTCGCCGTTGAACTTGCGCTTTTTAATGTAGCGGAACAGCAGGAAGAAGCCCACAAAGCACCAGATGCTCTCGTACAAAAAGGTGGGATGCACCGGCAGGTTGGGGTCGATGACCACGCCCTTGGGTACCGTGACCGTGCTGCTCATCAGGTAAGCGCGGGTGGCCTCGCTGTACATACCCCACGGCAGGGTGGTGTTGCAGCCAAAGGCCTCCTGATTGAAGAAGTTGCCCCAGCGGCCGCAGCCCTGCCCGATGAGAAAGCCCATAGCAGTCAGGTCGAACATGGGCAGTACCGGCACGCCCCGCCACTTGCAGGCCAGACCGCCGAACAAAAAGCCGCCGATGATGCCGCCGTAGATGGCAAGGCCGCCATCGCGGATGGCGATCATCTCCCAGATACTATTGTACTGGAACGGTGCCATAGCCACATAGTAGGCGCGGGCGCTGATAATGCCCAGCACCACGCCGATGAGGATGACGTCCACCATGCTGTCCGGGTCTACGCCAAATTCCAGACTGTGCCGAAAGGCAAAGACCAGTGCCAGACACAGACCCACCGCGATGCACACGCCGTACCAGTAGATGCTGACCCCGCCGATGGTAAAGGCCACACGGTTCAGGTGAAAACTCAGCCCCAGACCCGGGAACTGCACCAGATTTGTCAGATAGTTCATTCTTCTTCCTCCTCGTCCTCTTCCGCTGCCTGCGCCGTGCCATCCGGCAGGATGTACATGGTAGCCATGCGGTCGGTGCACAGGATGTGCTGCAAAGCAGCGTCCGCATCCTCTGCGGTCAGCCCGGCCAGCATGGAGATCTGCTGCGCCACCGTCTGGCCGCTGAGGGCAAAGTCTGCCATCTGGCTGGCCGAGTCCTCCACGTTTTCCAGATTTTCGATCAGCTGACCGTATTTTTCGTTCTTGCACAGGGTAAACACTTCCCTGTCCACACCTGCGGCGCGCACCCGGGCGATCTCGTCCAGCAGCAGCTGGCGCACGGTGTCCGGCACATCGCTCTCGCCGGTGAACAGGATGCAGCAGCAGCCGTCCACCCGCAGCACCTCGCCGCCAAAGCCGGGGTTCACAAGGCCTTCGTCATACAGGCGGCGGTACAGCGGCGACATCCCGCCCACGATGCAGCTGAGCACAAGGTCGTACAGTGCCTCGGTGCGCAGATCACCCGCTGGCAGCGGCTCTTCCTTAAAGCCTACGCCGAAGCAGGGCTTGGAAACCGGCATGGTCAGCGTTTTTTCCGTAGCGGCAAGGGTCATAGGCTCCGTGGCCCACAGCCGCTGCACCTTTTCTGCCGGGCGGGGCTCCATCAGACCGTGCCGCTTGCAGGCGGCAAGGATCTGCTCCATGGTGGTGTTGCCGGCAGCAGCCAGCACCATATTGCCCGGGGCATAAAAGGCCTTGCAGCTGTCGTACAGCATGGCGGGCGTGATCTCGGCAATACTTTCCACCGTGCCCGCGATATCGCTGCGGATGGGGTGGCTGTGGTACAGACACTCGAACAGGCCGGTGATGAGCCGCCAGTCCGGGCTGTCATCGTACATTTTGATCTCCTGCCCGATGATGCCCTGCTCCTTGGCGATGGTCTGCTCGGTAAAGTAGGGGTGGCCCACCATACCCAGCAGCACGTCCAGACTTTCGTCCAGCTGCTGGGTGGCGGTGAACAGGTAACAGGTGCGGTCAAAGCTGGTAAAGGCGTTGGCGTTGGCACCGGTCTTTGCGTACTTGGCAAAAGCGTCGCCGTCCTCGTCCTCGAACATCTTGTGCTCCAGAAAATGCGCTACACCCGCCGGCAGATGCACCGTTTGCCCGTTCAGGCAGAAATCCCGGTCGATGGAGCCGAACTTGGTGGCATAGATCACATGGGTGCTGGAATAGCCCGGCATGGGGTGCACCAGCACCGTCAGGCCGGAGGGCAGGGTCTGCCACTGGTCGGCCACGGTCTTTTCCAGCAGGGTCTGGTTATTCTGCGGCATGGGCAGCATCCTCCTTTGTAAGCAGATAGCTGACCGAGAGGGTCAGGCGGCGCAGGATATCCCGCACCTCGTCCTTGGTCACAGTGCGCAGGGCATTCCGCGCCTGCTCCGGGCTTTGGATGGGCGCGGCGCTGTTGGCACCTGCGCGCAGCACCTCGATGTAGTACCAGCTTTCGATGCCGCCAAGGCTGTCCTCTACCCCGTTCATGCCGCTGAGCAGACCCCGGCGGCAGTCCTCGAATTCCTCGTCGGTAATAGGGCCGGTGCACAGGTCGGCAAGCTCTTTCAGAATCGCCTGCTCTGCGCGGGCGGCGTCGGCGTGCTCCACACCGCTGTTCACCGCCATACTGCCGGTAAAGCTCTGGAAGGAGGAGGAGCAGTAGTAGCACAGATGGTCCCGCTCCCGCACGTTGAGGAACAGGCGGCTGGTCACGCTGCCGCCGTACAGCGCCATGGCAAGGCGCACGGCTGCCAGCTGCTGCGGCTGCATGGGCTGTCCCAGCGTGAACAGCATACACAGCTTTGCCTGCACCATATCATAGTTTTCGGTCTTGTGCACCGGTGCAATGGTGGGCATGGCCATGTTTTCCACCAGCGGCAGCGGGGCACGGTCGATGCAGGCAAGTTCTGCCAGCAAAGCGTCCCGGATGGCGGCGGTCTGGGCGGTATCGCAGCCCAGCACCAGCAGTTCGATGTTGGCGGTGCGCAGCATCTGCCGGTAGGCATCGGTCAGCATAGCCGGGGTAAGGCCGTCCACCTCTTCCAGATAGCCCTCCTGCCGCACGCCCGCCGGGCTGTCACCAAAGAACTCCCGGTTGGCCTGATGCAGGCAGTAGATGCGTTTATCGTTGATCTCGTCCTCAAGCCCCTTTTTCAGCATCTGCTTTTCAATGCTGACAGCCTGCGGGTCGAAGCAGCCATCCACAAGATAGGGATGGAAGGCCGCACCCAGCGCGATTTTCGTGTACTCGGCGGTCAGCGCCTCGCCTTCCAGCGCAAAGGCATCCTTGATGCCAGTCACACTGACGCAGAGGTTGTGGTTGCAGCCCATGGGGCGGGCATCCACGGTCAGGTCTGCGCCGTAGAGCTTTGCCAGCTTTTTGGTCAGCCGGGTCATATCCGGGCAGTCCGCATAGCCGCGCTCCATCACCAGCGGCAAAAGCGCGTGGGCAGTGGCCGTTTTACGCTGAGCCGGAAAAGCAAAGTGGATGCTGATGCGGCAGCGGTTGAATTTAGAAGCCGGGTCGCAGGAAAGATGCACGCCCGGTGCAATGAGAGTACGTTCCAATGGTTATTCCCTTCTCTCTGTGCCGCAGCACAGAGCATTTGATTCAATCTGCCCGCTGCAGGGCGATGAACTCTTCCAGGCTCAGGCCGCTGGCGCGGATGGCAAGGGCGTTTTCCACCCCTACATAGCGCCAGTGCCACGGCTCGAACACGATGCCGGTGGCGGCCTGCCGGTCCTGCGGGTAGCGCAGGATAAAGCCGTATTCCGCCGCGTAGGCCGTAAGCCACTCGTAGGCGCGGGTCTCGGCAAAGCCGGTGTTCTGCTGCGGGTCGTCCGCACTGAGGATATCTGCCGCGTAGCCGGTGCCGTGCTCGTTGGCATTGGCGGCGGGCTGGATGGTAGCCGCCAGACGGGCGGCGTCCTCCTCGCTCTTGCGCTTATCGCGGTAGGTCTGCACCCGGGCCTCGTAGGCGGCCTGCCGGGTGTCGGCGTCCTGATAACCCGTCACAAGGGTCAGGCTGACCCCATCCGCCTGCGCGGCGGCTGCCATGCTGCGGTACTGCATGGCGGCTTCGGCCTCCAACTGCTGACCGGTGGTTTCATCGGCGGTGTCCAGCAGCGGGGCGGGCTCTGCGGTATAGGGCAGGTTGGCATTCACCAGCGTAAGCCGGGCATCTGCGGCGTTGAACACATAGTCTGTGCCGTCGTACACACTGGCTGCAAACACTTTAGGCCCGGCCAGCAGACCGTGCACCTTGGGCAGCAGCCACAGGATGCCGCCGGTCAGCAGCGCCACCACCGCAGCGCAGCCGGCCAGAAACAGCACCCAGTTGCGGGCCAGCCGCAGCATTTTGCGGCGCTTCCATTGTTGATAGGTCAGGCGCTTATCAGCAGGCGCTCTGGGGGTACGGGTGGGTTCACTCATGCGGCGGGGCTCCTTTTCGGCGTTGTTGCAGCGCCGGTGCGCCGCACAGATTCAAACTATATTATACACCCCTTTGCAATTTGTGTAAACGCCGCCGTGTGTAAAAAAATTATGACCCGCCCGCCCCCGGCAGGGAGCAGACAGGCCATAAGCAAAAATTTTACGCAGATCAGTCAAACAGCATATCGTGGATAGCGCTGACGGCCTTGTCGGCGTCTGCACGGTCGATGATGCAGGAGATCTTGATCTCGCTGGTAGAGATCATCTTAATGTTGATATTGTTGTTGGACAGTGCCTCGAACATCTTGGAAGCAACGCCGCTGTGGCTCTGCATACCGGCACCTACGATGGAGACCTTGGCGCAGGTGGTATCCACGCTGACATCGCTGAAGTGTGCGCTGTCCTTCAGCACACGCATGGCCACCTCGGCTTCGCCCTCGGCACAGGTAAAGCTGATGTCTTTCTTGCCGTCGCGGCCGGTGGACTGCAGGATGATGTCCACATTGATGTTCTTCTGTGCCAGCAGGCCGAAGATCTTAAAGCTCATGCCCGGCTCATCGGGAACGTTGAGAATCGTGATAACAGCAACATCGGTGTCCTTGGCAACACCCTTGATCAGCATACCTTCCATGTCCTTTGTAACCTCCTTAACCACCGTACCCGGGATGGGGTTCAGGCTGGAGAGCACCTCCAGCTCCACATTGTACTTTTTGGCCAGTTCCACGCTGCGGTTGTTCAGCACCTGTGCGCCCAGAGATGCCAGCTCCAGCATCTCGTCAAAGGTGATCTCTTCCAGCTTGCGGGTGTTGCGCACCTTGCGCGGATCGGCGGTATAAACGCCCTCCACATCCGTGTAGATCTGGCAGCGGTCAGCGTGCAGGGCAGCGGCAATGGCCACAGCACTGGTATCGGAGCCGCCGCGTCCCAGCGTGGTGATGTCGTCCAGCTTGTTCAAGCCCTGGAAGCCTGCCACCACCACCACACGGTTGCGCTCCAGTTCGGAGGAGATCCGCTCGGTCTCCAGCCGGGTGATGCGCGCCTTGGTGTAGGCACGGTCGGTGCGGAAGCCCGCCTGCCAGCCGGTCAGGCTGATGGCATGGCAGCCCAGCTCGTTCAGCGCCATGGCCAGCAGTGCGATGCTGATCTGCTCGCCGGAGGCCAGCAGCATATCCATCTCACGCGCCGAGGGGTTATGGGTGATCTCCCCTGCCTTGGCGATCAGGTCATCGGTGGTGTCGCCCTGTGCGGAAACTACCACCACTACGTCATTGCCCGCGTTGTGGGTGTTGGCCACGATCCGCGCAACGTTGAAGATACGGTCACGGTCCTTTACGGAGGAACCGCCGAATTTCTGTACGATCAACGCCATATCTTGTCACTCTCCTCTTTACGCCCCGCGTTTGCGGGGGCTTGCCGGGCGGAAGCGTTCTTGCACTTCCCTTACCCGTTTATCATTCCACAGTTGCGCCGGTGTTATCGGCATCCAGCTGCAACAGTGTAAATGCTTCACATCCGTCCAGACCTTCCAGCAGCTCCAGACCTTTTTCCAGCTTGGAATAGAACTTTTCGGCCTCGGCCTTTTCTGCCACTGCCATGACCGTGCTGCCTGCACCGGACACATACACGGCCTTTGCGCCGCAAAGCCGCGCCATATCGAATACCTCGCGGGAGCCGGGCATCAGAGGCATCCGGTACTGCTGGTGCAGCTTATCCTCAGTGGCAATGGCCAGCAGGTCGTGCCGTCCCTCGCAGAAAGCTGCGGGCACCAGCGCCGCACGGGACAGGTTATACACCGCGTCCTTATGGGATACCTCCTTGGGCAGGGCTGCGCGGGCTGCTTCGGTCAGCAGCTTGTAGTCCGGCACGATGGCAGCAAAGCAGAGGCTTTCATCCACATTCCGCTTGACCGAATACACCTTGCCGTCCTCAAACACGCTGCTGGTCAGGCCGCCCAGCAGTGCCGGAGCCACGTTATCGGGGTGTCCCTCGATGGCAGTTGCCAGCGTGAGCAGCTCCTGCGTGTTGAGCACATCGCCCAGCATCCGGTTTGCGCCCAGCAGACCCGCGATGATGCAGGCCGAAGAGGAGCCCAGACCCCGCGCCATGGGGATGGGGTTCGTCTGGGTGATCTTGAGGGGCGGGATCTGCTTGCCAACTTTTTCGAACAGACCCTTGGCGGAGCGGTACACGAGATTCGACTCGCCCCGGGGGATACGGGTGCCATCCGATGCCGAGATCTCCAGCACCTCGCTGTCCTCAAAGGTGACCGTGTTGTACAGGGTTACTGCCAGACCCAGCGCATCGAAGCCGGAGCCTACGTTGGCACTGGTGGCAGGGACCGAAACCTTGATCTTCATTGCCGCAGTTCCTTTCCGTTACACTTCCTCGGGCAGACGCTTGAGCACCAGCTTCACGCTGCCGCCCACGGCCTCCACCTTGCGCGCGGCTTCTGCCAGCGCACGCTCGTCGGCGCGCTCCACAAAGTAGGCGCAGCCCTCGTACCGCTCATCCACCACCTTGCCGTAGCCGTAGATGGCTTCCACCACAGCGGGTGCAATGCCCGCCACACGCACATAATATGCAGCGGGAGCCGGGTCGGTGAGCATGCCGTCCACCGGGTCTGCGGGCTGCCAGAACAGGCTGTCGTGCACCTGTGCACCGTTTTTCAGGGCATCTACCACGTCTGCCACCACAGCGCTGGCGGTGGGCAGCTTGCCTGCGCCCTTGCCGTAGAACACCACATCGCCCAGCATATCGCCCTTGACCAGCACTGCGTTGAAAACATCGTCCACGCTGGCCAGCTGGTTTGCCTTGGGCACCAGACACGGCTCTACCCCGGCGGCCACGCTGCCGTCCTTGCCAAGCTTCATCCATGCGATCAGCTTGATGACGCAGCCCAGCTTTTCGGCGCTGGCCACATCGGCGGCGGTAATGGCCCGGATGCCCCGGGTGGGAATGTTCTGGGGGTAGATCTGGTGACCACACACCATGGAGGACAGAATGGCGATCTTGCGGCAGGCGTCGCGGCCGTCCACGTCATCGCTGGGGTCCTTGGTCTCGGCGTAGCCCAACTCCTGCGCAATGTGCAGCGCATCCTCAAAGTCAAGGCCCTCCCGCACCATCTTGGTGAGCATGAAGTTGGTGGTGCCGTTCACGATGCCCTCCACCTCGGTGATGACGTTAGCCGCCAAACACTGGTGCATGGGGGTGATGATGGGCGTACCGCCGCCCACAGAGGCTTCGAACAGGAAAGCACAGTCGTGCTCCTTGGCCAGTGCCAGCAGCTCTGCGCCGTAGGTGGCCACCATCTCCTTGTTGGAGGTGCACACGCTGCGGCCGCTTTCCAGACACGCCTTGACGTAGGGGTAGGCAAAGCGGGTGCCGCCGATGGTCTCCACCACCACCCGGATCTCCGGATCCTGCAGGATCACGTCGATATTCTTGACCACCAAAGGCTCCACCGGGTTGCCGGTAAAGTCCTTCGGGTCCAGAATGTACTTTACCTCCACCGGTTCGCCAGCCCGGCGGGAGACACTTGCAGCATTGCGGCACAGCACCTCGTATACGCCGCTGCCCACCGTGCCAAAGCCCAGAATTGCAATTTTAGCCATACTCTCTTTCCCTCGTTTCCTGTTTTGTTACAGGTTATACCCACAGCGCACACCCACGACCATGCGCTGGCGCGAAAGTTTTTCGGTCAGTTCCTCCGGGGACATCTGCATGGTATCGGTGCGGATGGTGACCGCCACCAGCGCAGCTCCGTTTTCCGGGGTGGACTGGTTGATGGTCACGATGCTGGCACCTGCGGCGCTGATACCAGCCAGAAGGCTTTGCAGCGCGCCGGTCTCGTCCCGCAGGGTGGCCATGACCGTGATGACCTCACGGCCATTCTCGGAATCAAAGATACAATCCTTATACTTATAAAATGCGCTGCGCGAAAGCTCCACGGCACGGGTCGCAGCCGAAATGCTGCGGGCTTCTCCGCTGGCCAGCAGCTCCTTGGCGCGTACCACCTTGAGAAAGACCTCCGGCAGCACCTGCGCATCCACCAGATAAAAACGGCGTTCCAACTTGTTCACCTCTCAAACACAAGTGTTCTTGCAGAAAATATAATAGCATCCGAACCCCTGCAATGCAAGAGCCCGGATGCTATTTTGTCACTTTGTCCAGTTTTGTCTTGTAAAGCGCGCCCTGTCCTTGCCGGATTTTTCAGCAAAGGGGCAAAAAAGTACGATTTTTCCCCTTATTCTGTATCCAGCGCACTGGTGTCGGTAGGAGTGACCGGCTGGGTGGGCGCAGCGTCGTCTGTGTTCTCGGTAGGGGCAGCGGCCTGCGGGGCTGCGTGGGAGTAGGTGCAGGTATCGGGCAGGTCATCGGCACGGTAGTAGCCCACAGCCGTGCTCGGGCAGCCTGCACCGGCCAGAAGGCCGCTCTGGGTGCAGTAGCGGCGCTCCACCACGCCTGCGGAGGTGGGGAATGCCTTATAGGGCAGGTCTGCCTGTGCCTGCTCCATCAGTGCCTTCCACGCGGTCACACAGGTGCGGGTCTTGGCCTGCTGCTTGGACAGGGTCTTGGTCATATCGTAAGGTGCATCGTAGCCCCACCACACAGCGGTGACATAGTAGGGCGTGCCGCCCACGAACCACAGATCCTTTTCGTCGCTGGCAGTACCGGTCTTACCAAAGGCCTCCATGCCGTTGGAGTTGGGATAACGGCCGCTGGCAGTACCTACGCTGGAGAACAGAACGTTCTTCAGCAGGCGGTTCATGACATAAGCAGTATCGGGGGTCAGTGCCTGATAGCTGGTGGCGTTGTTTTCCAGATAGATGTTGCCGTCCCGGTCCAGCACACGGGTATACAGGTGCGGGGTGGTGTACTCGCCATCATAGAAGATCTGGAAGGCTGCGGCCAGTGCCATGGGGGTAACGCCCTTGGTCTGGCTGCCCATGACCATCTGCGCCAGACCCACGTCGTTGGTGGGGTCCAGCGTATTCAGCTGCAAGGTGTTGTAGACGAAGTTGAAGATATTGCTTGCGCCCACAAGGTCGCCCACACGCACCGCGATGGTGTTCAGCGAGCGGGCAAGGCCGTTCCACAGCGGGAGATCGCTGCCATCGCCGTAGTTACCGCCGTAGTTGCGCGGCCAGCTGCGCCATGCGTTGGGGTAAGCGCGGAGCTGCTTGTCGGAGAGACCCATCAGGCCGTTCTTGCGGCAATAATCCTCGTCCCGGATGATCATATCCTGCTTCTGGTACAGGGGGGAGTTGTTGAGCATGGTGGACCAGTTGACCAGACCATACTCAATGCCCAGCGCATAAGCGCCGATGGGCTTGATGGTAGAACCGGTCTGCCGCTCCACGTTGTAGGCGCGGTTCAGGGAAAGGCTCTTGGTCTTTTCGCCCAAGCCGCCCGCAATAGCCAGCACGTTGCCGTCATAGTCCAGCGTGACCATGGCAGCCTGCGTGCGCACGTTGCGGTAGTAGTAGACGGTGCCGTCCTCGCCGGTACGGGTCTTGGGAGTGCCGTCCTCGTTGAACACCTGCACATCATCGTCCGAGATGGAAGTGACCTCTTCCTCATGCCAGCCCGCCGGGAAGTAAGCATCATCGGTGTTCAGCATCAGGTTTTCCATCTGGGACTGCAATTTGGTATTGACAGTTGCCTCGATGGTAAAGCCGCCGGTGTAGAGCAGCTTCTGCGCCTCGGACTCGCTGATGCCCTCCTTGGTCATGATGTCCTGCACGACCTCGTTGAACAGTGCATCGGTGAAGTAGGAGGTGACGGTGCTGGGCTTTTTGCCGCTGTCTTCTTCGGCCAGCACAAGGGGCTGTGCAGCACCGTTGCGGTAGTCCTCCTCGCTGATCACGCCCTGCTGCCACATATTGTACATGATGAAGTTGCGGCGGTGGATCAGGTTTTCGGGGTTCGTATAGGGGTTATAGTTGGTGGGGTTTTTGGTAATGGAGGCAATGGTGGCGCACTCCCACAGGCTCAGCTGGCTGACATCCTTGTTGAAGTACTCGTTGGCCGCCGTCTGCACACCCTGAATGGTGCCGGTAAAGCTGATGGTGTTCAGGTACGCCTCCAAAATGGTCTCCTTAGAGTAGCTGCGGCTCAGGCAGAGGGCGCGGTAGATCTCGCGCACCTTGCGCAGTGCACCATTGATACCGCTGGCGCTGTTGTCATCGGTCAGGTTCTTGATGAGCTGCTGCTCCAGCGTGGATGCGCCCTGCTTGGAGCTGTAAATGGGCAGCAAATACTCATTGATCATTGCGCCGATGGTGCGCTTGAAGTTGACGCCGGGCTCTGAGTAGAAATCCTTATCCTCGGTGCAGATGAAGGCATACTGCAAGTTGGAAGGGATCTGCTCAAGGTCTGCCCACACGCGGTGGCTGTTGGAGGAGCGCAGGGTGGCATACTCCACCTGTGCACCGGTATCCGGGTCGGTAGCCACCACCATACTGGACTGGCTCAACTGGATGTTGTCCAGATCCAGCAGGTCGCCGTCGTTGGCGGTAGCCTGCACCACATAGAACACCATGCCCACAGCCACCACGCTGCCCAGCATGATGCCAAGGCAGAGCACCGTAGCGATAGTGCGTCCGATGAACCGCAAAATGGGGTGCTTGCTCTTTTCCTTCGGCGGCTTGGGGCTTTTGGGTGCTTTTGGCGCACGAGTACGGTTTTCCGCTGCGGGGCGTGCCTCGCGACGGCTCTGGGAAACATTGACCTTACGTCCCACCGGGCGGGCAGGCTGCTCCTCGCCGTTCCGATGGATCTTTCTCATCTCATTGTTGGAGATAGGGATCGCCTCCTGACATTTCAAGACTGTTTCCGGGCATTGCTGCGCCGGGTTTTATCCACATCGTTTGTGACACGAAACTTCAAACTGCAATACCATATTATAGCACGCACGCCCCAGCCGGGCAAGAACCAATCTTTGCGCGCTGAGCAGATATAAATAGTATAACACACTCCACTGTGGAAAGTACAGTGCCCGCGTGTGAAAATTGTCTGCCATCCGCAAAAACGGGGCATACTTACGGGGGAAGGGAGTGTTTTTTATGCGCAAGCTGTCTGTCTGCCTGTTCTACGGGCTTTGCGTATTCACCATTGTTTTCAGTCTGTTCTGGATGGCACTACCAAAGCTGCCGCTGTCTCAAAGCCCCGCGGGGTCCGAGACCGACCCCGCCTCTCCTCTGAGCCTTGCCGCGCAGGCAGTGCCGCAGCCGGACGCCGCCCGCTACTGCCTGCGGGACAGCGGCGGGCGGGTGGCGGTGTACACCTGCCGCGCCGATGGCACCCCGGGCACTTTGATTCGCGTGACCGGCATCTACACCAATCTTCTGCCGGAAAATGATGCCCTGCGCATCAAGCGTGGGCTTGTGGTCAACAGCCCCCGGGAGCTGGATCTGCTGCTGGAGGATCTGGGGGAGTAAGTGCCCTGCGTGGGTACACGATTTCTAATGGCCTCCGCTTGTGCTCTGGCCATCTTCAGCGGAAAATTTATTTTAATTTCGGGATAGTGGAGCGTCTGCGGACGCTCCGCTATCCCATTTTCACGAGGGGGATTGTAAAGATATACGGCAGTGCCTACTGCATATTCCTGCGTGAAAACGCAAAACAAGCCAGACCCGCAGGCCTGGCTTATTTAAAAACAAAAACTATTTTATGCTTCCATTTCTTCCAGCGGCACAAGGTACTCCTTGCGGCACTGCTCGTATTCCAGCATATAGTCCTTGCTGGGGCTGTGGTGCATGATGTTTTTCAGGGTATGGGAGTCGTAATCGTCGCCGGCCTCCATGCCCACCATGCGCACTGCGATGTTGGAGCAGTGGTCGGAGATACGCTCGGCGTTGTTCAACACATCAAGGAACACCACGCCGGTGTCGATGGAGCAGACGCCGTCCTTCAGGCGGCGGATGTGTTGGTCGCGCAGGCGCTCCACCATCACATCAATGATCTCTTCCAGCGGCTCCACCTGGGCTGCCTTCTGGGTATCGTCGTTTTCAAAAGCCTCGTCCGTCAGAACCAGAATGCGCTCCAGTGCGTCGTCCAGCAGCTGCAGCTCCTTTTTGGCGCTCTCGCTGAAGCTGGCTTCCTTGTCGTACAGTTCCTCGGCCTTTTCCATGATGTTCACGGCGTAGTCGCCAATGCGCTCGAACTCGGTGACAAAATTCAGCAGCTCGGTCACCGCGTGGCTCTCGTCGTCGCCCAGCTCCTGATCGGTCAGCTTGATCAGATAGTTGGTGATCTCCACCTCCATGCGGTCGATCAGGTTCTCGCGCACCTTGATGGCACTCACAGTCTCCTCGTCCATCTTCAAAAGCAGCGGCGCGGCCAGACCCACATTGCGGGCGGCGCGGCGGGACATTTTGATCACCGCGTTCTTCGCCTGCTGCAAAGCCACAGCCGGGCTCTTGTACAGACGCTCGTCCAGCACCGGCATGCTCAGCTCCTGTGCTTCCTCCACGCTGCTGGGCACCGTGAGCATCGCCAAGCGGCTCAGCACCCCGCTGCAAGGCAGGAACAGCAGCATGGCGCATACGCTGGACAAAGTATGGATGTTTGCAATGGAGCTCTTGTTCATCACATCGCCCCACATAGGGATGCCGATGGTGAACTGCACTGCATAGATCAGCGCCAGCAGGATCACGCTGCCGATGACGTTGAAGTACAGGTGGATGAGCGCTGCCCGCTTACCATCCTTGGAAGAGCCGCCGATGGTGAGCAGCGGGGTGAACGCCGTACCGATATGCGCACCCAGAATGATGGGGATGGCAGAACTGAAGGTGACAAGCCCTGTGCTGGACAGTGCCTGCAAAATACCCACGGAGGCAGAAGAGGACTGGATGATCACAGTGACCACCACGCCCACCAGAACACCCAGAATGGGGTTGGTCATGGTGACGAACAGATTCTGGAACACAGCGCTCTCCCGCAGGGGTGCCACACCGGTATCCATCAGGCTCATGCCGGTAAACAGGATACCGAAACCCAGCATGATCTGGCCGATATTCTTCTTTTTGGCATTGCGCAGGAACACATAAAAAATGCAGCCAATAAACGCCACCACAGGGGCAAAGGTCTTGGGCTGGATCAAGGTCAGCCACAGGCTGTCGCCTGAGATATCCGCCATGCGGATCAACTGACCTGTTACCGTAGTACCAATATTTGCACCCATGATCACGCCTACCGACTGCGTCAGTGTCATGATACCAGAGTTGACAAGGCCGACACAAATAACCACCGTACCAGCCGACGACTGAATGACGCCGGTGATCAGTGTGCCGAAGATCACGCCTTTGATGGTAGAGGAGGTAAGCTTTTGCAATACGCCCTGCATCTTGCCGCCTGCCAGCTTTTCCAGACCGGCACCCATGATGGACATGCCGTACAGGAACAACGCAACGCCGCCCAGCAGAGAGGTAATGTGTGTGATATCCATAACGATACTCCTAATATGAAACTTCCCTTTTTATCCTTTACAGCACGCAGCCGCCGGAGCCTTGCACACGCAAGGCGCTGCCCTGTTCCGGAAGCCGCTTATTTTTATTATACCATCAAAGGGGGCGTCTCAACAAGGTTTATTTTACAGGAAAGTTACTTTTTTCACACATTTCGCAACATATTTCCGGGCAACAAACAAAAAGCTTTCCGTTATTTTACATACATTTTACATTATATCTTCCCGGATGCAGTATGTTCCCCGCTTACCCGGCCAGCTCTTCCATGGCCTCCCGCACCGTGTCGGCCGAAAACAGGAACACACCACTGCCGGTGTATACCTCCACATGACTGCCCACATAACGCAACTCAAAATCCTTCATGGTGTTTCCCTCCTGTGTGTCTGTTTTGTACCCGGAGCTTTTCCGGTGAACACAGTATCGCACAATTCAGATACCATAAAAAGGACTTTCAAATGTTATTTGCGGTTTTTTCGTAAAAAACAGCGTATGCTCCCCCGGTCTCCTTGGAAATCAAGCTTTTGAAATTTCCCGCAGCGCCGCATTTCCGTAGGAAACAGGTTCCGGAGCTGTCGTTTTCCGTCACGTTCCCTCCCGTGAAAATGGGATAGCGGAGCGTCCGCAGACGCTCCGCTATCCCGAAATTAAAAATAAATTTTCTGCTGATCATGCCCAAAGCACATGCGGCGGGCATTCCAAATCGTCCCGCCCCGCAAGAGATGGCGTCACTCTGCCGCGTCCGTCACCCGGACGGGGTAGCCCGTCCGCACACAGCGCACCGCGTAGCGGGCGTTGCCGCCGGAGGTGCAGGTGAACAGAGTCAGATCCCAGCTGTCCGTCTCGGTAACAGTGGTCATCTCCTCGATCTGGGTGGGCTGCAAAGTCTCCACACTCTCCACCTCGTAGTTCCAGCGCAGACCGTCCGCATCTGTAAAGTAGACCGGGCTGCCGATAGCCAGCCACTTGATGGGGCTGAAGTGCTTTGCGTAGTTGTGGCCGCAAAGCACCAGGTCATCGGCATAGGTGGTGCCGCTGTACCGTCCGGGGGCGACCTTCAGCCCGGCGTAGCTCCACTGCGCCATCACCGGCAGTTCCAGCCCTGCCGCCGGGATGGAAAGCACCCCGATATAGTCGTGCCCCTCCACCTCCACGGTGGTCATCTCCTGCGTCGGGTCCAGCACCGGCTGCGGGGCTGCGGTCTCGTTTTCCTGCCGGTGCTCCGTAATGGTCTTTTGCATGGTCTGCTCCAGCTCGCCCAATACTTCCTGCGAAGCCTTTTCTGCCCGGGCAGCATCCCACCGGTTGTAGCCAAGCAGCCCGGCGGCGCATAAGATCAGCACCGCGCCCAGCACCATGCACAACCTGCCGATTTTCCGTTTCATTGCATTTCATCCTTTATATATATAATAGTATCGTCTGCTTTAGTATACCATTCCCCGCTCCGGTTTACAACCGTTCTTCCGGGCGATTTTTATCGGGCAGCAGTGCGCAGACCAGCCGCACCATCTGCCCGGTCAGGGGCAGCCATACCAGCGCACACAGCCCGTTGAACAGCGTGTGCGCGTTGGCGATCTGCCGGGCGATCACGGCGCACTCTGCGCCCGTAGGCGAGCACAACCGCACCAGCGCCGCAAAGGGTTGCAGCAGTATGCAGCACACCGCCGCGCCGCTCAGATTAAAAATAGCGTGGGCTGCCGCCACCCGCTTGGCATCTCTTCCCTGCCCGATGGCAGCCAGCACCGCCGTGATGGTAGTACCGATGTTATCCCCCAGCAGAATGGGAATAGCTGCTGTCAGCCCCAGCAGGCTGTGCACGCCGTCCGCACCGGGCTGCGCCGCCATGCTTTGCAGCAGCGCCACCGTGGCAGAACTGCTTTGCACCGTTAAGGTCATGCAGACGCCCGCCAGCAGTCCATGCAAGGGGCTTTGCTGCACCCGGGCAAGCTCCAACCGGAGCAGCGGGCTTTGCAGCAGCGGCTCCATGGCGCTGCGCATCACCGTAACGCCCTCGAACAGCACCCCAAAGCCGAACACGGCTTCGCCCACGCAACGGCCCCGCCAGTTTTTGCAGGCCAGACAGAGCAATACCCCGCAAAACAGCAGCAGATACCGCCAGCTTTCCACCCGGAACGCCAGCAGCTGCGCCGTGACCGTCGTGCCGATATTTGCCCCGAACACCACCGGCACCGCCTGCCGCAGCTGCAACAGCCCCGCCGCCAGAAAGGCAATGACCATGACCGTGACCGCCGAACTGCTTTGCAGCACCGCCGTTACCGCCGCACCAGTCAGCAACCCTGCTACCGGGTTTGCGGTACACCGCGCCAGCAAGCTGCGCAGCCGTCTGCCCGCCCCCTGCTGCACTGCCCGGCACAGGCTGTCTGTTCCGTATAAAAACAGCGCCAACCCGCCGAATACCTGCAACAGCACCTGTAACCCCTGCTCCATCCGCACCCTCCGTTTCTGCCTGTCCTTTATTTCTATGCAGCGAGAACCGGTTTTCGTCCTGACAAAGCCTACAAGTTTTTTGTGAATTTTTGTTTAATATTTCCCCATTCTCTTGCAATCCCGCTGCAAAAGGAATATGCTTATCAGGCGTTAATACTTAACAACTGTTAAGTATTCGAAAAATGCAAACGAGGAGGGACTGTTGTGTCCGAGCCAAGCACCCCCAGCTTTCAGGGGATGTGCCACTATATTGGGCAGCTGAGCAAGGCATCCAAGGCCGGGATGCGGGCGGCGCTGGCCGATTGCCCCAAATGCCACTTCAATATGCTGGAAGGCCTGCTGCATTCCATCAACTGCCACGGCAGGGACGGTGCCATCTACGTCTCCGACCTTGCCCGGGAGATCCGACAGCCGCTGCCGGCGGTCTCGCGCGGGCTGCGGTTGATGGAGCAGGACGGCACCGTGGTGCGGGAGCCGGACCCCGCCGACCGCCGCAAAACGCTGGTGCGCATCACCCCCAAAGGGTATGAGCTGTGCCACCAGTGTGAGCAGGCTCTGCGCGACTACTTTGCCAGCGTGCTGGCACGGTTAGAGCCGGAGCAGGTAGCCCAGATGGACGCGCTGCGCGGCGCGCTGATGGATGCCATTCTTGCGGAAAATGCCGCGCGCAACATTGACCCGAAGGGAGAAACGAACCATGACAAAGATCTTTAAGCAGCTGGCCCGACACTGGGCGGTCTGCCTTGTGGTGTTCGCGCTGCTGTTCGTGCAGGCGTACTGCGACCTTGCATTGCCGGACTACACCAGCAAGATCGTGGACACCGGCATCCAGCAGGGCGGCATTGAAAGCCCCCTGCCCCAGACGGTGCGCAAGAGCACGCTGGACGCATTGAGTCTGCTGATGAACGAGGAGGATGCGCAGAAGCTGCAAAACGCCTATCAGTACTATCTGCAGGACGATGGCGTATTGCAGCTGCGCTCCGACCTGACCGAGGACGAGCGCACCGCACTGGAAGATGCCGTGACCACCCCGGACATCGTGCTGTATATGGCTGCCGCACAGGCCGCCAACACCCCCGCCGGGCAGAACAGCATGGGCATGACCGGCCTTGCCGAGATGCCCTCTGCCGCTGCGGACACCGACACCGAGACCGTCACTCCCACGGCAGCAGATCTGGACACCGTTTGCAGCCAGTTTGCCGCCATGAGCCAGATGCCCGGCTTTGACCGCAGTATGCTGCAAAAGCAGCTGGACGGTGCCATGAGCCAGCTGGACAGCACCCTGCTGGAAAACCTGAAAAGCCAGTCTTTGCTGCTGGTGCAGCTGGAATACGAGGCACAGGGCGTTGCGCGGGATGTGCAGATGCAGTACCTCTTCCGGGTAGGCGGCCAGATGCTGGCGCTCACCCTGCTGATGGTGGCCGTGGCTGTGGCCGTGGGCTTCCTTGCCTCCCGGGTATCCGCCGCCATCGGCCGCGACATGCGCCGGGAAACCTTCTCCAGTGTCATCGGCTTCTCCAATGCAGAGATTGAGAATTTTTCCACTGCCTCCCTCATCACCCGCACCACCAACGATATCCAGCAGGTGCAGTTCGTCTGTGTCATTCTGCTGCGCATGGTAGCCTACGCGCCCATTCTGGGCATTGGCGGTGTGCTGCACGTTGTGGGCAGCCGCAGCGGTCTTTCCTGGATCGTGGTGCTGGACGTGGCACTGCTTTTGTTGCTGCTGATCTTCCTGATGAGCGTTGCCATGCCCAAATTCAAGGTGATGCAGCAGCTGGTGGACCGGCTGAATCTGGTCAGCCGCGAAATTTTGACCGGCATCATGCCGGTGCGCGCCTTCAGCCGCGAAAAGTTTGAGGAGCAGCGTTTTGATAAGGCCAACCGGGAGCTGATGGGCACCCAGCTGTTCACCAACCGCGCCATGGTGGCCATGATGCCCTTTATGACTCTGATCATGAACGGCACCAGCCTGCTCATCGTCTGGTTCGGCGGCAAAGCCATGGACGCCGGCACCATGCAGGTGGGCGAGATGATCGCCTTTATCACCTACACCATGCAGATCGTCATGTCCTTCCTGATGCTGGCGATGGTGGCCGTCATGCTGCCCCGCGCCGGTGTGGCTGCGGATCGTATCGACGAGGTCCTCCGCACCAAGGCCACCATCCACGACCCGGACAAAGCCACCGCAAAGGCCGCACAGGCCCACACCGACTGGCAGGGTGTGGTACAGTTTGAGGATGTGAGCTTCCGCTACCCCGGTGCGGACAGCGATGCACTGGAACACATCAGCTTTACCGCAAAGCCCGGCGAGACTACCGCCATCATCGGCTCCACCGGCTGCGGCAAGTCCACCCTGCTCAACCTGATCCCCCGCTTTTACGATGTGACCGGCGGCAAGGTGACCGTGGACGGCATTGACGTGCGCGAGATGCCGCAGGCACAGCTGCACGACCTGCTGGGCTATGTGCCCCAGAAGGGTGTGCTGTTCAGCGGCACCATTGACAGCAACCTGAAATTCGGCGGCGAGGATATCACCGACGCACAGGTGCACAAGGCCGCCGCCATTGCGCAGGCCACTGATTTTATCGAGGCAAAGTCCGAGGGCTACCAAAGTCCCATTGCACAGGGCGGTTCCAACGTATCCGGCGGCCAGAAGCAGCGGCTTTCCATTGCCCGGGCAATCGCCAAAAACCCCAAGGTCTATCTGTTTGACGACAGCTTCTCGGCGCTGGACTACAAAACCGATGTAACGCTACGCCGCGCTTTGAAGGCACAGACCGACAACGCCACCGTGATCATTGTGGCGCAGCGCATCTCCACCGTGCTGCACGCAAACCAGATCCTTGTACTGGACGAGGGCAGACTGGTGGGCAAGGGCACCCATGCCCAGCTGATGGTCAGCTGCCCGGAATATCAGGAGATCGCCCGCAGCCAGCTGAGCCAGAAGGAACTGGCGCTGGATACCCTGAACACAGAAAAGGAGGGTGAGTGATATGCCCAGACCCGGACGTCCCACCACCGAGCGCGCCAAGGACTTTAAAGGCACGCTGCGGCAGCTCATCCGCACCATGAGCCACTACAAACTGCCCCTTGCGGCAGCCATGCTGTTTGCTGTTCTGTCCACCATCTTCAACATTGCAGGCCCCAAGGTGCTGGCAAAGGCCACCACCGCCCTTGCCACCGGCTGGATCGCCCGGCTGCGCGGCACCGGCAGCATTGATTTTGTGTATATCGGCCGCATTCTGCTGTTTTTGCTGGGGATGTACCTGCTGAGCAGCGCCTTCAGCTTTATTCAGGGCTGGCTGATGACCGGCCTTTCCCAGAAGGTCTGCTACGACTTCCGCCGCCAGATCAGCGAAAAGATCAACCGCCTGCCGCTGGCGTACTTTGAAAAGCGCACCGTGGGCGAGGTGCTCTCCCGCATCACCAACGATGTGGACACGCTGGGCCAGAGCCTGAACCAGAGTATCACCCAGCTGATCACCAGCGTGACCACCATGATCGGTGTGCTGGTGATGATGCTTTCCATCAGTCCCCGCATGACCCTGATCGCCCTGCTGATCCTGCCGGTGTCGCTGGCGCTGGTGCTGGTGGTGGTCAAGTTCAGCCAGAAGTACTTCAAGGCGCAGCAGGCCACGCTGGGCGTGGTCAACGGTCAGGTAGAAGAGGTTTACGCCGGTCACAACGTAGTCAAGGCGTTCAACCGGGAGGCCGTGGTGCTGGCAGACTTCAACGCCGCCAACGATAAGCTGTACGAATCCGCATGGAAGAGCCAGTTTCTCTCCGGCCTGATGATGCCCATCATGAACTTTGTGGGCAACCTGGGCTATGTGGCGGTGGCCATTGTTGGCAGCATTTTTGCCGCAAACGGCGTTATCACCATTGGTGATATTCAGGCCTTTATCCAGTACGTCAAAAACTTCACCCAGCCCATCCAGCAGCTTTCGCAGGTGTCCAATATGCTGCAAAGCATGGCCGCTGCTGCCGAGCGGGTGTTCGAGTTTTTGAATGAGCCGGAGGAAGAGCAGCTGGCAGACCCCGCCCGCCGCGCCGACCCCTCCGATATTGACGGACAGGTCACCTTTGACCATGTGCGCTTCGGCTACACCCCGGACAAGACCGTCATCCACGACTTCAGCTGCACGGTGCAGCCCGGCCAAAAGGTAGCCATCGTAGGCCCCACCGGCGCGGGCAAGACCACCATGGTCAAGCTGCTGATGCGCTTTTACGATGTGGACGCCGGTTCCATCACCCTGAACGGCCACGATGTGCGGGACTTTGACCGCAGCGCCCTGCGCGAGGGCTTTGGCATGGTGCTGCAGGACACATGGCTGTTCAAGGGCACCATCATGGAGAACATCCGCTACGGCCGACTGGACGCCACCGATGAAGAGGTGATCGCCGCCGCAAAGGCCGCCAACGCCGATCACTTTATCCGCACCCTGCCCGGCGGCTACCAGATGGAGCTGAACGAGGACGCCTCCAACGTCAGTCAGGGACAGAAGCAGCTGCTCACCATCGCCCGTACCATTCTGGCAGATAACCGCATTCTGATTTTGGACGAGGCCACCAGCAGCGTGGATACCCGCACCGAGCAGCGCATCCAGACCGCCATGGACCGCCTGATGGAGGGCCGCACCAGCTTTGTCATCGCCCACCGCCTTTCCACCATCCGCGATGCCGACCTCATCCTTGTCATGCGAGACGGCGACATTGTGGAGCAGGGCACCCACGACCAGCTGATCGAGGTCGGCGGCTTCTACGCCGACCTGTACAACAGCCAGTTCGAGGACGTGGTGGATTAAAGCACCTGTCATCGCAATATAACTGCCAAAAGAGCACCTGCCGCCTTCTCTTCCGAGGGCAGCAGGTGCTCTTTGCATTCCCCTCTCAGTCATCGCTGCGCGATGCCAGCTCCCACAAGAGGGGGAGCTTTTCAGCATCTGCCAGGCAGCTGCAATAGAGCTCTCCCTTCGGCGCGGAAGCGCCTGAGAGGGTTTCCATCTTTTCTTTATGATTCCTCCATCGGTTCCAGCTTCAGGCCGAACAGCCTTTCCGAGAGGGACGGCAGCTGTTGCTGCAACGCGCGGACATAGGCCATTACTACCGGATCCGGCTCCGCTTTCGTAACAATACCAAACCGCATTCCCTTGTTCCAATCCAGAATAAACACCTGTGAAGGATCCGGTCTGCGGTAGTACACTGCCGGGGTCAGCATCAGGCTGGGCAGTTCATACTGTACACTTTTTACGCTGCGAATGATTTCTGCCTGCCGTCTCGCAGCCTCGTGTAGCAATGCGGTCTCATACAGTGACTGGTCTGGTGTTTCTGCAAACATCCACCGATACTGCACCGCCTGTTCCAGCGTAATATATCCACGGGGCACCTCCGGCGGCGTATGAAATGGGACGCCGATCTCTGGCATATACACTGCCGGATAAAAGTGCAAGCCTCGCGCCGCGATCTCTGCACACTCGATCTGCAATGAAAGATCGATTTCATCATTCAGCAACGCCCTCCAGACATCCTTTATGCTGGCACAGCGGTGCATGATAGGAGAAAAGCGGTTGCTCAACTCCCCTGTAGCGGCAAACAGGTCAAAGCCCAGCATTTGCAGCGGCATATTCTGATGTCCGATCAGTAGATGCCGTTTGGGTGGATTTGCATTCAGCTTTACTGCCTGCGCATGATGCACCGCCTCATCGTACAATTCCAGCAGCTGCTTTGCCTTGGGGTAAAAATCCCATCCCGCCGGGGTCAGCACCACACGGCGCGGCACATGCTGGAACAGTTCAAACTGCAATTGCCCTTCCAGCGTGCGGATCTGCTGCGAAAGTGCCGATTGTGAAAGATACAGCGCCTCTGCCGCCGCACAAAAGCTGTTCAGCTCCACGATCTTTATAAAGCCCGCCAGCGCGCTCTGGTTCATTCTTTCCTTCCTCCTACAATACATTAGGTTTTCCTTAATTATAATATAATAAACTTGAATTGTAAACAGCACCCTTCTACGCTACAATTGTTAAGGATTCAGCAAAGTGTCCTTCACCTTGCTGCACAATAAGAAGGAACAAAAAGAAAGAGAGCGTACCTATGAACAAGATTTCCCGTAAGGGCTTTATCAAGATCGCCGCTGCTGCCGCCATGAGCAGTGTGACCGCCGGTGCTCTGGCTGCCTGCAATGCTGCCTCCGGCTCTGCTTCCGCTTCCACTTCCGGTGCTGCCGGCCAGTACATCCCCGGCACCTATGAGGGCACCGCCGAGGGTATCTCCTCCACTGTCAAGGTCACCATGACCTTCTCCGACAGCGCTGTCACCGATGTGGTAGTGGACACCTCCGGCGAGACTGCTTCCTACGGCGCTGCCGCTGCCGATGAGCTGCGCGAGCAGCTGATGGCTGCCGGTTCTGCCGAGATCGACGGTGTTTCCGGTTCTACCATCACCTCCGATGCCGTGATGAAGGCCGCCAAGAGCTGCTACGCACAGGCAAAGGGCGAGGCCGTGGTCTCCAGCGTGCAGCTGCCCACCGGCGACGCAAACGACTGGCTGGGCAAAGAGCCTGACATCGACGAGGCTTCCATCACCGAGACATGGGATACCGATATCGTCATTGTGGGCGCTGGCAACGGTGGTATGTGCGCAGCCGCTTATGCTGCACAGAACGGACTGAACTTCCGTATCATCGAGCAGAATTCTGCCGTTATGGATACCCGCCATTGGTACGGCACCATCGACAGCAGCGAAGCAAAGAAAAAGGGCATTGCTCCTGTTGACCGCGCCGAGCTGCTGAGCGAGATCTCCCGCTCCATGGGCGGTCGCTGCGACCAGCGCGTAGTTAAGACCTGGATCAATGAGTCTGCCGCCATGCACGATTTTGTTTCCGGCATTCTGGAAAGCGAGCCCTACAACTATGTATGCAACCTGACCTCCGGCGATGAAGCCAAATGGCCGGATGATACGCAGGTGAGCCAGAGCAAGCTGATGTTCCCTGTGCAGCAAGTCGACTACAGCAGCGCCGAAAAGCCCCGCAACGTGGTATTTCAGGAGTATATCGAGAGCAAGGGCTACAGCATCGACTTTAACACCGGCCTTGCCAAGCTGGAAAAGGATGCCGACGGCCGCATCACCGGCGTTATCGCCCAGAGCACTGCCGACGACCACTTCATCCGCATCAACGCAGCCAAGGGCGTGCTGCTGGCCTGTGGCGGCTATGCAGGCAATCCCTACATGATGGAGCAGCTGGACCCGCTGGGCACCAGCGTGACCACCGCCTGCTCCTATACCCCTGCTGACAAGGGCTATGGTATCCGTGCCGCTATCTGGGCAGGTGCACATCTGGATGCAGAGCCTGCTCCCGTGCTGTTCGACCGCGGTCTGGTGGCACCCGGTGTGGATGCCGGTTATGCGGACAACGGCTCTGCCTTTGGCGGCAAGGCCTTCCCCGGCACTGTGGGTCAGTACAACCCCGGCAGCCAGCCCTTCCTGAAGGTCAACCGCCATGGCGAGCGTTTTATGAACGAAAGTCAGGAATACGACAATGCCTCCCATGCTTCTTTCCAGCAGCCGGGGCACGTTTATGCCATGATCCACGATGCAAACTTCCGCAGCGACGTAGATCGCTTCCACACCATCGGTTGCTCTGCACTGACCCGTTACATCCCCGGCATGATGGAAGGTCAGCTGGAGCAGTACGAGGGTGAGGGCCTGATCATGAAGGCGAACACCATTGAAGAGCTTGCCGACAAGATGGGCTTTACCGGTGCTGACAAGGACAACTTTGTAGCCACCGTTGCCCGCTACAACGAGCTGTACGACAAGCAGAACGACGAGGACTTCGGCAAGCCTGCAAGCCGCCTGAGCGCCATCCGCACCGCGCCCTTCTACGGCTGCTGGCTGGGTGCCTCTCTGCTGTGCAGTATGCAGGGTATTTCCATCACTGAAAACTGCCAGGCGAAGGATAGCAACAACGAGCCCATTCCCGGCCTGTACGTTACCGGCGATATGTCCGGCAGCTTCTTCCAGAACAACTACCCCTGCGTCATGGGCGGCACCGCTTGTGGCCGCACCCTGACCTTTGCCATCAAATCCGTCAAGCAGATGGCAGGTCTGGAGAACGCCTGATAAAGCGCAGTTCCCCGGCATACTCTAAGCGTTTCTTCTTTTCTTCTTTTTCATGTGAAGAGGGGCAGTCCCATTTGGGGCTGCCCCTCTTTGCGTTTTTGCCCCGCACGCCCCCTACACAAATGGCCGCGATTGTGCTATGATAAGCGTGAAACCGGGCAGTTCATCTCCACCCGGTCAAAGATCGAGGTGTTTGTACAAATGTCGGATATTCTGGATACCTTACGGCAGGAAGGGGTGGACCCCGCCCTGCTTGCGGCGGTGCAGAAATACCGTGCCGCTCATCCGCTGGAGCAGGCGTTGCGCCCGCGCATCCCCGCCCCTGCCTTTATTTACTACGGCAAAGAGGTGTGGGAGCAGGCACTGGCGGCCATCCTCTGCGGTGAAAACCTGCTGCTGGCCGGCGGCAAAGCCACCGGAAAAAATGTGCTGGCAGAAAACCTTGCCGCCGCTTTTGGCCGCCCCGCGTGGGACATCTCCTTTCATGTAAACATGGACGCCGCCTCCCTGATCGGCATGGATACCTTTGCGGGCGGGCAGGTGGTGTTCCGTCCCGGGCCGGTGTACCGCTGCGCACAGTGCGGTGGCTTCGGCGTGCTGGACGAGATCAACATGGCCAAAAACGAGGCGCTGGCGGTGCTGCACGCCGTGCTGGACTTCCGCCGCGCCATCGACGTGCCCGGGTACGACCGCATCCCGCTGGCTGAGGAGACCCGCTTTATCGCCACCATGAACTACGGCTACGCAGGCACCCGGGAGCTGAACGAGGCGCTCACCTCCCGCTTTGCGGTGGTGCAGATGCCCACCATCACGCAGGATAATCTGGAAAAGCTGCTGCGGGCGCAGTTCCCGGATCTTACCGCAAAATATGTGCATCAGTTTGCGCTGCTGTTTCTGGACCTGCAGAAAAAATGCGACAGTGCAGAAATTTCTACCAAAGCGCTGGATCTGCGCGGTATGCTGGACGCGCTGCGGCTGATTCGGCGGGGCATCCCGGCCGGGGCGGCGCTGGATATGGGCATCACCAACAAGGCCTTTGACTCCTACGAGCAGGGGCTGATCCGGGACGTGATCGCCGCGCGTATCCCGGCCAAGCTGGATGCCGGAAAGCTGTTTGCCTGATGGACACCCAAAGCTACACCGCGCAGGAGCGGCGCGCGGCCAATCAGATCTGGGCCGCTGCCGGTGCCTACGGCTTCGAGCCGCTGTTTCTGGCCCGCAATACGGACGGCACCATTGATTTTTACATGAACTGCATCGTGGGGCTGGTGCACAAATACTACGGTGACGCGCTGATCCGGGACATTTTTTCCGCTTGGGAGGGTGACACACGCCAGCCCATGCTGGACGATATGGCGTGGCTGTACTTAGAAAACGCCGCCTACCGACTGGAGCTGCCCCGCCGCCCGGTGCTGGAGGCGCTGCGCTTTGCCCATGCGGACTACTTTTTTGCCATCCAGTACAAGCTTTCGCGGCAGGAGTGGATGGCGAAAAACCAGCTGGTGTACACCATGCAGGCCGCGCGCTGGCGCAAGGTACTGGGACGCACCGCCCCGGTCATGACCCCTTACGAGAGCAGCCTTGCCGCTGCGCTGGAACCGGAGGCCGTACCGGAGCCAGCACAGCTCAAAAACAGCCTGCTGGCGCTGTTTGCAAAATTTGCCCTGTTTGACGGCGAGGTACGCCAGAAGCCCGCGCTGCACCTGCGGCTGCAAGGCTTTTGGGCAAAGCTTGCCACCAAAACCATGCCCACCCAGATGATCAAGACCGACCGGGTGACGGTGGAGCATTCCGGCGCGGTGGATGCCACAGGCAGCGGGCTGGCGGTGGACAAGCGCCGGGCAAACATTACCCTGAAGCAACGCGCCGCACAGGATCGCGCCTACATTGAAAGCTGCTTTGGGCGCTGCTTCTACCCGCCGGAGCAGCTGCACAAGGCCGAGCAGGAGTTGTGCACCGGGGTGCATCTGGGCTGTCACCTGTGGTTCAGCGCCGGGGTGCCCAGCCCGGAGCAGGCGCCCACCCCGGAGGCGCGGCAGCTGGCGCAGCAGGCCGAATTGCAGGCCGAGCGCAACCGCGCTTACTACGCAAAAAATCAGGAGCTGCACCGCAGCGTGGTGCTGCGCCTTACCGAGCAGATCCGCAACTGCATTCTGGTGCATCAGCAGCCCGACCAGCGGGTGGCGCGCAGCGGTGATCTGTGTGCCGGGCGGGTGTGGCGCGCCCCTTACCTGAACGATGACCGGGTGTTTTTGTGCCCGGAGGAGGAAAACTGCCCCGCCTTTACGGTGGATCTGCTGCTGGACGCCTCGGCCTCCCGCCTGCACTGTCAGGAGGTGATCGCGGCGCAGGGTGTCATTCTGGCCGAAAGTCTGGCCAACTGCGGCATTCCGGTGCGGGTAAGCGCCTTTAGCAGCCTGCGGGGCTACACGGTGCTGCGGGTGCTGAAAGGCTTTGCGGACAAGAACCGGCAGAACATCTTCCGCTACTTCGCCTCTGGCTGGAACCGGGACGGTCTGGCGCTGCGGGCGGCGGGCGATCTGATCCGGTACGCCCCCGGCCCTGCCCCGCGCCACCTGATGATCCTGCTGACCGACGCCAGCCCCAACGACAGCCGCCGCATCCCGCCCACAGCGCAGAACCCGCTTGGCTGCGCCTACGAGGACGCCGCCGGTGTGGCCGATACCGCCGCGCAGGTGCGCACCTTGCAGCGGCAAGGCGTGCGGGTGTCTGCTGTTTTTATGGGCGAGGACAGCAGCGCCGGCGCCGCCGCGCAGATCTACGGCAAAAATATGGCGCGTATCCGCGGCATGGATCAGCTTGCCCGGGCTGCCGGACGGCTGATTCAGAACGAGATCCGGGAACTTGGCGATTGAAGATAAAAAACGACCCCTGTGGGAGCAGTTCCGGCCTTAGCCGGCATCTCCCGCAGGGGTCGTTTTTACAACCGTGTATCTCAAGGCACAACCATATTTTGAACTTCCGCTTGCTTTGTATCGTAGATTTTTGCAAAAATTTGTTGTTTCGAAAAACTTTCAGTTGTTTTTCGTCCGAAAGTATGCTATACTACGTTCAGAGAAGTTTTATGCAGCCTGTCGGCCTGATCACCCGGCTGGTGTTTTCACAACGTTTCGCTGTTTATTTTCAGGAAGGAGATCAACCATGGACGCTTCCCGTTATTTTGACGCCATGCACAACGCCATGTCCACCCTGCACACTGGTGCACAGCTGCTGCTCACCGTCCGTTTGCAGGACACCTGCGGCAATGACGCCTATCTTGAAGTAAAACAGCTGCCCGGGGAGCAGAGCGCCCTTGTGTGCTACTCCACCATGGGGCGGCGCTGCCTGAATTTCCAGCTGTTCCGCAAGGGCTGGCAGCTGTGCCACAATGCGGATGGGCAGCTGACCGGGCGTTTTCCGTCCAGTGCCGACAGCCTGCTCAGCCAGACCGACTTCCGCGCCTACTGCCGTGAGGACCGTCTGGATGCTGCCCGCACCCAGCGCCTTGTGGAGGAACTGGGACAGCGTGCCGGGACCAACTATGTTGGTACCATCCCGCAGAATGCCCGCACCGGCGCACAGATCACGGTGGAAAGTTACCTTGGCTACGGCGCACGCTGGAGCTACTGGAATCAGGACGCTTCCCCCTGCCTGCCGTTGGCCGCAATTTTGTACTGGCTGGCTGATTTTCTGGCCGGGAACGAGCGCCGCGCGTTGCAGTCTGACCCACAGGCTGCCGCACTGGCTGCGCAGTGGCTGGCAAAGGATACGGCTGTGTTCTTCCGCCCCTCCCCTGCCCTGACGGTATCCTCAGCGACCGGTCATAGTGCCCCTGCTGCACGGCGCACCCGCCCCGCCCCGGTGCCTGCCGCACGGAGCAAGAGCTGGCAGAGCGTTCTGGCCGCCATGGCTGCGGTGTAAGCTGGTACCATTTCAATCTGGTTTACATATAAAAGACGAGTGCTCGGCAAAACCGAGCACTCGTCTTTTTTGCAGGATAACAGCAAAAAAGCACCTCGCCAACCGTTTCCGGTCAGCGGGGTGCTTGGTGCTTATAGTATACGGTTCAGCTTACGCTGCACATCCCACAGGGGAAATCACTCCTCGATGTAGCCGTACTGGAAGTACCAGTAGCCGTAGGGGCTGTGCCAGACGCCCTTCAGAGAAGAGCTCTGCAGCCAGAATTCGTTGTAGTAAGCAACGGGGATGCAGCCCATATCCTCCATCAGGATGTCCTCAGCCTTGTGCAGCTGTGCAAAGTGCTCGGCGACATCTGCAACCTTGGAAGCCTCCATAGCAGCATCGAAGTCAGGGTTGGAGTACTTACCATCGTTGTTGCCGTTGCCGGAGCAGAACAGCTCGATCATGTTGGAAGGATCGTTGTAGTCCATGACCCAGCCGTTACGGGCAACATCGTACTCGCCGGCACGGCGAGCAGCGGTGAAGGCAGACCACTCCATCTTGCTGATGGTCAAAGTGATGCCCAGATCGCCCCAAGTCTGCTGCAGGTACTCTGCCAGAGGCACATGGTAGCCGGAATCGTTGGTGCTGTACTCGATGGTGGGGTAGCCCTCGCCATTGGGATAGCCAGCCTCTTCCAGCAGCTTCTTAGCCTCGGCCATATTTGCCTCGTAGTCAGCTGCAATGTAGGGAGAACCGCCGTTTGCGTTGTCGTAGAAGTAGCCCTGCGCGTCCACGATGCTAGGGCCGACCAGGTTGGAAGCAGCAGAGTAGGTGCCCTGCATGATGGTGTTGGCAACGTAGTCGCGGTCGATAGCCAGAGCCAGAGCCTTGCGGACCTTGGCATCCTTGAAGGCATCGCGCTGCAGGTTCATGCTGACGTAATAGGTGCCCAGAATGGGGTCAACATAGAAGTCGCCGCCATCCTCTGCCTTGGTCAGGCTGGGGATCTCGTCGGTGGGCACGTCCTTGATCAGGACAGCCTCGCCGCTGTTATAAGCAGCGAAGCAAGCGGAAGAGTCCTCCAGCAGCAGCAGGGTGATGCTGTCGGAAACGATCTTAGAGCTATCCCAGCCGCCAACGTAGTTGGGGTTCTTGGACAGAACGATACGCTCGGAGGGGGTCCACTCGGTGATCATGTAGGGGCCGTTGGAGACGAAGGTCTCAGCGGAGGTGCACCATGCATCGCCGTTGGCCTCAACGGTAGCCTGCTGCACAGGGCTCATGGATGCGAATGCAGCCATCTTGTCGAAGTAGGAGCAGGGGTAGGACAGCACGATGGTCAGGGTCTTGCCGTCGTCGCTTGCCTTGACGTTCAGCGCATCGGGGTTGGGCTCTGCAGTGGGGTTGCCGTCTGCATCGGGGAAGCCGGCAGCTGCGTCAAAACCATCGATCATGCCCAGGCAGGTCTCTGCGTAGGGAGCTGCGGTGTCGGGGTTGACCATACGCTTGAAGGTGTACTCAAAGTCCTTAGCGGTCAGGTCGGTGCCATCGCTCCACTTCAGGCCGTCACGCATGGTGAAGGTCCAAGTCAGGCCGTCCTCGCTTGCTTCCCAGCTCTCAGCCTGGCCACCAATAACTTCGTTGTTCTCGTTGATGATCAGCAGGGGCTCGAAGATGGTGATGATGGTGTTGGCGCCATCAACAGCGCTGTTCAAAGAGGGATCCAGAGTCTCGGGGTTGGGGCCGTACTGGACGGTGAAGCCAGCGGTGTTGACACTGCCGGTAGAAGAACCAGCAGCGGAAGAAGCAGAACCGGAGGTTGCGGTAGAACCGGACTTGCTGCCGCCACAGGCTGCCAGACCCAGAGCAGCGGCACCCACGCCTGCAACCTTGAGGAAATTACGACGAGAAATGCGTTTCATAATAATATCCTTCCCTTATATCAAATTTGAGTGTGCCAGGTTCCCCCAGCCGCCTCTATATTCGATCCGGTGCAAATGTACACCGGAGGAACACGAATGATTATAATGCGTTCTCATACCGGTTACAAGCCCAAAACTTGGACTGTAACCATTTTGTGACAACATTTCAGCACTAAGTTGAATTGCTTTCACTTTTTACCGGCGTGAAGTGTTCTCACTTCACGCGGTCAAGGTGATGGCAGGCTGCCCAGTGGCCGGTGGAGACCTCCTTGAACTCGGGCACCTCGTTTGCGCACTGCTCGTCTGCATAGGGGCAACGGGTGCGGAAACGGCAGCCGGACGGCGGGTTCAGGGGGCTGGGCACATCGCCCTGTAGCACGATACGCTTGGACTGGCGGGCCGTAATGGGGTCTGCCACCGGAATTGCGGAGATCAGGCTGCGGGTGTAGGGGTGGATGCTGTGGGTGATCAGCTCGTAGCTGTCGGCCAGCTCCACCATCTTGCCCAGATACATGACGCCGATGCGGTTGGAGATGTGCTTGACAACGCTCAGGTCATGGGCGATGAACAGGTAGGTCAGACCCATCTCCTGCTGCAGATCCTCGAACATATTGACGACCTGAGCCTGAATGGAAACGTCCAGTGCGGAAACAGGCTCGTCACAAACGATGAACTCGGGGTTCACAGCCAGTGCACGGGCAATGCCCACGCGCTGACGCTGACCGCCGGAGAACTCGTGGCAGTAGCGGTTTGCGTGCTCGCTGTTCAGGCCAACGCGCTCCAGCAGAGCGATGATCTTATCGTGGCGGTCCTTTTCGTTCTCGGCCAGATGATGGATATCAATGCCCTCACCCACGATGTCGCCAATGGTCATGCGGGGGTCCAGACTTGCGTAGGGATCCTGAAAAACGATCTGCATCCGGCGGCGGTAGGGCAGCATATCCACTGCGATCTTGTTGTCCTTATCAAACAGCAGGTTGCCGTCATAGTAGATCTTACCGCCGGTGGGCTCGTACAGGCGCAGCAGGGTGCGGCCGGTGGTGGTCTTGCCACAACCGGACTCACCTACCAGACCAAGGGTCTCGCCCTTGCGGATAGCAAAGCTTACGTCATCCACAGCCTGAACGTACTTGCGGTTCTTGCCCACACCGCCGGCGGGGAAATACTGCTGCAGGTGCTGGACTTCGACCAGCGTCTTGTGTTCACTCATTCTGCCTTTTCCCCTTTCTCAAATGCAGCCTTCTGCTGCAGCCAGCAGTAGGTATAGTGGGTATCGCTGAGCTCGGTGCGCGGGGGCATCTTGCTCAGACAGATCTTCATGCAGTTCTTGCAGCGGGGCGCAAAGGGGCAGCCGGCCGGCGGATTCAGCAGGTCCACAGGGGTACCCTCGATGGGCACAAGGCGCTCGTGCTCTGCGGTGTTCAGCTTGGGGATGGAGTTGATCAGACCCTTGGTGTACTCGTGACCCGGCTGGTAGAAGATCTCGTCGGTGGTGCCGTACTCCACGATGTGGCCGGCGTACATGACGGCGATCTTCTCGCACATGGAAGCCACAACGCCCAGATCGTGGGTGATCATGATGATGCTCATGCCCAGCTTCTTGCGCAGATCCTGCATCAGCTCAAGGATCTGTGCCTGAATGGTCACGTCCAGTGCGGTGGTGGGCTCGTCAGCAATCAGCAGCTTGGGCTCACAGGCCAGTGCAATGGCGATCATCACACGCTGGCGCATACCGCCGGACAGCTCGTGGGGGTACTGCTTCAGACGCTTCTCAGGCTCATTGATGCCGACCAGCTCCAGCAGCTCCTTGGCGCGTGCCCATGCATCGGCCTTGTTCTTATCGGTGTGCAGGCGGATGACCTCCACGATCTGGTTGCCGATGGTGTACACCGGGTTCAGGCTGGTCATGGGGTCCTGGAAGATGATGGAGACCTCGTTGCCGCGGATCTTGCGGAAGTCCTTCTCCTTCATGTTCTCGATCTCGTGGCCATTGAACCACACCTTGCCGCCCACCAGCTTACCGGGATAAGCGGTCAGACCCATAACGGAGTAGGCGGTGACCGACTTACCGGAGCCGGACTCGCCCACAACGCCCAGAACATCGCCCTGATTCATGGTAAAGGAAACGCCGTTCAGTGCCTTTACTTCGCCCGCGGGGGTGAAGAAAGAAAGGCGTTCATCTTTGATATCAAGAATTTTCTCGCTCATTTCTGTTCACCTCATCAATTCTTCAGCTTCGGGTCAAAGGCATCGCGCAGGCCATCGCCGAACAGGTTGAACACAAGGATCATCACGCTGATCATCAGTGCAGGGGCGATCAGCAGATGGGGGTAGGTGTTCATACCCTTGACGGCATCGGTAGCCAGAGAACCCAGAGAAGGCAGCGGGGCTGCAACACCCAGACCGATGAAGCTCAGGTAGCTCTCGGTGAAGATGGAAGCCGGGATCTGCAGGGTGGTGGTAACGATCAGAGTACCGATGCAGTTGGTGAGCAGATGCTTTTTGATGATACGGCCGCTGGAAGCGCCCAGTGCGCGGGCAGCGGTAACGTACTCGCTCTCCTTCAGGATCAGGATCTGACTGCGGACGATACGCGCCATGCCGACCCAGTACAGCAGAGCAAAGATGATGAAGATGGAGATCATGTTGGGGCCCAGCGTCTGCATCCACTTGAAGCCGGGCTTGCTAGCCAGCGCATCCAGCGGATCCTTCAGGGCCATGCCCAGCAGGATGATCAGCAGAATATCCGGGATGGTGTACAGAATATCGGTGATACGCATCATGATATTATCCACCCAGCCGCCGGCAAAGGCGGAAACTGCGCCGTAGGTAGCGCCGATGATCAGCACCAGCACAGAAGCGATCAGACCAACGGACAGGCTGACGCGGGTGCCCATCATGATACGCACAGCGAAGTCACGACCCATACGGTCGGTACCCAGAATGTGCGGGAACACCTTTTCGCCGGCATCGATGCGGGCCTGCTCGGAGGCCGAGTACTCAAACGGTGCCAGATTGTTGCTGCCCTTCACCTGCTCCGAGTAGCTGTAAGGCCAGACGGCGGGCAGCAGATAGGCAAAGATGGCAATGGCAATGATGAACACAAAGCTGACCATGGCGATCTTGTTCTTCTTCAGGCGGCGGATACCGTCCTTCCAGAAGTTGACGCTTTCGCGCATGACCACCAGGCTCTGCTTTTCCTCATTGCTGGCGGGCAGAAAATCCTCCGCGTTGAGCTGCAGGCTGAGCGGATTCTTTTTAATGTTTTCCATGAAAATCGCTCCTTTCTCTTACTGCAGCTTAATGCGCGGGTCGATGATCTTATAAAGGATATCCACGACCACGTTTGCAATGATGACCATGCTGGACAGCAGGATGGTGGTGCCCATGATCATGGTGTAGTCACGGTTGGTGATGGCGGACACGAAGTCACGGCCCAAACCGGGCACGGAGAAGATCTTTTCCACCACGAAGGAACCGGTCATCAGGCTGGCCAGCATGGGGCCGACGTAGGTGATGACAGGCAGAATGGCGTTGCGCAGTGCGTGCTTGAACAGGATCATGAACTGGGACACGCCCTTTGCGCGGGCGGTGCGCATATAGTCCTGACCCATAACGTCCAGCAGGCTGGAGCGCATCAGACGGGTGATATAAGCCGAGGGATAGATGGCCAGTGCGGTGACCGGCATGATGTAGGCGGCTGCACTGTTCAGACCAACCGTAGGCAGCACCTTCATGTTCATACCAAACTGGTATAGCAGCAGCACGCTGGAGATAAAGCTGGGGATCGCGATGCCACAGGTTGCAAACACGATAATAATGTTATCCAGCCACTTACCGCGGTTGTAAGCGGAAATGCAGCCCAGCGGGATGCCCACGCACAGAGCCACCACCACTGCAATGCCTGCCAGACGGCAGGACACCGGCAGCTTGCTGGCAATGATCTGGTTCACGGTACGGCCGCGCTGACGCAGGCTCAGGCCCAGATCGCCATGCAAAAGGCTCTTCATGTAGTTGACGTACTGCACACCCAGCGGCTTATCCAGGCCATACTTTTCGGCCAGAGCCTGCTGAGCAGCGGCACTGATGGACTTTTCTGCCACGAACGGGCCACCGGGGACCAGGTTCATGACAAAAAAGGTAACCGTAGCCACAATGAAGATACTGAAAATACCCATTGCGACACGCTTGATGATGTACTTTGCCATCGTTTGATGCCACTCCAATCCTATCAATGAATTACTGTATTTGCTCTCAGGCCGAGCCATACTTTCCCGCAGTCCGCCAGCCTCACACATAGCGGACGTCTGTCCTTGGCACACGGACAGAAAAAGCGAATAATAAAACGATGGCATCTTGCGGTCGCATAAACACCATCGTCCATACCCGAGAAACACTCTATCTATTATAGAGAGAACCACGAATTTTGTCAATTCACATGAAAATAATTCACTTCATTTCAGCAAAGCATGAGTGGAATCTTATACTTTATACAAATTTCCTGTATATTTGTAGGTAAAAGTGCTACTTTTCTGGTCTTTTTGGCAACTATTCCGGGACGTGCACAGTCTGTTTATCTCTGCTAAGTGCAAAAGACAGTGTCTCTCCCCCAGAACCATCTATCCATGTCACGGGCATTTTTCTCCATGTTACAGGAAAACTGGCAAAAAAAGATCACCCGCAGCCCCTTCTCCGACACGGTCAGTGCCCGGGAGATGTGCCGCGGGTGGTCATAGGTCGTTTTGCGGGTCAGGAGTACAGCTTTGCGGTCAGCTGGGAGTACATGGCGCTCTTTTGTGCCTTATAGGAGGCCATAGCCTGATCGGCCAGTGCGGTGCTTTGACCGTTGGCGGTCAGAATGGCGCGCATCTGGCTGACGATGCTCGCCACTTCCTTATCGTAGGACGCCTGCATCGCATACAGTCTGCCGCTTCTTGCCAGCACGATGGAGATCTTACGCGCCTGTGTCTGCTGGGACTCCGGCAGCGACTTGAACTCTGCCTTTGCCCCGGCAATACAGCTGTTCAGTTCTGCCTCGGCACGCGCCTTGACGCTGTACAGCTGTTTCAACAGTGCCTTGACCTCAGCTTCGTAGGAAGCCTCCTGTTTGCCGGACGAGGACGCCGGTTTTTCTGTGGCAGCTGCCGTGCCGGAGCTGGCTGTGCCGGTGGTGTTCTCCTTCTTGCCGGAGGAAGCGGTGCTGCCGCTCTCCGTCCGGGAGGCAGCGCTCCCCGAAGAAGCAGAAGAACCTGCCGGAGCGGACACCAAATCTGCTCCCTCCTGCGGAGCACTGGCTGATGCTTCCTGTTCCCCACTGTTGGACGCAGCGGTTTCGTCGGTCAGTTCTTCCAGCGTGATATCGCCGCTGAGAAGCTTATCCAGATCCTCATCCGTCAGGGTGAGCTGTGTACTGTCTGCCGAGGCATCCGGCAACGTTTCGGGAATACCGGCTGCCATACCGCGGAGGTAGAACAACACCCCAAGGACTGCTGCTGCCAGCAGAACCACCAGCGCGCCCAGCACGATCAATACGATTTTCAGGACCTTATTTTTCTTCATACTAAAATCCGCTGCCCGGGCAGAGTACACCTCCGCCCGGGCAGTTTTCTCCTTACTAATAGGATCAGACCCACATGCCCAAAAACTTTTTGGGCTGATGCAGGGTCGCAGCGTCCAGCTCCTGATCGTGGAACAGCTCATCGCCGTTGCGCACGATGCGGGCGGCAGTTTCCTTGCCCAGCAGCTTTTCCAGCTGCTGCACTCCCTGTGCCATGCGGGGCGGACGCTTGTCCGGGGAATGGGTATCGGTGGAGATGACGTGGACCAGTCCCCACTGGATGAACTTACACAGCTTTTTGCAGAGCTTGGGTTCCAGCAGTGCTCCGGCGTTGATCTGTGCATAGGCACCGGCGGCCACCCAGTCGTACAACAGGGTGGGATCCTCCAGCACATAGGGGTATCGCTCGATATGCGCGATCAGCGGCACGATGCCCTGTTGCTGCAAATTATACAGGGTCTGCCGGATAAAATGCGGCTTGTGGGTGGTGGGGAATTCCAGCAGCAGATAGGCGGTATCTCCCATGCACAGCGCCCGGGTGTCCAGCTCGCACAGACCGGGCGAGAAGAACACCTCTGCCCCCAGCTTGAAATCAAACTGCATGGGCTGCCCTTCCAGCGCGGCAGTCAGCTGTTCAAAGGCAGCCTGCCGCTTTGCTGTAAAGGCATCCACCGTGGTGCGTTCGCTGTTGAAGTGGCTGGTGAAGGCGATATTCCGCACACCATCCTCGTATTCCCTGCGCAGCAGCTCCAGCGAGACTGCCGTATCCTTTGCGCCGTCATCCATACCGGGCAGAATGTGACAATGCAGATCGGTCATAACAATGCTTCCTTATTATTTACCGGCAGTGGCATCCTGCTTGCCGTAGGCATAGTTGTAATTGTAGGCATAGCTGTATGCGTAGCTGGAACCCTTGAGTGCCTTCTTCATGTCATAGCGGGTCAGCACGCTGCCCAGCACCTTGACACCTGCATCCTGCAGCTTTTTCACTGCGCCGCGCACTGCATCAGCAGGGGCGTAATCGGAACGCACTGCAAAGATGGCACCGTCCACATAGCGGCCGATGACCGCTGCATCGGTGACCACAGACACCGGGGGGGCGTCAACGATGACAAAATCAAACTTCTGGCGCAGAGTGTCCACCATAGCCTGCATCTGCGGCTGGCTCAGCATCTCAGAGGGGTTCGGCGGCGGGGTGCCGGCGGGCAGGAAGGTCAGGTTCATTTCCTTCAGTTCCTGCAGGGCCTCGTCCAGCGTGCACTGGTTGGACAGCACGTTGGAAACGCCCTTTACGTTGTGGCCGGCCTTCAGATAGCGGTGCAGCACCGGCTTGCGCAGGTCGCAGTCCACCAGAGCCACCTTTTTGCCGCTTTCGGCCAGCGTCAGTGCCAGATTGACTGCTACGTTGCTCTTGGATTCTTCCGGCACGGTACTGGTGATGACCAGCGTGTGCACGTCCATAGAGCCCGCCATAAAATCCAGATTGGTGCGCAGAGACTTGTAGGCCTCCACATAGCCAAAGGGCATCTTTTTATCGGTGATCAGCTGCAGGGTGCGGTGCTCGCTTTCTTTCTTCTTTTTACCAAACAGATTCCACATCGTCTTACACCTCCGGGATCAGGCCCAGCACGGGCAGGCCGAGCTTCTTCTGAACATCTTCGTCATCCACAATGGTATCGTGCAGCAGATGTGCCAGCACCAGAACGCCGCACACCAGCACAGCGCCCAGCAGACCGGCCAGCACAACGTACTTCTTGGTCTGGGGGAACACCTTGTTGGGGTTGATGGCCACATCGCTTACCGTCTTGCAGGAGCCGGCTTCCACCTTTTCCACCAGCACGTCGGGTACGATGTCCGCAATGGTCTGTGCGATCTCGCCTGCGCGCTCTGCATCGGTATCGGTGACCGTGATCTTCATGATCTGGGTGGAGTCCACATCGGCAACCTCCACCATCTTATACAACTCGCCGTAGGTCATGTCCAGATCCAGCTCATCAATGACCTCGTTCAGCACGGTGTTGCCCTTGATGATGACCGCATAGGTACTGATCAGGTTCTTGGCAGAGTTGAAGTTATCACTGGTGAAGGTGGTAGTCGTGTCCTGCCGGGTATTCACGATCATGTTGATGGAGGCCTGATACTTGGGTGTAAGCGCAAACATACACACCAGCAGGCAGATCAGCGCTGCCGCAACAGCTGCTGCCACGATCTGCACAATATGCGCCCACAGCAGGCGCGCCAGTTCCATCAGATCAATGGTCTCTTCGTCCTCCATGCTGCGGAGCGACTGTCCCATAGTTGTTTTTTCGTCCATAATAGAGAAACTCACCTTTCCTGTTGTTCCGCAGTGCAAGAAATGTACACCGGGTTCCTATAGATACACATTCGTTTTATAATGATAGCACATCTTGTTGTATTTTACAAGTAAAAATGCCATTTTCTGCCGACAAATATATGGACAAAATATGCCATGCCCCGTACAAAAAAGGCATCCGCAGCACATGGATGACTGCGGATGCCTTCATTTTACGGATTTTTAGCGAATGCGCTCAACGGGAGCCCTTGTCGTAGGGGATGCCCTCGGCCTTGGGTGCCATGCTGTTCTTGGAGGTGAAGGCCAGAATGACCATGGAGGCCACGAAGGGCATCATATTATAGATATTGCTGGACCAGTGCAGCTGCGCGAGGAAGGTGGAGTCTGCGATGTTGGCAAGGCTCTTGAACACGGCAAAGAACATGGCCGCGCCAAAGATGTGGAAAGGCTTCCACTGGCCAAAGATCATAACTGCCAGTGCCAGAAAGCCTGCACCGGCCACGCCGACTTCAAAGTTCCAGGTCTGCACCGGGGGCACGATATACGCCAGACCGCCGACGGCGCCCAGCGCACCGGAAAGGATGACACCGGCGTAACGCATCTTGTAAACATTGATGCCCACCGAGTCCGCAGCCTGAGGATGCTCGCCGCAGGCACGCAGACGCAGACCGAAGCGGGTCTTATACAGCACGATGTAGCTGACTACCAGCAAGATCAGCCCCAGCGGCACGAACACGCTGAGCTCCAGCCCACCAATGCTGAACAGGAAGGGCTTGTTGGAGTAGTTCAGCTTGGCACTGCCGCTCTCGCTGAAGTACTTGGAAATGACCACGGCAATGGCGGTGGCCAGCAGGTTCAGCGCCGTGCCGCCGATGGTCTGGTCTGCCTTCAGGTTGATGGAGGCAAAAGCCAGCAGCAGACTGTAAACCACGCCCGCCAGCGCTGCCACCAGAATGGAGATGAGCACCACAAGGAAGGGCGACAGGCTTGCAGGCAGCATGGTCAGGGTAAGCACACCGGCCACACCGCCGATGACCATGATGCCCTCCAGCGCAATGTTGATGATGCCGGAATGTTCGCTGAACATACCGCCCAGTGCCACCAGCATCAGCACGATGCCGTACAGCAGGGTATATTTGATCAGAAGCAGCATATTACTTGCCCTCCTTTTTGGTCTTTTCTGCGGCAGGCGCAGGCTCTGCGTTCACGTTGGTCTTTTCGGCGTTCCTGAACAGCAGGCTCTGGATCTTGCCCCGGAACAGCATGGAGAATGCGCACAGGTAGATGATGATGCCGCTGATCAGATCCGAGATCTCGGTGGGGTAATACTTGGTGGACAGGAAGGAGCCGCCGACCGAGATGTGGGAGATGAACAGCGCAGAGAACACGGTGCCGATGGGGTTCGAGCTTGCCAGCAGTGCCACCGAGATGCCGTTGAATCCCATGCCCGGCAGGCTGGTGGAGTTCAGCGGGTTCCACTGGGACACGTTGGACAGATAGAACAGACCCGCGCCGAAGCCTGCCAGTGCACCGGCAATGGCCATGGAGAGGATGATGTTCTTCTTCTCGTTGATACCGGCATAACGGGCGGCGTTCTTGTTCAGGCCAACGGCCTTGAGTTCGTAGCCGAAGGTGGTCTTGTTCAGCACCACCCAGATCAGCACGGCCACCGCTGCCGCCAAGAAGATGGCAATGGTGGTGCTGTTGGTCTGGAACAGCTTGTTCAGACCGAAGTCCGGGATCAGGGACTGGGCAAAATCAGCGTTCTTGCTCAGGTTCAGGGTACGGGTGTTGCGCACATCGTACATGGGGCCGGTGCCGTTCTGGTAGATGAGCTCATTTACCAGATACAGGCCGATCCAGTTGAACATGATGGAGGTAATGACCTCGTTGATATTGAAGTATGCCTTGAAAAAGCCGGGGATCGCGCCCCACAGGCCGCCCAGCACTGTTGCTGCCAGCAGGCAGACGAACCAGGGCAGCTTGAGCATGATGGCGCAGTACAGCGCACCGTAAGCGCCCAGCGTATACTGACCGGCTGCACCGATGTTGAACAAGCCGGTCTTGAAGGCAAAGGCCACGGACAGACCGGTCATGATCAGGGGTGCGGCATTGGCAAGCTCCTTGCCCACGCCGTAGGGGGCATCGTGGAAGCCGCCCTTGATGATGCGCACAAAACCATCGCCCCATGCGTGTGCGGGGTTGATGGCCACCAGCACCAGAAAGCCCACCAGCAAACCAATCAGGATGCACAGCAGTGCAGCCAGCACGCTGGTAACAGAGCTTTGCAGGCTGCCGCTGCGGGAAAGTTTTTTCTTATTCATGTGTTACTGCTCCTCCTTTCCCTGCTTGCGGGCGCCTGCCATATACAGACCCAGCTCCTGCACGGTGGTGGTCTTGGGGTCAAACTCGCCCACGATCTCGCCCTCGTACATTACAAGGATGCGGTCAGAAAGGTTCATCACCTCGTCCAGCTCAAGGCTGACCAGCAGCACGGCCTTGCCCTTGTCGCGCTCGGCCACGATCTGGCGGTGGATGTACTCAATGGCACCCACGTCCAGACCACGGGTGGGCTGCACTGCCACCAGCAGCTTGGGGTCGCGGTCGATCTCGCGGGCAATGATGGCCTTCTGCTGGTTGCCGCCGGACATACTGCGCACGGTGGTCACACTGCCCTGACCGCTGCGCACGTCGTACTGCTCGATCAGCCGGTCAGAGTACTCGCGCACCTTGTCGGCACGGATAAAGCCGCCCTTCTGGAACTCCGGCTGCCAGTAGCGCTGTAATACGATATTGTTTTCCAGACTGAAATCCAGCACCAGACCGTGCTTGTGACGGTCCTCCGGGATGTGCCCCATGCCGTCCTTGGAGCGCTGGCGGATGCTCTCGTGGGTGATATCCTTGCCGTCCAGCGTAATCTTGCCGCCGTTCAGCTTGCTCAGGCCGGTCAGTCCGTAGATGAACTCGGTCTGGCCGTTGCCCTCGATGCCCGCCAGACAGACGATCTCGCCTGCGTGCACCTTGAAGGATACGTCCTTCACCACGTCCTTCTTGCGCTGGTCGTTGTGGATGGTAACGTTCTCTACGTCCAGCACAGTCTCGCCGGGATGCGCAGGCTGCTTTTCCACCTGCAGCTGCACGTCACGGCCCACCATGCGGCGGGAAAGCTCTTCCTTGGTAGTGCCCTTGATATCCACCGTGCCCATATATTTGCCCTTGCGCAGCACGGTGCAGCGGTCGGCCACAGCCATGATCTCGTTGAGTTTATGGGTGATGAACAGGATGGACTTGCCCTCCTTCTTGAACCCGCGCATGATTTCCATCAGCTCATCGATCTCCTGCGGGGTCAGCACAGCGGTAGGTTCGTCAAAGATCAGGATCTCGTTGTCGCGGTACAGCATCTTTAAAATCTCTACGCGCTGCTGCATACCCACCGAGATATCGCTGATCAATGCGTCCGGGTCTACCCGCAGACCGTACTTTTCGCTCAGCGCCATCACCTTTTTGCGTGCCTCGGCCTTCTGCAAAAAGCCCATCTTGTTGGGCTCCACACCCAGAATGATGTTGTCCAGCACACTGAAGCATTCCACCAGCTTGAAGTGCTGGTGCACCATGCCGATGCCCAGTGCGTTGGCATCGTTGGGGTTGCGGATGGCGACCTCCTTGCCGTTTTTCAGGATCTTGCCCTGTTCCGGCTGATACAGGCCGAACAGCACGCTCATCAGCGTACTTTTGCCCGCACCGTTCTCGCCCAGAAGGGCGTGTACCTCGCCCTTGCGCAGTTGCAGGGTGATATCATCGTTTGCCTTGATACCGGGGAATTCCTTGGTAATGTGGAGCATCTCGATCACATAATCCTCTGCCAATCTGCTCACTCTCCTTTCGTGCCGTAACGACACCTTTTCTATTCTACAACCCATTATACCTGATTTTTTGCGGTTTGCACACGGCTTTTTGATTTTTTGTCAAAAAGCACAAGCAAAAGTATTACTTTTGTGCGATCTGCATGATTTCCTTCCTGTTTCTCTTACACAGGCATACAAAAAGGGCGGGGTGCCCCTGCATGAGCACCCCGCCCCTATTACGGGAGTAATTCCGGGATAGCGATTACTGGATGTAGTTGACCTTGGTGAACTCGCTGACGGTGGGCTTGGTAGCGTCGTCGGAGCTGTTATCCACAACAAGCTCGCCGGAAGCGATCTTGGTCTTAAGAGTCTCGTACTCGTCCTTGGTGAAGGTCTTGAAGTTCCAGCTGTCATCGGCAGTGGGCAGACCGACATAGTCGCCGTCCTCCAGACCGAAGTTGCCGTTGGTAGCAGCGATGTTGCTCCACTCGCCGGCCTCGATGTCGCCCAAAGCAGTGCTGACAGACTCAGACAGACCCTTCATAGCGGAGGTGACGAAGGGGTTGTATGCGTAGCCGTCCTTCTCAACGCCGTTGACACCGATGTAGTTCTGGTCAACGTCAACACCCACAACGTAGCCGTTGTTCTTCAGAGCAGCCTCGACAGCGGAGGTGTAGATGCCGCCGCCGCAGGCAAAGACGATCTGGGTGCCGTTGGCGTACCAGCCCTCCATACGGGAGGTGATGTTGGCATCGCCGTAGAACTGGCCGCCGTAGAAGTAGTTGATGTCAATGTTGGTGCCCAGCTCCTTTGCAGCAGCGTCAGCGCCCTGCACATAGCCGTAGCCGTAACGGATAACGGCGGGCACAGCCATGCCGCCCAGGAAGCCCAGCTTGGTGTAGCCGTCCTTAACAACGGCGTAGCCTGCCAGATAACCTGCCTGCTCCTCCTTGAAGGTGATGCAGTAGCAGTTGGCGGGGATGCTGTCGGTGCCGATATCGCCCTGAGTCACATCGATAGCGATGAGCTTGACGTCAGGGTACTGCTCAGCAGCCCATGCCAGAGAGGCACCGTACAGGTAGCCCACGCAGACGATAACGTCAGCGCCATCGTTGACAGCCTGACGGATCATGGTCTCACGGTCCTCATCGGAAGCATCGGACTCGGGGATGTAGTACTGGCAGTTGTCGCCCATGTAGCCGGAAACAGCAGCCCAGCAAGCCTGGTTGAAGCTCTCATCATCGATCGTGCCGGTATCGCAGGTCAGAGCGACCTTGGCGATCTTCTCAGCGCCGTCTGCTGCGCCGGAAGCTGCGGCAGAGCTGGCAGCTGCGGAAGAAGCAGTGCTGGTAGAAGAAGCGGAAGAACCGCCGCAGGCGGTCAGAGCAGCGGCAGCGGCAGCAGCACCGGCCACAGCCAGAAAGTTACGACGAGAAATCTTCATAAGAAACTCTCCTTTTATTTTAAAAAATTGCGTCAAAAGAATGAAATGTGCGCTCTGGCACATTTGCTGGCTCAAGTATAGCGGGTGGATGTGACAGATGCAAGCAATTTCCGATTACAAATTCTTTACAAATCCCTTATATAATTTATAAAAAAGCAATGCTTGTTCACCAATTTTCCCCTGCTTGCGCTGTTTTTCACAGAAAGACAGTTACTTTCCTTCCACAGCGCTGTTGCCCGCCACGTTGGAGGGGCCAAAGCCGAAGGGCAGCAGCTCGTCCATGCTGCGCTCAATGAAATCCTCCGGGGTCTTTGCCATAATGACGTTCAGCTCCGGCCCGCCGAACTCGAACAGTGCCTGACGGCACACCCCGCAGGGCGAGGTGATCTGTCGGTTCACCTCGCCCCGGCGGCTGCCCACCACGGCGATGTCGGTAAATGCGGTCACGCCCTCTGCCACCGCCTTGAACAAAGCGGTGCGCTCGGCGCAGCTGGTGGGAGTAAAGGCAGCGTTCTCCACGTTGCAGCCGGTAAAGATGCGACCATCCGCAGCGCGCAGTGCAGCGCCCACCATAAAATCACTGTAAGGCGCATAGGCCTTTTCCCGCGCGGCCAGTGCCATGCGGATCAGCTGCTGCTTTTCTTCCATGGTCAATTTTGTCATGCTGTTTCCTCCTTTTACGGACAAAAACAGCGCGGCTGTGCCTTGGGGCGGCAGCCGCGCTGGAAAGTTATGCGATCAGTACTCTGCGCCCAGAGCAACCTTCATCATGTCGGTAAAGCTCTTCTGGCGCTCCTCGGCGGTGGTGATGCCGGGAGCCACAAAGCTGTCCGAGATGGTCAGCAGGCAGGCGGCATTCTTGCCCAGCACCTGCGCGTTGGCAAACAGGGCAAAGCTTTCCATCTCCACGCACAGGCAGCCGTCCTCGTCCCGCAGCTTTTCCCAGTAGGTGGGCTTTGCGTCCGAGGGCTGGCGGTAGAACACATCCGAGGAATGGATGTTGCCCTCGATCAGGTGGATGCCCTGTTTTGCAGCGGAGGCACGCAGCTTTTCGTTCAAAGCTGCGCTGGGCAGGGTGACGTTGCCGGTAAAGCCGCTCTGCACCCGGGCGTAGTTGCTCTCGCTCACAGCGCCGGTGGCCAGCACGGTGTCGAACAGCTTAGCCTTTTCGGTATAGCTGCCGGCAGAGCCGATGCGAATGATGTTTTCCACGCCGTAGAAGCTGAACAGCTCGTAGGAATAGATGCCGATGGAGGGCATACCCATACCGCTGCCCATCACGCTGATGGGGCGGCCTTCGTAGGTGCCGGTAAAGCCCAGCATCCCGCGCACACCGGTCACCTGCCGGACATCCTGCAAAAAGGTGTCGGCAATGAACTTGGCACGCAGGGGGTCACCCGGCATAAGGACTGTCTTGGCGAAATCGCCCATTTCTGCGCTGATGTGAGGGGTAGACATAGATGATCTCTCCTTTTATCTTATTGTAATTTATCGGTTGCGATAGCTGCTGCGGTTGAACACGTTCTGCGGTGCAATGTAGGAGCCGTTGCGCCGGATCTCGAAGTGGCAGTGGTTGCCGCTGGAGCGTCCGGTGTTGCCCACATAGCCGATGAGCTGCCCCTGCTTGACCGACTGACCGGCGTGCACCACCAGCGACAGGCAGTGGGCATACACGGTGGTGTAGCCGTTGCCGTGGTTGATGATGATAGAGTTGCCGTAGCCGTTGCCTGCACCGGCGCGGTTGTAGCCGGCCTTGGTCACCGTACCGCCTGCCGAAGCGTAAATGGGCGTACCGGCGGCGGCACAGATATCCACGCCCTTGTGGCTGCCGCCGTACCAGCGGGAGCAGTACCGGTAGCCGGGCACCGGCCAGATGAACCGTCCGCTGCCGGTGATATAGGATGCACCGGAGGACACCTTTTTGGTACCCACCGTAACTTTTTCAGTCACAGGCTCCTTGGTCACCACGGTGCTCAGGATCTGCTGGGAAAGCTGGTTGCCGTTTGTATCGTACACCCGCTGTGCCGTCACAGTGCGGACGCCGTTTTCACCCTTCTGGGTAACGCGCTTGGTACCGGAGTTCAGCTCTTTGGACTTGGTGGTCTCGGTGGTGTAGGCGATCTCTTCCTCCCAGCTTTCCACCTTTGTGATGCGCACCTCCAGCGTCTCCTCCTCCCGCACCACAGTCAGTGCATCGCCGGGCAGGATCTTGGAGTTCTGGGTCAGACCGTTTTCGCCGTTGGCGGTAAAGCCGGTGTTCATTTCGCACAGTTCCTTCACGGTCAGGCCGTTTTTCTGGGCAATGGACCAGATGGTATCGCCGCTCTGGACCGTATAGGATTTTTCTGCCTGCTGTACGCCGGAGAGCAACTGCTCCACCTCGGCTTCCTCCTGGAAGCTCTCGTTGAAGTAGATGCCGTTTTCCAGCGTGACATCCTTGTTGAAGCCCACGGTGGTGTTGGGGTCATCGGGGTTCTCGTAGGGCTCCAGCAGGCTGCTGATGTATCGTTGCAGGCTGGTGCCGTCCGCGCACACGGCGGTCAGCTCGCCGTCCAGATACAAAGCTGTGCCCTCGCTGATCTGGTCGCTGGAATTTTTGAGGATGGCGTCAGCCACGTCATTTTCGTCCATCACGTCATGGGCAATGGCCACGGAATAAGTAGGCTCCACGGTAAAGCGCGCCTGTTCTGCACCGGAATAATTGATACGCTGCTGCACAGCTTCCAGCGCAGAGTTGAACACCTCTTCGTTGGCCACATAGCCCACGGTCTTGTCGTCCACCTGCACCTGCAAGGCGTAGGGCTGGCGGATGGTGGTCTGGAACACGGTCACCATAACAGCCAGCGCTGCCACCGGCAGCACATACATGGCCATGCGGGGCACAAGGCGGATGTTATCGGCGATGCCATGGGTAAGGAAGTGTCCGCTTGCGCGCAGCGCAGCGCCAAAGCCTTTCTCCTTGCGCACCCGATGTGCGTGGCGCAGCAGCGCCCAAGTACCCCGCAGGGCAAGCACCACCGGGCCAAACAGATCCCGCAGCAGCTGCGCCGCCCCGGGGAACGCCATGGATGCGATATTTTTCAGCAGTTCTTTGACCGTCTGCAGCAGACGCTGCAAGCCGTGCTGTAAGCGGCGCCCAGTGCGGACGACCGCATACTCAGCAGAAAAACCTACGGCATACAGTCCCTCGCCCACAACAGGGGCTATGGGGTTGTGCAGCAGCTTATGCAGCCACTTTTCCCGGCGGTGCTGACGCTTGCGGTGCAGCCTGTGCCGCCGCAGCACACCCCGGCACTGGAGCTGTGCCCACAGCGAGCGCAGCTTCTGACGGCGGGGCTGCCGTACCGGCTGCGCAGCGGGCTGCTGCTCCTTTGTTTTATCTTCAATCAACGGGATTTTCTCCTTCCTGCGCCGCTGCAGGGCATTTTTTCGGCCCGGAACACAGCAGCTAGATGGTGTACGTTCCCCTGTTCAAAAGGCCAACAGGGCCTGTACACAATACGCTCTCTTTTTATTATACACTTTGCATGGTTTGAAACAAGCGCTTATATAAAATTTGGCTACTTTTTTCACGCAGTTTTCACGAAAAAAGCGCTTCCATATCCGGCGGCAGCGGGCTTTCCACCGTGACGGTGCGCAGCTGCAAGGGCATTTCCACCCGGATGCCGTCCGGCAGCGGGGTGTATACCGGTACGGCAAAGCTTTGCTTCGCGCAGTGCAGCGCCTGTCGGCCAATGCGCTCCCGGCTGCCGCCGTAAAGGTCGTCCCCCGCAAGCGGATGTCCGATGGACGCAAAATGCACCCGGATCTGGTGGGTGCGGCCGGTCACCGGCACACAGGCCGCAAGGCTAAGGCCGTTTTCTTCCTTTATAATAGTATACTCAGTGCGGCTGGGCTTGCCCTCGGGGGTAACACAGCGCCCGATGATGCTGTCGCCCCGGCGGCCGATGGGGGCATCGATGACCCCTTCCCCCAGCGGCAGTGTACCCTGCGCAACGGCATAGTACAGCTTTTCCACCCCGCCCGCCAATAGCGGCGTGGCGTAGGCGTTTTTCGCCGCCAGCACAAGGCCGCTGGTGTCCTTATCAATGCGGTTCACCGGACGGAACACCGGGCTGTGGCCGTGTTCTGCCGCCCACGCGGCGTAGCCGTTGGCCAGCGTGCCACCGGGGTAGTTCAGGGTGGGGTGCACCGCCAGCTGCGGTGGCTTTTCCAGCACCACGGCAAAGGCGTCCTCGTAGACCACCTTGACCGAAATTTCCGGCTGCGGGGTCACGCCGTCCCTCTCCGGCGGCAGGGTAAAGGAAAGCACCTGCCCGGGGAAGATGCGCCGGTTTGCCAGAATAGGCACGCCGTCCGCAAAAAAGCCGCCGCCCCGGAACTTGACCGCCCGGGCAAGATCCGTAGAGACGGCACACTGGCGCAGAAAGCTGCGCACCAGTACCCCATCGTGGGTAGCAGCCGTATCCGGCACGGCAAAATACAGCTGCATGGCCTGTCCCTCCCCTGCAAAATTTACAAAAACACAAATGATATTATAACAAAAATCCGTTTCACTTGCAAATCTTACTTTTTTATGGTATCATGAGGAACGGAAAACGAGTGGAACATACGGCGGCGGGGCGGCTTTGACCGCTCTGAGGAAAGTCCGGGCCTCACAGAGCACGGTAACTGCTAACGGCAGCCGAGGGTGACCTTAGGGAAAGTGCAACAGAAAACAAACCGCCGCAGCAATGCGGTAAGGATGAAACGGCGAGGTAAGAGCTCACCAGCGCATGGGTGACCATGCGGCTTTGTAAACCCTACCGGAAGCAACGCCTATATGGGACGTACAGCGCTGCTCGCGTGTCCCGAAGGCGGCACGAGCCTGTCAGCAATGGCAGGCCTAGACAGATCGTCGTTTAATACAGAACCCGGCTTACGGTCTATCTCGTTTTCCCTTTTGTGGTTTTGCGCTGTCTGCGGTTGCAGGCAGCGTTTTTTATTGCAGCAGCGTAAAAAGAGGTCACCGCACAGGATTTGTGCAGTGACCTCTTTGTTGTTAGCAAGACCATTGAAAATGCCCGCCGCGTGCGCTTTGGGCATATTCAGCGGAATGATCATTTTTAATTGCATTTCGGGAAGATCTGCGGATCTCCCCGAAATGCCTTTTCACGCAAAAGGGTTGCTCAGTTCCCGCCTGCGCCAAGGATAGCGTCCAGCACGGTGGAGGCAGCGCTGTACAGCGAGCCGGCGGCCTGTTCTACCTGCTCCTGCGTGGGCAGGCTGACGGCGGGCGTCTCGGTGCTGCCGCCCTCGGTGGGAGTGGTCTCCGGCTGGGGCGTCTCGGTAGCAGCGGGCTGCTCGGCGGGCGTTTCTGTGGGCTGCTCTGCCGGTTGTTCGGCGGGCTGCTCCGGCACGCTTTCCGCAGGTTCATCCACGATCACGCTGTCGGCAGGCGTTTCGGGCACTGAGACAGCGGCATCCGGGTCGGCGGTGGGGGTGTACACGTCCGTCTTTTCCGGGGTCTGGGTGGTGGAGCTTACCGTACCTTCGCCGCCCAGCACCGCCGCGATCATCTCTTTGGCCTTTGCCACAGAGTTTTCGTCCGGCTTCATGACGTAGAGCTTCTGCCCCTTGGCAGAGTAGCACTTGGTGCTGCTGCCGGAGGAGCCGGTAACGGTATAGCTTTCAATATTCCACTCCGCAAAATCGCTCAGCTGCATCCGCACCAGCGCGCTGATCTGGTTCTGAGAAAGGCTGGTGACGAAGCAATCGGCTGCAGAATCCATGATCTTGGAAAATCCCATCAGCAGCGCCGGGGACTTGATCTTGTTCAGCATGGCATCGATCACCTTCATCTGGTTGATGCCGCGCTGCACATCGCCGGTCTTAAAGGCGTGGCGCTCGCGGGCAAAGGCCAGCGCAGCTTTGCCGTCCAGATGGTTCCAGCCCTCGGCAAAGGTGGTGGGGTCGTAGTAGCCGGGGCTGCCCACCGAGGTGAACGCCTGATCGGAGTACACATCCACACCGCCCAGCGCATCAACGATGTTGATAAACCCTGCAAAATTGATGCGGATGTAGTGCTGCACGTCCACCCCGTACAGGTTGCCAAGGGTGTCCATGCTGGTCTGCACGCCGTAAAGCCCGGCGTGGGTCAGCTTATCCTTGCTGTTTGTTCCGGCAAGGTCCACATAGTAATCGCGCGGGGTGTTGATCAGCACCACCTGCTTGGTAACGGGGTTCACTGCGGCAATGATATTCACATCACTGCGCGCTTTTTCCGTCAGATCACCGCGGGTATCCACGCCGCTCAGGTACACCACAAAAGGCTCTTTGGTGATTTTTTTCGCCTCGGCGTTGCTCAAAAAGCCGGTGGTCATATCGCCCAGCGCCGTCAGACCCTGCTGCGCCCACACGCAGCCCAGTGCCATGGCAGCGCACAGCACCACCGAGAATACCCGGGACACGGTGCCTGCAGTTTTGTACTCCTGACAGCGCTTGACCAGCAGCCACAGCAGCCACAGCAGCGCCGCCAGCACCACCAGATACAGCACCGGCAGCATTTGGGTGCGCCAGAGCTGCACCAGCGCCAGAACGCTTAAAATTGCCTGTACGACCAGCAAGATCTTCCCTCGTTTCGGGGGCAGGTACGCCCCATTTGCCCCGCCAGCAGTGCTGCGGGGGGTGTTTTGCTGCGGGCGGCGGGGCGGCGGAGCGGATTGCTCCGGCGGCAGCTCCGAGAAAAACGCGGCGCTGTCCACCTCCACAGTGGCGTCCTGCTGCTCAGCCTTGTGCAAAAGACGGTGCAAGGAACGGCCGTCCTCCTTGCGGGAATGCTCGTTTTCGTCCAACATGAGAATACTCCTTTTTTAGCCCACCGGAACGATGGTCAGCACGGCGCGGGCAGGCAGGCAGGTGGCGGTCTGATCCTCCGCCGACAGCCAGCCAAAGCCCTCGCAGATGTGATCCGGGCAGGGCGATTCAATAAACCGCGCTCTGCCGTCCTTTACCTCTATATGCACCGTATAATAACCGGTGTCCACACTGTAAGTCTCGTCCTTTTCCAGCGGAATGTCCAGCACGGCGTTGTTGTCGCCGTAGATCAGCTGGGCAGTCAGTTTTCCGCCGGTGGCGTTGTGGCTGCGCACGGCCAGCAGCACCGCTGCGATGACCAGCACCACCACTGCAAACAGGATATTGGTCAAAAGCTTTTTGTTCTTCATGGCTTACTCCCCGGGCTTGAGCTGCTCCAGCTCTGCCAGCCAGAGGGTGGCACAGGCATCGCTGGGCATGCGCCAGTCGCCCCGGGGCGAAAGGGTCACGCTGCCCACCTTGGGGCCGTCCGGCAGGCAGCTGCGCTTGAACTGCTGGGCAAAAAAGCGCCAGTAGAAGTTGCGCAGCCACTTGTACAGCACGGCATCCGTGTACTCTGCCCTGCCCGCAAAAGCAGCCTTTGCCAGCCGATAAATTTTAGCCGGGCCAAAGCCGCAGCGCAGCACATAATACAGGTAAAAATCGTGTAGCTCGTAGGGGCCCACTAAATCCTCGGTGATCTGTGCAATTTCGCCGTCCTTGGCGGGCAGCAGCTCCGGCGAGACCGGGGTAGCCAGAATATCCAGCAGCACATCGTGCAAGGCGGCGGTGGCGGCGGCTTCGGCTTCGTACTGCACCAGATAGCGCACCAGCGTTTTGGGCACACCGGCGTTTACGCCGTACATGCTCATGTGGTCGCCGTTGTAGGTCGCCCAGCCCAGCGCCAGCTCCGAAAGGTCGCCCGTGCCCACCACAAGGCCGCCGGTGCGGTTGGCAAGGTCCATCAGCTCCAGCGTGCGCACACGCGCCTGCCCGTTTTCAAAGGTGACGTCCAGCACGGTCTCGTCCTGCCCGATGTCCGCAAAGTGGCTGCGCACGGTGTTGGCAATGCGGATTTCCTGAAAGCTCACGCCCAACTCCCCGCACAAAATCTCGGCGTTGCTGCGGGTGCGCTTGGTGGTGCCAAAGCAGGGCATGGTCACTGCCAGCACATCGGCGGCGGGGCGGTGCAGCTGCTTCATGGCGCGCACTGCCACCAGCAGGGCAAGGCAGCTGTCCAAGCCGCCGGAAATACCAATGACTGCTGTTTTTGCGTGGGCGTGTTCCAGCCGCTTGGCAAGGCCATCGGCCTGCATCTTCAAAATCAGCTCGCACCGGGCGGCGCGGCGCTGCGGGTCGCCGGGCACAAAGGGGGCGGGGTCTATGCGGCGGGTGAGCACCGTTTCTTCCGGTGCAAGGTCAAATTCCACCGTGACGTAGCCCTCGGCGCTGTGCTCAAAGCTGGTATTGCGGGCACGCTCGGCTTCCATGCGCTGGCAGTCCAGCTCGGTCTCGGCGTGGTCACCCGCAAAGGGCGCGGTCTCTGCCAGAATGCTGCCGTCCTCGGCAATCAGGTCGTGCCCGGCAAACACCATATCGGTGGTGCTTTCGCCGTGCCCTGCCGAGGCGTACAGGTAGCCGCACAGCAGCCGGGCAGACTGGTTTGCCACCAGTGCGCGGCGGTACTCCGCCTTGCCCACGGTCTCATCGCTGGCAGAAAGGTTTGCTATGACGGTTGCGCCCGCCAGCGCGTGGAAGGTGGAGGGCGGCAGCGCACTCCACAAATCCTCGCACAGCTCCACGCCCAGCACAAAGCTGGGCATCTGACGGCAGCGGAACAGCAGCGATGTGCCAAAGGGCACCTGCTGCCCGCAGACGGTCACCGTCTGCACCTCGGTGCTGCCGGGGGTGAACTGCCGCTTTTCGTAAAACTCGCCGTAGTTGGGCAGGTAGGTCTTGGGCACGATGCCCAGCAGCTGCCCCCGGCACAGCACGGCGGCGCAGTTGTACAGCTTGCCGTGCACCAAAAGCGGCAAGCCCACCAGCGTCACGGTGTCCAGCGTGCGGGTCTGCGCAAGCAGCCATTCCAGCGCATCCAGTGCGCCCTGCTGCAAAGTGCGCTGCAAAAACAAATCGCCGCAGGTGTAGCCGGTAAGGCAAAACTCCGGGAATACCGCCAGCTTTACCCCGCGCTGCGCGGCAGCTTGCAGCTGCTCCAGCACCTGCTGTGCGTTATAGGTGCAGTCTGCCACCCGCAACGCGGGCGAAAAGGCAGCTGCCTTCAAAAAACCATCTTTCATAAGAGGATTTCACATCCTGTCTGTTTCAATGTTGCCATGGTGACCCATGTTGACCATAGTATACCACAAACCGCACAAAACGGAAAGTAACAGACTGGTAAAAGAAGTGTGAACGTACCCTCTCAGTCATCGCTGCGCGATGCCAGCTCCCCCGAAAGGGGGAGCTTTTGCGGTAATGGGAAAGTTCCTCATTGCATCTAATGCTTTAGCATTGAGGCAGACGGCGTGCGCCCTCTCAGTCACCTACGGTGACAGCTCTCCCAAAGGGAGAGCCAAGAGCACTGCCGGAAAGTTTCTCATTGCTCCTAAAACTTTAGCAACGAGCCAAACGGCTTGGCTCCCCCCTTGGGGGAGCTGGCGCGGGAGCGCCTGAGAGGGCGTTTTTTGGCGCAGCCGGACACTTTGCGGTTTTGCCGGAAGCTTTGTCGTAACCGCAAAAGCTCCCCCTTCGGGGGAGCTGGACGCGACCAACGGGAGCGGACTGAGAGGGTTCAGCCTTCCCCAAGGAGACGGCTTTTTGCGGCAGCGGGAAACTTTGCGGCACCTCCATAAGGCGCCCCCTTGGGGGAGCTGGCGCGTTAGCGCCTGAGGGGGTATGCAGCAGCGAGACGGAAGGGGTAAAAAAACACCCCCGCAGGCTTACGCCCACGGGGGTGTTATTATGCTGTTATGTTCCCTGCACCCCTAAGGGCACAGTCACGCAAGCATGGTCTAGTCAGTTAAACTGATTAGAACTCGAACTTGGTGGAATCGCCGTAAGTGTCGTTGACGACGTTCTTAGCGGTGCCGAAGCCCAGGTTGTAGATAGCAGCCAGGTTGCCAACGATGTTCAGGCCAACGTTCAGAGCGCCCTTCATGCCGGTCAGGATCTTGTCCTTGGTCTCAGCGTCATTGCCAGCGTAGTTGTTGTCCCAGATACCGCCGATCTCGCCGCCGAAAGCCTTCAGGCTCTGGCCGGGGACGTAAGTGCCGCTGAAGATAGTGCCAACGGTGTTGCCCAGGAAAGTAGCAACGTAGTGGTTACCAATGATGGTCACCAGGTTCTTGCTGAAGTTGCTCCACTCCTTCTTGCCCATGACAGGAGCCAGGTAGTCAGCAACGCTACCACCCATAACGTAGGTCATCTCGTTCTCAGACACAGCAGAGAAATTTGCAGGCATCATCATAATGAATTACTCCCTTCAAAAATAGAAAAATATTTTTGAACCGGTGTTTCCGGCTCAATCCTTACTAGGATGGCAATAATATACCACACTTTCCAGAAATGTTCAAGTACTTTTTTGAAAAAAGTGTAAAAACTGTGAAACATCGTCCCCACTTTTGTAGCAAAACTGCACTGTTCATGCGGGTTTTTCTGGTGTGACAAGTTTTTTCGCAAATTTGTGAAAAATAGACTACCAGAACCATAAGGCGGTGCTTTGCAATGAAAACAGTTGTTTTTGTGGACGAATTACTGCTGGTAAACTTTGCTGCGGCCGCTGCGCTGCTGCTGGGCGCAGGGCTGTTGTGCGGGCGCAGCTGCACCGGGCTGCGGCTGTGCGTGGGCAGTGCGGCGGCTGCGGCAAGCACCCTTGCCCTGCTGGCTCCGCCGTGGCCCGCCCCGCTGGCGGTACTATATAAAATAGCCAGCTGCTGCGGGGTGGTGGCGGTGTGCTACGGCGTGCCCGGGACGCGCAGCTTTGCCCGGCTGTGCGGGTGGTATGCGGCGCTCAACGGCCTGTTGTGCGGCGCGGTGGTGCTGCCCGGGGTACAGGCCAACAACCTGAATGTACTGTTGCCGGTGCGCCCGGGGCGGCTTTTGCTCTGCTGCGCCGGGGTGTATGCGCTGCTGCGCGGGCTGCTGGCAGTGTTTGGCCGCCCGCAGCGGGGCTGCTTTGCCGCCGTGTTGCATATAGCGGGCGCGGCTGTGCCCGTACAGGCCTACCACGACACCGGTTTTACCCTGCAAGACCCCCTTGCCGGGCGGCAGGTGGTGCTGGTGCAGTACCCGCCGGTGCGCAGCCGGCTGCCCGCGCCGCTGCGGGCGTACTTAGACGGCTGGTTTGCCGCCGGTGCTGCCCCACCCCCGGGGCTGGGGGTGCAGTTTGTGCCCTGCGCCGCCGTTACCGGCCACTGTCTGCTGCCCGCCGTGCCCGCCGCACTGTGCCGTGGGCAGCGCCGCGTGCCCGGCCTGCTGGCGGCTTTTTGCGCCCCGGACACCCCCACCGGCCCATGGACGCTGCTGCTGGGGGATGATGTGGCGGAGGAGATGGGGGTGTAGAAATTTTCCGCCCTCTCAGGCGCTCCCGCGCCAGCTCTCCCGAAGGGAGAGCCAAGTTTTAAAGTCCGATGCTAAAGCTTTAGGAGCAATGAAAAAGTTTCCGGCAGTGCTCTTGCCTCTCCCTTTGGGAGAGGTGGCACGGCGTAAGCCGTGACGGAGAGGGCGCAGACAGGTTCCTCTTATAATACATATAATAAAAGGTGCACAGGAGGGATATCCATGTTGCAGTTTTTCCGCAAGGTCTGGCAGCGGCTATGGGGGCGTTTGCGCTACTGCGGCGCGGTGCATTATCTGGCGGGCGGGCCCAGCCTGCCCCCGCCCCTGACCCCCGAGCAGGAAAAAGCCCTGCTTGACTGCATGGCCGCCGGGGACGCCGCCGCCCGGGAAGAGCTGATCACCCACAACCTGCGGCTGGTGGTGTATCTGGCAAAAAAGTACGAGAACAGCGGTGTGCCCGCCGAGGACTTGGTAAGCATTGGTACCATCGGGCTGATCAAGGCGGTAAACACCTTCACTCCTGCCCGCAGCATCAAGCTTGCCACCTACGCCAGCCGCTGCATCGGCAACGAGATCCTGATGTATCTGCGCAAAAGTTCCAACCGCCGGCAAGAGGCCAGCATCGACGAGCCTTTGAACGTGGACGGCGACGGCAACGAGCTGCTGCTCTCGGACATCCTTGGCAGTGATGCCAACGCGGTAAGCCAGCAGCTGGAGCAGGACGCCGAGCGCGCCGTGCTGCGCAGCGCCGTGGCGGCGCTCTCGGCACGGGAGCGGCAGATCATGGAGCTGCGCTTTGGCCTTACCGACGGCGTGGAGCGCACCCAGAAGGAAGCCGCCGATGCCCTTGGCATCAGCCAGAGTTATATCTCCCGGCTGGAAAAGCGCATCATCCACACCCTGAAAGCCCGCCTTGAAAGCGAGTAGCCACACTTGACATTCCGCGTGGGAACGTGTATAATGAAAACACAAGAGGCGCTGGCCCGGCAAACGGCTAACTCCTTACCATGTTAGATCAAAAGAAAAATGACCGTTCATGATTGGTAGTCAGTGAGGCGGTCATTTTTTCTTTTTATCATCACTGTGTGATACAGTCCATGTGATCTGAAAGGTAATGTAGATTGCTCCGCCGAGCAGCGTGAGCAGCAATACGACCTGTTCAAATGTCATGACGCATCCCCCCTTCCCGCCCTTAAGCGTCCGGGGAGAATCGAGATTTCAAAGAAAAAAATTCGCTCTTACCCGGCACTCAGGTACCGGTAAGGAGCTAGCCACCTGCGTTTGTGGGCACAGCGCCTGATGGGCGGCTTGCACCGCCAGTCACAGCATACCATAAAATTACAGGTTTGTCTATAATGCGCCCCTCTTTTGCGGAGGGGCGCTCAATTTTTTCCACGCATAGCGCCCGGCACACAGAGCCATACTTCCGGTAAAGCTAAAAGACCGGGGGCGTTTGGATGTACAACAAGGTGGAGCTATGCGGTGTAAACACAGGGCAGCTGCCTGTACTGACCGAAGCGGAAAAGCGGCAGCTGCTCACCCTTGCCCACGCCGGGGACAAGGCTGCCCGGGCGCGGATGGTGGAGGGCAACCTGCGGCTGGTACTCAGCGTGGTGCAGCGGTTTGCCCAGCGGGGCGAGAATCTGGACGATCTGTTTCAGGTGGGGTGCATCGGGCTGATCAAAGCCATTGACAACTTTGACCCCGCGCAGCCGGTGCGGTTCTCCACCTACGGCGTGCCCATGATCATCGGGGAGATCCGGCGGTTCCTGCGGGATAACAACGCCCTGCGGGTAAGCCGCACCCTGCGCGACACCGCCTACCGCGCCATGCAGGCGCGGGAAACGCTGGAAAAGCAGCTGGGGCGCGAGCCCACCATGGACGAGATTGCCGCCGCAGCGGGGCTTGCCCGGCGCGAGGTGACCGCCGCGCTGGAATCGGTGGTAGAACCGCTCAGCCTTGACGAGCCGGTGTACACCGACGGCGGCGATGCGATGTATGTGATCGATCAGGTGCGCGACCCGGACAGCGAGGAAAGCTGGATCAGCGGGTTGCAGTTCCGCGATACGGTAGCCGCCCTTTCGCCCCGGGAAAAGCGCATTATGGAGCTGCGGTATCTGCGCGGCAAGACCCAGATGGAGGTGGCGCAGGAGATTGGCATCAGTCAGGCACAGGTAAGCCGGTTGGAAAAAGGTGCCTTGCAGCAGTTCCACACCGGGGGATAAAATAGCCGTTTTTTTGCGTCCCCTATGAAAAAGTGGTTCAAAAACGTCCGCAGACGTTTTTGAACCACAAATTATAATTATGTTTTCCGCTGAATATGGCCAAAGCAGCGCGGCGGCCATTCAAGAACGTCCTAGCCAAAAAAGACCGCTGCACAGCGCAGCGGTCTTTTTTGGCTTTAGCGGCAGCTGTATCTGCGCCGGGTGGCAGCCCCGCCCCGCAGATGGCGCTCGGCCTTGTTGCGGGCCAGCACGGCACGCACCTGCCCGTACAGCGCAGGGCTGATGCTGCGCAGCCGCACGGCAACGTCCTTGTGCACGGTGGACTTGCTGCACCCGAACGCAGCCGCCGCTGCCCGCACCGTGGCGTTGTGGGCGGCAATATATTCGCCCAGCTGCACGGCACGCTGTTCCGGATCGGCTTTCATATCCCGCCTCCCTGCGTTCCAGCTTTGCAATGGTATAACATACGCACCGCCGGGGCGGATTATGTCTGCGGGCTTGACTTTTTGTCCCCCGGCGCGTATACTGTGGGCGGACATAAAAACAGGGGCGCCGTAAGGCTGAGATCCGCATCGCGCGGAGTACCCTTTACCTGATCCGGGCAATGCCGGCGTAGGGAGTTTGCGGAACTGTCCGGTACGTTCAACAAACCTCCATGCGTCTGCTGCCAGCAGGCGCATTTTGTTTTTGTGTACTACTATGAGAGAGGAATCTTTTCATCATGTCCAAAACCTATTCCAAGACCCGTATTCTGGTGGAATGCGCCCTGATGATCGCCATTGGCACGGTGCTTTCCAACATCAAGTTCTTCACCATGCCCAACGGCGGCAGCATTACCCTGCTGAGCATGCTGCCCTTTGTGCTGGTGTCCTTCCGCCACGGCGCAAAGTGGGGCCTGTTCACCGGTTTCGTGAACTCCTGCCTGCAAATGATCATGGGCTTCTACCCTCCTCCCGCTTCCACCTTCCTCTACTTCCTCGGTGAGGTGCTGCTGGACTATGTGATGGCCTTTATGGCACTGGGTCTGGCCGAGCTGTTCGCCCGCCCCTTCAAGAACCGCACCGTGGGCGTAGCCGTGGGCACCTTTGCCGCCGGTTTCCTGCGCTTTATGTGCAGCTTTTTGTCCGGCGTGCTGGTGTGGGGCAACCTGAATGATGGTCTGGCCGCATGGACTTACAGCCTGACCTACAACGGCAGTTATATGCTGCCCGAGACCCTGCTCACCATGGTGGCCGCTGTGCTGCTGTGCCGCGTGGCCCCGCAGATCTTCGACCGTCAGGCACGCTAAGGCGTAGTTTTTCTAAAAAGAGCTTTCCCCCGCTTCCCGATCCCCGCCGGGCACACACCCTGCGGGGATCTTTTGCTGCAAATTTTTTCAAAAAACTGTTGACAAGCGCCCCTACGGCTGGTATAATTACACACGTCGTCAGGCACAAGGCAAGACATCTGGGGGTTTAGCTCAGCTGGGAGAGCGCTTGCATGGCATGCAAGAGGTCACCGGTTCGATCCCGGTAATCTCCACCAGAAAAAAAGCACTACACAGAAATGTGTGGTGCTTTTTTGTTGATGCCAAACGAGTGAGGGCCTAGCTCAGCTGGGAGAGCGCTTGCATGGCATGCAAGAGGTCACCGGTTCGATCCCGGTAATCTCCACCAGAACCAAAGCACTACACAGAAATGTGTGGTGCTTTTTTGTTGCTGCCAAACGAGTGAGGGCCTAGCTCAGCCGGGAGAGCGCCGTGCATGGACTGCAAGAGGGTCACCGTGATCAGAATCGGCCCGGTAATCTCCACCAGAAAAAAGCACTACACAGAAATGTGTGGTGCTTTTCTTTTTGCTGAAGCTGGTTTTTTGGGGGCTGCATTGCTTCGCCTGCACCGTTTTCAGGCTTTTGCAGGCGGTTCCTATACAACCCCCAACTTTTGACTTTACACCATTTTCAAAAAGGAATGCTCTAAACAAAAGCGGAATACAATTATTTTGGCATAGCAGCGCTACTTATATAGAGTGAAGCACTACTTATAAATAGTGGTGTCAGGAATTGAGATTTTGTGATACCAAAAAAGACACTCTCGCTTTTGATAGGAATCTCATGCAGAGATGTCCATATCTCAACGCGAAGGTGTCTTAATAACGAGGGTCAGATGCCACGGAACGTAAAGGTGAACTCCACAGGCTTAGTCACATCAGGAATATACTCCGGGTGGACATTGGCACCCCAGCTGTCATCACCGCCAACGCCCATCTGCTCGCCCATAGCACGGATGACCGTGTAATGGACCGGGGGCAGCTCGTAGGGATGCTTGGCACTCTCCATTTCATGGGGAGTGTAGGGCAGCGCAGAGAAGAACATGGGCTTTGCGGCATCCGCGGTAAACAGTAGCCCGCGACCCTTGCGGTCCACTACCTTTGCCCAGCGCACAGCGGTCTTTGCACCGCACTCCTGCGGCACAAGGTACTGTGCCATGTTGTCTGCGACCTTGTTCTGGTAAATGCCCAGCTTTGCACCATGCTGACGATCCCAGTAAGTCTCCGCAGGGCCGTTTCCGTACCATTCCACCGTGTCGTAGTCGGCGTCGATCTTGAACAGCACACCGAACTCCGGCATGGCTGCAAGTCCTTCTACCGGGTCATAGTGCAGGGTGGTCTGGATGCGGCCATCACCGAACACACGGTACTGCAGGCTGCACTCTGCTGCGGGGCTGGTCTGGAGGTTATAGAGATAGGTCACGACCACGCTGTCGGCTTCCACCTCGCAGGTGGGGTTCTGGAGGATGGTGCCGCCATGAACAGACGGAATCTCCTTGCCGATGCCCTTGGCAGTGGCGTACAGGCTTGCCAGCTTCCACTGGCCGCGAACGCCGCCCATGTTGTTGCCGCAGTCATTGTCGGTGGGAGCGCGCCAGAAGTTGGGCCGGGGGATCTCCTGAATCATCTCTTTGCCGGCATAGCGGTAGGAAGTCAGACCGTCCTTCAGATCGGAGAACAAAACATCAAAATTCTCACCACGGACACCGATGTTGTGGGTGCCGTGCGTAACGGTAAACGGCGTGACCTTCTTGCTGGGAATGGAACGGACCACAGCGATCACACCCTGTCCAAAGGCGACTTCATGACCCTTCTTTGCCCAGCTGGTGTCCTCCTTCAAACGGAAGCTGATGGTCACTGCATATTCACCGGGGAGCGCAGGAACCATAAACGGCAGCGGGAAGCTGGAACGCTCTTCGGGAGCAACATCAATATTGGTCAGTTCCTGCTGCTGATACAGCTTTCCATCACGGTGCAGCAGTGCAACGCAGTCGAAAGCACCCGTAGAGGTGAACAGGTTCTTATTCCAGACTTCAAATCCAGAATTGTCGATGGAAACGGCGATGTTCTGATAGCAGAACTTGACCTCCTGCATCTTGGGAGAAGGAGCACGGTCACCACCGTAGGCAATGCCGTTTCCGCTGAAATTATAGTCGGTAGGACGCTCGCCGAAGTCGCCGCCGTAGGCTTGGAACCACTTGCCGTAGCGGTCCTTTTTCCAGATGGACTGGTCGATGTAATCCCAGATAAAACCGCCCTGATAGCCGCAGTTCTTCTGATCGGCAAGTTCCGTGTACTTGTGCAAAGCACCGTTGGAGTTGCCCATAGCATGAGAATATTCGCACTCGATATAAGGCCGCTTATCGCCCTGTGCCAAATACTCTTTAATGTCCTTGACCGTGCTGTACATATGGCTCTCGATGTCGGTGGTCTCCGGGAAGCGGGGATCATTGACCACACCTTCGTAATGCACCAGACGGGTGTCATCAAAGCGACGGACCATCTCTGCCATCTGGAGCAAGGTCTCACCGCCAAACGATTCGTTGCCCAGAGACCAGATCAGAACAGCAGGATGATTTTTATCACGCTGGTAAGTGGAATTCATGCGGTCAAACAAGACAGCTTTCCACTCCGGCTTATCATTGGGCAAAACGCCCTCGATGCCGCGAATGCCCGCCTGATGGATGTCCCATGTGCCATGGGATTCCAGATTGTTCTCTGCGATCAGATACAGACCATACTCGTCGCACAGGTCGTACAGTGCATCCTGATTCTGGTAATGGCTGGTACGGATGGCATTGATGTTGTTCTGCTTCATGGTGATGATATCCCGAAGCAGTTCCTCATGGGTGTGTACGCCCACAGCACGACCCGTAATGGAGCTGAACTCATGACGGTTGGCACCCTTGAACACGATGCGCTTGCCGTTGAGCAGCATCCGATTGTTCTTCAATTCGAACTTGCGGAAACCGACTTTCTGCCCGGTCACCTCTACCAGATGGCCTGCATCGTCCAGCAGCTCGATTTCCAGTTCATACAGAGCCGGGTCCTCTGCACTCCACAGGTGGGGGTTCTCCACCGCATGGCTGAACAGAACAGAGCCGCCGTTCAGTGCGATTTTTTCGGAGAACACTTCCAGTTCACTGCGGCGCAGGGTCAGACGGGCTGCGCCCTTGCCCTCCACCTGCAATGCAACTTCCAGTGTGGAATGAGCGAAATCATCCCCGGCAAACAGCGTTTTGACGGATACATCTTCCAGATGCACGGTGGGGATGGCGTACAGCCACACACTGCGGAAGATGCCGGAGAAGCGGAAGAAGTCCTGGTCTTCGCACCAGCTGGAGGAAGTCCACTTGAACACCTGCACAGCAAGTTTGTTCACGCCCGGCTGGAGATAGGGCGTCAGATCGAATGCGTGTGCGGAAAAGCTGTCCTCTGTGTAACCCACATAAGACCCGTTCAGCCAAAGAGCCATGCCGCTTTCCACACCCTCGAACTCGATGTGGACGGGCTTGCCCTGCATGGATTCCGGCAGCTCGAAGTATTTTACATAGCTTGCCACCGGATTGAACCGCTGCGGGATCTCGCCCGGCTGTACTTCTTCACGGCCATCCCACGGATACTGAACATTCGCGTACTGGGGAATGTCGTAGCCCTCCATCTGGATGTGTGCCGGAACATGAATGTCATCCCAGCCGCTGCAATCGTAATCTGTCTTTTCAAAGCCGGGGATGGCACTGGTGTAGTTCTTTGCGTAGGCGAATTTCCAGATACCGTCCAGCTTCAGCGCAAGCGAAGATTCTCCTGCCAGATATTCTTCGCGGGAAGCGTAAGTACGGAAACTTGCATGAGCATTCAGCACGTTTTCCTTGAAAAAGGTGGGGTCTTTTACTTTTGCAAAATCAAATGCAGCCATAGTATTTCCTCATTTACTTTTTATAATTTTATAATATTTCTCCAGCCTCCCCGGAGGAATCGCTGGATTCCTCCGGGGAACAGCAGATGAAGGAGAAATGATAATGGCTTGTTATCAGACTGCTGCACGCAGTTTTTCATTTGCTTCTTCGACCTTCATACGAGAGAGAATGAAGGTGATGATGGCATCCAGAACGAACGGAATCACAAGATACATAATCTTCAGCATATTGATACAGGAATCCGGCTGAACGGTCAGAGCGCTGTCAAAGTGGCTTGCTGCCAGCAGCCAGCCGGTGATTGCGGTGCCAAGACCGCCGCCAAGTTTTACGCCCAGAGAAGTGCAGGAGTACATCGTGCCGTCCACACGCTTGTGCTTCGTCAGCCAAGTGTGCTCAGAGCAAGCTGCGATTACGGCGTTCATGTCGCCCTGCCAAGGGCCCTGACCCAGAGCAGCGATTGCGGTAAAGAGCAGCATCAGGGGAACATTACCGCTGCCCATATAACCTGCCACAGCGACCAGTGCACGGGCAACGGTTGCCAGAGTATAGCTCATTACATTCAGCTTATACATTCCATTCCACTTTGCAACCAAGGTCGGGGTGAACACCAGTGCGATGATCAGAGGAATGTTGATTGCCCAAGAGAATACACCGAACAGATTCTGGTTGCCAAGGATGTAGGTTGCATAGTAGGTGCCCATGCTGATCATGGCACCGTAGATCTGCTGCAAAATGTAGGTGACGCAAATCATCATATAATATTTGTTACCAGCAAGCAGCTTTGCAGCCTGAACCAGATTGTACTTTTCGTCCTGCTCGATTTCCTTTTTGTCGGTGGTATCCACCAATTCGCCTTCCGGCAGTTCCTTCACGGAGAAAACGGAGAGGGTGTTGACAAGCAGACCGATGATGGCGTAGATGATTGCAACAGTGCGCCAACCGGCAGCACCACCGCCCAATGCCGTAACAGCACCCAGCGTAATGGACTGGATGAGCAGGCTGGTGGCAAAGGCGAACATGAAACGCCAAGAACCCATCTCGACCTGTTCGGCACTGTTCTTCGTGATGAGAGCAGTCAGTGCAGAGTAAGCAATGTTGTTGGCAGTGTAGAATACAGCGTTCAGCAGAGTATATGCGATCAGGAACCATGCGTACTGTGCAAACTGTCCCAGATTGGTCGGGATGGCGAAAATTGCCACCAGCGTAATGGCACAGCCAATGTAGCCGTACAGCATCCAAGGACGGGCTTTGCCCATCTTAGAATGCGTTTTGTCAATTAAAGAACCAAAGAAAATGTCCGTCACACCGTCCAGCAGTTTGGAAACTGCAATCAAAGTGCCGACAATACCGGGGTTCAGGCCAACGGTGTTGGTCAGATAGATCATGACGAAGGAGGACAGGAATGCATACACCACGTTGCCTGCAATATCGCCTGAACCATAGCCGACTTTATTATACCACTTTAGATAACGTTTCTCAGTCATTGTGCTTTCTCCCATCTTGCTTGTTTTGTGTAGGCGCGACCAATCTGCTGCGCACTTCAGACTGGAATCCTCATTACGCAAGTTACCCAAATCTATTGCGTTTCGTCTGAAAATATTATAGAATCTAATGGAACGAAAAGATATAGACAAGATGGAACAAAATATGCACAAAATCAAAGAGTTTGTAATTTTTTGATAGAACATTTCTCAAATCACTGTAAAATCTCTGAAGATAAGGAGGACGCAGGGATGTATTTCAACTCAGGATATTTGAACAACTCCCGTTTGGATTTCAAAGACTACTCAAAGCCGCTGGTCGTAGGCAGTTGCGGCACTTATCGCTTGAAAAAACGCTCTAAGCTACCTACTTTTTGGGCAAAGGGTCGCAGAGACTATCAAATCCTCTATGTGGCATCTGGTAAAGCACACTTCTGGTTCGATGGTGTTGAGGAAGTGGTGACTTCTGGACACATGGTGCTTTATCAGCCGAAAGAAATCCAGAAGTATGTCTATTATGTAGAAGATCATCCAGAGGTGTTCTGGATTCACTTTACAGGATACGATATCAAAAACATCCTGAACTATCACGGAATACCATTGGACAAGCACGTTTTTTACAGCGGCACACTGCCGGATTACAAAATGCTGTTCCGAAAGATCATCCGGGAACTGCAACAATGTGAATATGGCTATGAAGACTATATTGCTTCTCTCTTCAACATCATTCTGCTTTTAGTAAGCAGGCAACAACAGGAAAGCGAGAAAACAACTACAAGTATCCCCGAAGAAATCGAAGCCGCCGTTGCCTACTTTAACGAGAATTATAATACAAAGGTCAGTGTGGACGATTACGCAGAATCGCTGCATATCAGTACGAACTGGTTTATCCGTAATTTTAAGCAGTACATGAAAATAAGCCCTGCACAATACATCCTGTCCCTTCGGATGGTAAATGCACAAAGCTTGTTGGAGAACACCGAATACAATATTGGAGAAATTGCAGAGATCGTAGGGTATGATAACCCACTTTATTTTAGCCGGGTATTCAAGAAAGAGTATGGTGTCAGTCCGGCACAGTACCGAAAGAATCTGGAAGAATCTACTGAAAAATGAGAAAGATTCCTTATAAATAAGGAGAGTAGAACCACGCCGATAAAAAATGCGATCCACAGCCAACAAGTCTACGACCCAACGGACGAATCCATCATGGCAGAGCAGGAACTTTGCATGGAGCGGCCGTATGCTTATAATCATACCCGCCCTTCCGAACACGCAAAACGGGCGCAGCCTTTGAAAGAAATGCTTGCAGAGTGCGGCGCAGGCTGCTGAATCGAGCCGCCGTTTCACGCCAATTGGGGCGGAAAGCACAAACACTTGGGCGATTTTTTGTTAAGATAGATAAAAACAGAAAATCTTGCAACAAACCAGTGATTTGCTGCGTTATCTGGATAAAGGGGTTTATAGAGAGGAGCCGAAGATAGTGAAAAAACTGGTAGTAGACCTTGGTAGTATGCTAGTTGTGCAGTATTTGATATTTTTCTTTGTTGAAATAAGATTAGGGGAACAAGCGACCTTTACAAAGTTTATAACTAACAATTATATCCTTACTTTTTGGATAATTTATCTTGCAAGTCGGATTGTGAATTGCAAAATTAAAAAGCCCCGCAATGAGAAATAAATCTAAAAAGGAGCGTTTCGGATGAGAGTCGGAAAAATTGTGTTAATGTTTGCGGTAATAGCGGTGCTACTAATTATAATATTGGGCAGGCCAATAACGACTGATGCTCCACAAATTATGGGCAGTAAAGAAATTGAAGATGCACTTAATGCAGCATCCGAATTAGATGAGCAAAATGTTGTTCGTGTTGATATTCCAGACGGAAATGGCGGGTATAAAACGTTACAAGGAGAGGAAGCTAGAGAACATTATAGCAAAGCAGTAGAGCAAACACAAAAAGAGCTTTTAGATGATTTATACAAAGAAAACTCAAAGGAATCGATTAAATGAATGATAGAGGACTGTTGTTTTGCCTTGGATATTTTAATTAAAGGTCAATTTTCTACTCTGCCATGGTTGAAGCCGAGCGAGAGATGATGCTCAATCTCACTACCCAGCACAAGCTGGGCATACTCCAAAGGCTTATCACATAATAGCCAGTTCCCAGCTCCAAAACTACTTTTAGAGGGTATACAAGGAGGTCTCTTTATGTTAGAACATTTTTTCAAATCGCTAGTCGCAACAGTTTCTGACCCTTACCAATGCAATCGCATTACAGATGCGTTGGCGGCAGCTGGAATTAAATTCTATTGTAAATCCAAAGATGTCAATCGGCATAACACATTTGATCAAGCGAGAATTGGAACTCTCGGCATAAAACCGAGGTATGTCACAGAGGTGTTTGTGGACAAAGAAAATGCTGATATGGCTCTGCACATTATACATACCCTGTCATAAGCCCGGAGTTCCCCTGCGAACCAAACATTCCGATATAAAAAGGACGCTGCCGCCTCTGGGTAAGAGGTGGCAGCGTCCTTTTGGTATTAGAGGGCGAATAATCTGTCAGACCGAACGGTTCCCAATGAATGCGATGCTTTTAGCTTGCATTTTCCCGTTCTTCAAGAATGCGCCAGCCGTCCATCAGGTCTGAATTTTCCATAATAAAGGTGTGGGCAGTATCCTGTCCCCACGAGTTGTCGTATTTCAGCATCAGATAATCGCTCAACTCGGTTCGATTTTTGAACTTCAACAAGCGATACGGCTCTTGAAAAGCGACCTTTTCGACGAAATATACTGCATCCGATGTGGGAAGCATAACGCCGACATGACCGATCATAAGAGAATTGTCCGTTTCAGAGAACTGATCGTGCAGAACCACGGAGACGAGACGGATCTTATCATCGTCTACGAAGGAGAGACCGCGTTTCTTCCATTCCTGCTGAATCGTTTTCAAATGGGTAGGAATATCGGTCGTATTGGTGGTTTTAACCGGGGCGAACAGCGCATCAAACTTTTGCCGTTCGTCGCCGCAAAGGGATTCCGGGTCAGAATCCAGTGTTTCATAGTCCATAAACAGGGTGTCCTCGGCTGAGTCAAGGTCTGTCTTGCCCGTGACGGTGATAAAATCACCGAACAGCCCACAGGCAGTGATCCGACAGTTCCAGCCGGGGAAGGTATCGTATTTTTCTGTCCATGCGTCCTGCATGGAGTAAGGATCGTATTTCAGATCCAAAGGCTTGGCATTTTCAAACCCTGTGGTGAGCCATGCCGGGTCCACAGCATTGTTGAACTTTTGCACATGATCAAAGAAGGTCTGTATCCGCAGGTCAGATACGCCAGCATCCTGCAAAAGTTTGGAAAGAAGAGCCTGTGTATCCGAATCTGCCAAATTAGAGTATTCGATTTGCTGAAGGACAGGCTGAGAAGTTTTTTGAGTGCAGCCCACCGCCAGAAATGCACTGCAAAAAAGTGCAGCGGTGCAGACAAGAAAAGTTCGACGTTTCAAAAATGGTCACCTCGTTGTGTTTTTCGGAAAGTTTCTTTGAGTGCCGAAGTCTCAACCATAAGCGAAGAGAGCAATGGTGGAGGTCTCGTAACGAATGGTATCACAGATAAACAAAGAAAATCAATGACTTCTGTCGTATTTGACCATATATAATGTTGCAGTGTCCATAAAAAAGAGCCTTTGGAATGCGGAAGAACGAAAAGAGTTCTCCGGCCTGTCCGTAAAAGTAGTCAAGGGTCATACGGTTGTGTCAAGGGCTGAAAGCAACAATGAGATAAAAGCATTGTATAAACCTCCGGTGAAAAAATTTATTGAGGAATGAAAAAAGCGCAACTTCGATTTTTGGGGTCGAAATTGCGCTATGTAATTTGAAACAGAAGAATATTGACTCGCTTTAGCGGCATGAATGACATGAAACATCTTGACAGCAGATAAATCCGACTGTAAAATACAGCCAAATGAATTCTGTGCCTAAATTGTTCTCATGCTGCTATGCTGATTGTTGGACAGAAAATCATTTTTCAACCAGATTTAGCGCATTAACGCTAAATCATACCCATTCACACCCGCTTTTCCGGGGGCGCGTTTCAAGGTGGTTCGGGAGAGCGCTTGCATAGCATGCAAGAGGTCACCGTGATCGGAATCGGCCCGGTAATCTCCACCAAAAAGAGAAAGCACTGCACAGAAATGTGTGGTGCTTTTTTGTTTTGCCTGCCGTTTACCCTAACGACCCCTTTCGTGAAAAATGCGTTTGGAGCACTCCGCAGAGTGCGACAAACGCAAAATATAAATAATCTTTCCTCTGATCATGGTCAGAGCAGAGCGGAGACCATTTCAAATCGTTTTGCCCCAAAAGAGATTTACCCTTGTGGTCAGGGGCATCTTATGCTATGCTTAAATAAGATACGGATCTTGGCACACTGAGGAAGGAAAGGCAGCGCATCATGAAGCGACGGACGTTTTTGACCCTTGCGGCGGCAGTACCCGGCCTGTGGCTGACAGGCTGCGGCGGCAGTAAGACCCTGCTCTCGCCCAAGGACCCCACCATGCTCAGCATCTGACACGTCTACGGCGAGCAGACCGATTCGCCCATGAACCGTCTGCTGACCGAGTTCAACGATACGGTGGGCAAGGAAAAGGGCGTTCTGCTCAACGTGACCAACATGACCAACAGCGCCGTGATCGGCAGCCAGCTGCAGGAGGCGCAGTCCGGCAAACCCGGCGCGCTGGATCTGCCGGATCTGTTCTCGGCGCACCCCGCCGACGCCGAGGCGCTGGGCGTGGAAAAACTGGTGGATTGGAACGACTGGTCTTCTGCCGAGGAGATGGCGGCTTATGTGCCCGGTTTTGTACAGGACGGGGTGATTGCAGGAAAGCAGATCGTGTTCCCGGTGTCCAAATCCACCCAGCTGCTCTTTTTAAACGGCTCTCAGTACGCCCGCTTTGCGGCAGATACCGGGGCGCAGCTGGAGAAGCTGGATACATGGGACGGCTTTTTTGAGATAGCTGCCGCCTACCGACAGTGGTCGCAGGGCAAGCCCTTCTGTGCGCTGGACTACCCCTTGCGTCTGGCAGAACTGAACGCGCTGGAACAGGGTGCAGGCACTCTTTATAAAGACAACTGGTACGATCTTGACAACGAAGCTTTCCACGCCTCATGGCTGGAATTTGCCCGGGGTCTGGTGCGGGGAGACATCATCGTTTCAGACCTGTACTCCAACACGCAGGTGATGACCGGCGAGACACTGGCCGGTCTTGGCAGCTCTGCTGCCATCCTCTATTATAATGATGTAGTCACCTACCCAGACAACACCACCGAGCCCACCGACCTGCTGCTGGCAGCGCTGCCCCATGCCGCCAACGCCAACACTCTGCTGATGCCGCAGGCCGGTGTAGGCCTGTGCGCTTTCAAGACCACTGAACGCAAGGCCGAAGCCGCCGCAGTGTTTTTGCGGTGGCTCACCGAGCAGCAGCGCAACTTGGACTTTGCTGCCGCCACCGGCTATATGCCGGTAGTCAACGCCGCCTTTGACGCCATTGCGGACTACCCCTTCCCCCAGCAGAGCTACCAGCGGCTGTACGATGTCTACAACCAGATGCGTGCCGAGGACACGCCTCTGTCTGAGCCCGCCATGGTGGGCTACCATGCCCGCGCCAAGGTGCTTTACGACCAGCTGCGCCAGCGCCAGAAGCAGTACCCCCAGCGGCTTGCGGACGGGGAGGCGCTGGCCGAGGAGACATGGCAACTGCTGTGCGCGGACATCTGACCCGCACACCCGCCGGAAAGGAGGAGCATAAATGAGACTGTTTGCCCGGCACCGCGCGGAGATGCCTTCGCGCGCGCCCAGTCACCGGCTGCTGTGGGCCAGCCTGCTGCTGGCGCTGCTGTTGCTGCTCACCTTTGGCGCAGCTCTGTTTTTGTTCATCAGTCTGCACAACACCAAAAAAGATACGGTGCGCAGCCTTGAGATCCGGAACATCTACACAAAGCTTGGCATCAATTCCCTCAAGCAGTTACAGCAATGTATCGCCGTCCTCCATTCTGACGGAACCGGCACTGCGCTGCCGGAGCCACCCCATGAAGCGGCAGAGCCGGAGAACAAAGAGGATGAGCTTCCCATGACGGACTGAACCGAATGAACAAAAAAGCGTTTGTCGCTGCCCGCAGGCCGCGACAAACGCTTTTTATTTTACTGTGCGCCCAAGCGCATTTTGAAGTCCTGATAACCGAAGTGCACCAGCTCCCGGCAATTACCGTCTGCGCCCAGCAGCCAGATAGGCGGCAGGGGCATCCCATTGAAGGTGTTGTTCTTGCAGGTGGTGTAGATGGCCATATCGCCGAAGATGAGCTTATCGTCCTCGGCAAGGGGGGCGTCAAAGCTGTAATCCCCGATGATATCCCCCGCAAGGCAGGTGGGGCCGCCCAGCCGGACAGTGTGTGCCTTCTCCCCTGCCTCGCCGGCATCCAGCAGCGGCGGGCGGTAGGGCATCTCGATGACATCCGGGGTGTGGCAGGCTGCGGACATATCCAGAATGGCAAGACTGGTATTCCCGTTGCGCAGGGTGTCCAGCACGGTAGTGACCAGATAGCCTGCGTTCAGCGCCCATGCCTCGCCGGGCTCCAGATACACCTGTACGCCGTACTTCTGCCGCACCGAGAGGATGCAGTTTTCCAGCGCAGCAAGGGCGTAACCCGGGCGGGTGATGTGGTGTCCCCCGCCGAAGTTGAGCCATTTCATTCTGGGCAGCAGGTCTGCAAACTTTTTCTCCACTGCGGCCAGCGTTACCGCCAGCGCATCGGCGTCCTGCTCGCACAGGGTATGGAAGTGCAGACCGTCCAGCAGGGCGGGCAGCTCCGGGTGCGCTGCCACAGCGGCGTCCCACTGAGCACGGGTGGTTCCCAGACGGCTGCCGGGTGCGCAGGGGTCGTAAATTTCATGACCCTCCTGCGTGGAGCACTCCGGGTTGATGCGCAGACCGATGCTTTTGCCCGCTGCCTTTGCCGCCGGGCCGAACTTTACCAGCTGGCTGGGCGAGTTGAACACGATGTGGTCGGCGTACTGCAGCAATTCCTCAAACTCATCTGCCCGGTAGGCGGCGCAGAACACATGGTTCTCCTTCTCCGGCAGTTCTTCCCTGCCCAAGCGGCTCTCGTACAGGCCGCTGGCCTCGGTACCTGCCAGATAGGGTGCCAGCACCGGGTAGACGTTAAAGTTGGAAAAAGCCTTCTGCGCCAGCAGAATGCGGCACCCGGTGTGCTGCTGCACACCCAGCAGGATCTCACCGTTGCGGCACAGTTTGGCTTCGTCCAGCAGATAGCAGGGGGTGGGCAGGCGGTGCAGCTGCTCCTCGGACAGGTTTGCCAGCCCCGCAAAGGGCGGGCGGCTGTCGCGCACCCGCATCAGTCCACCAGAGCCGGGTTATGGCTCTCGGAGCGGGGCAGGCCGTACTTATCCAGTGCATCCAGATACGGATCGGGATCAAACTCCTCGACAGTGTGCACGCCCTTGGTAGTCCACTTGCCGGTAAGCAGCATCAGGGCGCCGCACATAGCCGGCACGCCGGTGGTGTAGCTGATGGCCTGACTGCCCACTTCTTTGTAGCACTCCTGATGGTCGCAGACGTTGTAGATGTAGTAGGTCTTGTCCTTGCCGTCCTTTTTGCCGGTAAAGATGCAACCGATGTTGGTCTTGCCCTTGGTACGGGGGCCAAGGCTGGCGGGGTCCGGCAGCAGTGCCTTGAGGAACTGGATGGGCACGATCTCCTGTCCGTTGAAGTTGACAGGGGTGGTGGACAGCATGCCCACGTCCTCCAGACAGCGCATGTGGTCCAGATAGCTCTGGCCAAAGGTCATGAAGAAGCGGATGCGCTTTGCCTCCGGGATGTTCTTTGCCAGAGACTCGATCTCCTCGTGGTGCAGCAGATACATATCCTTGTCGCCCACCTGATCGAAGTTGTACTCCCGCTTGATGCTCATAGCCGGGATCTCCACCCAGTGGCCGTTCTCCCAGTAGCTGCCGGGGGCGGACACCTCGCGCAGGTTGATCTCAGGGTTGAAGTTGGTGGCAAAGGCATAGCCGTGGTCGCCGCCGTTGCAGTCCAGGATATCGATGGTATCAATGGTATCGAACTCGTGCTTTTTGGCGTAGGCGCAGTATGCCTGGGTTACACCCGGGTCAAAGCCGCTGCCCAGCAGGGCGGTCAGACCGGCTTCCTCGAACTTTTTGGCGTAGGCCCACTGCCAGCTGTAATCAAAGTAGGCAGAGAAACCGGCCTCCTTGCAGCGCTTCTCGTAGATGGCGCGCCACTCCGGGTCGTCGGTGTTCTCGGGCTCGTAGTTGGCGGTATCCATGTAGTTGACGCCGCAGGCAAGGCAGGCGTCCATAATGGTCAGATCCTGATAAGGCAGGGCGATGTTCATTACCAGATCAGGCTGGTACGCCTTGATGAGAGCGATGACCTCCTCCACCTTGTCTGCGTCCACCTGTGCGGTGGTGATCTTGGTGGCGGTGGTGGGAGCCAGCTCGGCAGCCAGCTTATCGCACTTTGCTTTGGTACGGCTGGCGATGCAGATCTCGGTGAACACCTCGGGCACCTGGCAGCACTTATGGATGGCAACGGAGGCCACGCCACCGCAGCCAATGATCAGAACTTTGCTCATGTCGGTTACTCCTTTATCTGTAAAATATCTTCCTTCTTATACCTGAAAACCCGGCCAGCCCTTGTCCAGCGCGATCAGGGTCTCGCGCAGCACCTTGCAGGCTGTGGCGGTGGAAACGCCGGTGGTGTCCAGTGTGGGAGCCAGCTCGTTCAGGTCTACACCGATGATATTGGCCTTGGTCACGGTGCGGATGGCCTCCAGCAGCTGCAAAAAGCTTACGCCGCCAGCCTCCGGGGTACCGGTGCCCGGGAAGCAGGAGGGGTCAAGGCAGTCCAGATCGATGGTCAGGTACACCGGCACCTTGCTCTCGCACAGCTGTGCGGTCAGCTCGGCAAGGCCGGTAAAATCGAACTTGTGCATCTCAGTGTGCTGGGCAGCAAACTCAAACTCTGCCCGGTCTCCGCTGCGGATGCAGAACTGATGGATGCGGCCGTCCCCTACCAGCTCGTGGCAGCGGCGCAGCACACAGGCGTGGCTGAGCTTCGCGCCCAGATAGTCATCCCGCAGATCGGCGTGGGCGTCGAAGTGGACGATGTGCAGATCCGGGTATTTCTTCACCGCAGCCCGCACCGCGCCCAGCGTGACCAGATGCTCGCCGCCCAGCAGCAGCGGGAACTTGCCGTCCTTCAAAATTTCCTCTGCCCGGGCCTCGATATCGGCCAGCGCCAGCTCGCTGGAGCCGAAGCACAGCTCCAGATCGCCGCTGTCGAACACATCAAAATCGGTCAGGTCGGCGTTCTGGTAGGGGCTGTAAGTCTCCAGACCATAGCTCTCGTGCCGGATGGCCGCCGGGCCGAACCGTGCACCGGGGCGGTAGCTGGTGGTGGAATCGTAAGGTGCACCGTACAGCACGATGCTGGCGGCGCGGTAGCTGCTGTCGCAGCCGATAAAGGTCTCAACGTTGGGGTGCATCAGTGTTCCTCCACTTCCCGCAGCATCTCCTCCAGAAAAGCCGGCAGGTAGAATGCTCCGATATGCAGTTTGGTGGTGTAGTAGCGGGTGCGCATATTCAGCGCCTTCCACGACTCTGCGTCCAGATCATCGATGGGATGGTATTTTTTGCTTGCGAAGCCGAACAGCCAGTAGCCCGCCGCAAAGGTGGGGATATGTGCCTGATACACCCGGCTGATGGGGAAGGTGGACGCAATGCGCTTATGGCTGCGCTGCATGGCGCTGGCGTCCTCGGCGTAGAAGGGGCTGCCCTGCTGGTTGACCATGATGCCGTCCTCTTTCAGGGCGTTGAAGCAACTGCCGTAGAACTCGCGGGTGAACAGACCCTCGGAGGGGCCGAAGGGGTCGGAGGAGTCCACGATGATGAGGTCGTATTCTTCCTCGCAGCGGCGGATATACTTCAGGGCGTTTTCAAAGTAGATATGCACTCGGCGGTCATCCATACGGCAGGCATTGCCGGGCAGATAGGCGCGGCAGGCTTCCACCACCTGCGGGTCCATCTCCACAAGGTCGATGCGCTCCACGCGGTCGTAGCGGGTCAGCTCCCGCACCACGCCGCCGTCACCGGCACCGATGACCAGAATATCCTTGGCCTCCTTGTGCACCGCCATGGGCACATGGACGATCATTTCATCGTAGATGAACTCGTCGCGCTCGGTCAGCATCACGTTGCCGTCCAGCGTAAGCACCCGTCCGAACTCCGGGGTCTCAAAGATATCGATGCGCTGGTAATCGCTCTGCTTGGAGTAGAGCTGCTTGTTCACACGAATGCTGTGCTTCACATCCGGGGTGTGAAACTCTGAAAACCAAAATTCCATCTCTTTCCCTCCTTATGCCAGAACATTCAGGTGCAAAATTTCGGGGTCCTCCGGGCCGGTCATGCTGCAGCCCTTGGCCTTGGCGTACTCGATGTAGTTCAGGATCTCCTTGGTGATGCGCTCGCCGGGTGCGAGGATGGGGATGCCCGGGGGATAGCACATGACGAACTCGCTGCACACCATGCCCTCGGTCTCCCGCAGGGGCAGGCTCTTTTTGGGGGCGTAGAAAGCCTCCTGCGGGCTGGCGGCCACCACGGGGTCGATGTATTCCTGGCTCAGCAGACCCGAACCGTCGGTGCGGTAGCGGCGCTTGATCTCCGCCAGTGCGCTGACCAGACGCTCCACCTCCTGCGGGCGGTCGCCGATGGACAGGTAGGCAAGGATGTTGCCGATATCGCCGAATTCGATCTGAATATCGTACTCATCCCGCAGGATATCGTAGACCTCGATGCCGGCAAGACCGATATCCAGCGTATGAACGCTGAGCTTGGTGGTGTCGAAATCAAAGACGGAATCGCCGTTGCACAGCTCCTTGCCAAAGGCGTAGTAGCCGCCTACGGCGTTGATCTCCTCGCGGGCATACTCGGCAATGTCTGCCACCTGATGGAACACCTGCCGTCCCCGCAGCGCCAGATTGCGGCGGGAAATATCCAGACTGGACATCAGCAGATAGCTGCCGGAGGTGGTCTGGGTCAGGTTGATGATCTGACGCACATAGCCCGGGTGCACATTGGGACCGATGAGCAGCAGGCTGGACTGGGTCAGGCTGCCGCCGCTCTTGTGCATGGACACCGAGGCCATATCCGCGCCCGCCGCCATAGCAGAAACCGGCAGGCCGCCGCCAAAGTAGAAGTGGGTGCCGTGTGCTTCGTCCGCAAGGCAGAGCATTCCGGCATCGTGCGCCATTTTTACGATGGCACGCAGGTCGGAGCAGATGCCGTAGTAGGTGGGGTTATTCACCAGCACAGCCACGGCGTTGGGGTGCTCCTTGATGGCCTTGGCCACCTGCTCCCGCTTCATGCCCAGCGAGATGCCCAGGCGCTTATCCACCTCCGGGTTCACATACACCGGCACAGCGCCGCACAGCACCAGCGCGTTCAGCACGCTGCGGTGCACGTTGCGGGGCAGAATGATCTCATCGCCCCGCTTGCAGGCGGTAAGTACCATGCTCTGCACACTGCTGGTGGTGCCGCCCACCATTAAAAAGGCGTGTGCCGCGCCAAAGGCATCGGCGGCAAGTTCCTCGGCTTCCCGGATGACCGACACCGGGTGGCAAAGGTTATCCAGCGGCTTCATACTATTCACGTCCACGCCCACGCACTGCTGACCCAGAAAAGCGGTCAGCTCCGGGTTGCCGCGGCCCCGCTTGTGGCCGGGCACATCAAAAGGCACCACCCGCATCTGCCGGAACCGCTCCAGCGCCTCGTAAATGGGCGCACGGCGCTGGTCCAGCCGGGAACGCGCTTTGTTCTCGTTCATCTTTTCCTCCGTCCCTGTTCTTCTTTTTGCACAACAAAAAAGCGCAGGCACTGCACAAATGTGCAGACCTGCGCTTGGAGCAGCTTTTTCCGCGCTGACAAAGCACCCAGCTGTAAGTGCCGGTGCTGCGCGTTATTCGCGATCCAAAAAGACGGGGTGATGAGAGTCTATATAGCAACTACACTTTTACTACTCTTATTGACCGTTTCACAAGTCTGCGCATAGGCTGCGCAATTTCATGGTTGTAAAGGAACCAACTTATAAAATTTGAGCTTCAAACTCAATCAATAATGGCAGCTTGCGCCGCCGGTCGGCAGTGGACCCGGCTGTCCGTATGGCCTTAGCCCCGTTTGGGCGGTCCCGAGTAAATTGCTTTGAAAAGACTCTGCAAGGCGGCGTCTCTCAAAATCAACAAAAGAATAACATGATTCGCCCCGTCTGTCAACAAAAACTTTTTGGCAGTCGCCCGCTGCGGGTGCGCAGGGCGGCGTTCCGCGCGCAAAATGGAGCATTTTGTGCAAAAAAGCAGATACCCTTCCCGCCGCAGTATGCTATAATAAAGGAACAATGAATGGAGAAAGAGGGTGTATGGATGGCACTGCCAATCGCCATCGTAGAGGATCAGGCCCCGGACGCCCAGCGGCTGGAGGAGCTGCTGCAACAGCAGCTGCCCGAAGCCGAGTGCACATGGTTTACCTGCGGGGATGATTTTCTCCGCGCCGCAGCAGAGCCCGGCTTGTACGCCGTGGTGTTTCTGGATATCTGCATGGCGGGCACCAACGGCATCGAGACTGCCCGCCGTCTGCGGCAGGCCGACCCGGAGGTGCTGATCGTATTCGTAACCTCCTCCCCGGAATATGTATGGGATGCCTTTCCGGTGCACCCCTTCGATTACCTGCTCAAGCCCTATCAGGAGGAAAAATTCGAGCACCTTGCTGCCGAGCTGCGGCGGGCGCTGCGCTGTAAGGAGCCGGAGCTGGAGATCCGCATTGCCCGCCAGAGCATTCAACTGCCGCTGCGCAAGGTGCTGTACGCCATTGCCCGGAACCACTACGTCCTGATCACCACCGAGGATGGCGAATACCGCGCCATGTGCAGTTTTGCGCAGATCGAAGAAAAGCTTACCGCGCGGGAAAACTTTATGAGCTGCAACCGGGGCGTTATCATCAACATGGACAAGGTGCTGCGGTTCGGGGAGGACTGCATTGAGATCCTGGACGGCACCCGCCTGCCGGTACGGCAAAAGGATAAATGCGCCCTGCTTGCCCGCTTTACACAATACCAGTTCCGCCACATGCGGCAGGAGCTGCACTGAGGAAAGGAGCAGCCGCCATGGATCTTGCCCTGTTCGGCCGTTATTTTCTGGATTTTGCGCTGCTGTATCCCAGCGCATTTCTATGTCTGGCATCTCTATGGGAAAAGCTGCGCACTCCTAGGCGCACTGCCTGCATCGCCGCCGGATGCATCACCCTGCTGTGCTTCGGATGCGCCGCACTTTGCACCGTGTTCGGGTTGAACAGCAATTCTCTCCTGCCCGCCATCGTGCTGGTCTCCTTCTGGCTGCTGCGCTGGCGGGTAACGCCGGAGGTGACCGTAAGCCAGACCGCCTTTTTATTTTCCATCTCTGCCGTGATGATGGCGGTGTGTTCCCTGCTGTCGATAGTGCTCAACGCCCGGGCCGAGATCTCCAACCCACGGACAGTCTGCCTTGCCTCCACGGCGCTGCTGCGGCTGGGCCTTGCCGCGGTACTCACCGTTCTGTTCTGGTTCACCGCCGTGCAGTGGAGCCGTTGGCTGCTGCGGGAGTACAGCGGCGAAGCCTTCTGGCAATCCGCATGGCCGCTGCCCGCCCTCTATGCCGTTTTTCTGGTATACTGTATGCCGCTGGACCCCGCCGTGGTGCTGGTCGGGCGGCTGAAGATCATCTCGGTGCTGGCAGTGTCCATCTCGCTGTTCGGCATCTTTCTGCTGCTGTACGAAATGTACCGCGTTGCCCGGGAGTTTACCCGCAACGCCCGGCTGGACCGGGAAAACCAGCTGCTGGCCATGGAGTCCCGCCGGTATATGGAGCTGCAGACCTATCTGGACAACACCCGCCGTCTGCGGCACGACTTCCGGCAGCATCTGCATGTAATCGCCGGATTGACCGAGACCGGGCAGCTAGAGGAGCTGAAAAGCTATCTGCACCAGTACGAAAGCGAGCTTAGCGAGCACCGCCCCACCCTGTGCGCCAACGCCGCCGTGGATGCACTGGCCGGATATTACGACCACGCAGCCGGGCAGCAGGACGTCCCTGTGGAGTGGAAGCTGGCACTTCCCCGGCAGCTGCCCATGCCGGAGGCCGACCTGTGCACCATTCTGGGCAATCTGCTGGAAAACGCCCTGCACGCCAGCCAGAAGCTGCCGCCGGAGCAGCGACGGGTGCAGGTGATGGCGCAGATGCTCAGCCCCGCCATGCTGGGGCTTGTGGTGGAGAACCGTTACGACGGCGTACTGAAAAAGCAGCAAGGCATCCTGCACTCCACTAAGCACGAGGGCACCGGCATCGGGCTGGTCTCTGCCGAGACGGTGGTACACAAATACAACGGCAGTCTGCACTTGGAGATCGAGGAGCAAATCTTCCGGGTGAATGTTCTGTTAAATCTGTAACCACCGGCAGGCCAACGTGAAAGCGTTCACAAAAAGCAGCGCCGTCCTTTGCAGAGAAGTTTTTCTGCGAAGGACGGCGCTGTATTATTTATCGGTTTTTTCTGCGGCTTTCTGTGCGGCTTCCAGTTCGTCCACCCGCTTTTGCAGGGCGGTGATCTTATCGTCCATTTTCAAAAATGTCCAGACCAGAACAGCCAGCACCAGCGCGGGAGGAACGACCATCCACAGGGACTGCTGACACCAGAGCAGCAGCGAATAGCCGCCGAATACAGTAAAAATGAATACGGCAAATAGGCTTGCAGCCAGTACAGCAAAAAATCCCATACAGAAAGTCTCCTTTCAGTTATTCTTCCGTTTCTTCCTCGTCCGAGTCCAGCTCGATGCTGAACACGGCTTTTTTCAGCTTGCCGCACCCCTGCGCCTTCAGGCCGGATTTATACGGCTCCCCGGCCAGATACAGGGCAAAGCGTCCCTCGCACAGCATTCCGGCAATGCTGGTACCGGCAGTGCCTACGGTGATGTCGGCGGCTTCATCGGTGGGCTTGGTGGGGGTCAGCTCCGCAAGGCTTACCTCAAACAGCTCACTGCCGTCCAAGTCGGTCTCCAGCGTGATGTGGTTGTCGTGGCGCTGGAACAGTGCCTTGTCGGAGGTCTGGGGCGTGACGGTGCTCACGGTGACCACCGCCTTGTCCCCGTCAATGCGGGTGCGCCCGGCGGGCAGGGTGGTGATATCCCGTGCCATGATGTACTCGATCACGGTGTCCAGATTGTCGCTTACGCCCAGATAGTTTGGCAGGTTGTTCAGGGTATCGTAGATCATGGAAAAGTCCTCCGTCTGTGTTGTTTCTGTTACCTGTATGGTATCACAGGTCTGGGGCAGATGCAATACGTGTGCGGGCGGATGTCGCGAGCCGCGCTGTATAAGGAGCCCGGGTCGCGGCTCCCAGCGGCTGCACCGTGCCTTGGGCGGCACGCGCATCCTGCTGGCCGCAGCCCCAACAACTCCTCCCTGTTTCTGCCGCTGGCAGCGGTCGTCGCTGTTGCTGTTCACATTCACCCGCTCTGTGAGTTTAACCTCGTCACAAAACAAAAACCTCAGCGTACTTGCATACGTTGAGGTTTTTTGGTGGGCGCGGGTGGATTTCGCGAGCCGCGCTGCTAAAAACAGCCCACTGGGCTGTTTTTGCGCTGTCTTCTGCGACAGCGCCGCAGCTGTTCGAATCCACCCGCTCTATGAGTTTAGCCTTGTTACAAAATAAAAACCTCAGCGCACTTGCATACGTTGAGGTTTTTTGGTGGAGCGAAGCAACCCAAATCCGAACCTTTGCCCTCTGGGGCATCGTTGGCGGCGATTTCATCGAAAGTGATGGTTTTTGTGCCGTCTTTGTAGTTGAATGTAATTAAAACTTTTTCATCATAGAGATAAACCGCATTCACGAATGTATTGATAAGCGTTTCCCGGTGGCTTTTCACGTTCGGATCGAGCTTGCGGAAGTTGGTGAGCCAAAATTTTACAAAATCTGCACTGACCTTCGGCTTTGCCAGCTTTTCTTCCGCGATGCGGATCTCCAGTTTCTTCTGCTGAGCTTCCAATTTTTCCAAGCGTCCTTTGGTCGAGCTGGTCAGGATGCCCTCTTGAATCGCATTTAAAAGATTCTCAATGCCCCGTTCAATGTCTTTCATCTGTTTCTCCAGCAGAGGCAGCACCGTGTTCTCCTGTTCCTGAAGAATCATCACCGCATCCACGATAGACTGAATACAGTCATCGTCACGAATCATCTTCATGGTTTCGTTGACAACCAAATCCTCCAGCCACTCTTTACGAACGGTCTTTTTCTTGCAGGTCTTGGTGCGCTTGGCATTAGCACATTTATAATAATGGTGGACGTTCTTATTTCGACTCGTTCCGCACTCCCCGAACATCATCGCACCGCACATTCCACAGAACAGCTTGGTCGTCAGCAAATAATCGTCCTCCGCTTTGTGCCGAGCCGGAGCGCGGCGGTTCTTGGCAATTTTGTCCTGCACACTGTCGAACAGTTCTTTCTCAATGATAACCGGGATGCTGTCTGGCATCACAATGTCCTTAAAACGGTTCTCTCCGATATAGCGGCGATTCGTCAACAAAGTTTGAATACTGTTATAGGTAAACTTCTGGTTGCGGTTGGTGGTCACGCCACTGTCGTTCAGCCAGTTCATCAGTTCCTTCATGGTCGCACCATCGTTATACCGCTGAAAGGCTTCTACCACAAAGGGAGCTTTCAAAGGGTCGATTTGAAAGAACTTCTCCTCGTCCACTGTATAGCCGATGGGAATCGTTCCACCATTATATTTGCCCTTCAGAACATTCTCGGTCATGCCGCGCACGACCTTTTCAGAAAGTTCTGCGGAATAATATTCAGCCATGCCGGTGAGCATACTTTTGACCATAATACCTGCTGGACCATCTGAAATTGGTTCAGTAGCGGACACCAGCTTGACATGGTTTCGCTCCAACTGGTACTCATAATGTGCAGAATCGTAACGGTTCCGGGCAAAGCGGTCAAGTTTCCAGACCAGCACAATGTCAAACAACCGTTTCTCGCTGTCCTTGATCATCTGCTGAAACTCCGGGCGATTGTCCGTCTTTGCGGAGAATGCACGATCAATGTAGTGCTTAATGACCGTGATGCCGTTCTTTTCGGCATAAGCCGCACATTCACGAATCTGGCCTTCGATGGATTCTTCGCGCTGGTTGTCGCTGGAATAGCGGGCATAGATCACGGCGGTCATGGCAGGCACCTCCCATTTAGATATTGTTGAGCAACAGATACTAAGCAGCAATTGTTTCGTATAATTTATACTATGAATTTTACGTATTTTCAAGTACTTTGAAAAATTCTCATGAAGTATATCGCTTTAAAATTTATAAAAGGGAAACACTTGTAATATTGTGTTGTATCTTATAAAATAGAGGTATCAACAGTTTGCCCTAAGATAGCAAAGGCAGGTGCATCGTTATGACTCCGGAAGCAAGAGCGCGGGAACAGATCGATAACAGATTGTGGCAAAGTGGCTGGACAATTCAGGATCTGAAACAACTAAATCTGACGGTTGCTTCCGGTGTTGCAGTGCGCGAGTTCCCTACCAATACCGGTCCGGTGGATTATGCACTTTTCATTGAGGGAGTGCCAGTTGGTGTTGTAGAGGCAAAGAAAGACGAAGAAGGTCAAGCGCTGACAGATGTGGAAACGCAGTCCAGCCGCTATGCAAATAGCCAGTTCAAATGGGTAAAGCGGGAGTACAAGGTTCGGTTCGCCTACGAAGCCACTGGCGAATTGGTGCGTTTTACCGATTACGCAGATCTTAAATACCGTTCGCGCGAGGTATTCTCGTTCCACCGTCCGGAGACGTTGAAACGCTGGCTTGCTGAACCGGATACTGTGCGCAACAATCTGAAGCGTATCTCGCAGCTGGATGAATCGGGCTTCCGCAAATGTCAAATCAGTGCAATTCATGGTCTGGACACTTCGTTTTCAGAAAATCGGCCGCGTGCTCTTGTGCAGATGGCAACCGGCGCAGGCAAGACCTTTACAGCCATTACTGCCGCCTATCGGCTGTTGAAATACGGCAGAATGAATCGCATCCTGTTTCTGGTAGATACCCGCAGCCTTGGTGAACAGGCCGAGCGCGAGTTCATGGCATACAAGCCCAATGACGATCCTCGCAGCTTTTCGGAATTGTATGGTGTACGCCGGTTAAAAAACTCTTATATTTCCGGGGATGTACAGGTCTGCATCAGTACGATTCAGCGGATGTATTCCATTCTAAAAGGGGAAGAACTGGACGAACAGGCAGAAGAGATTCCTTTTGCGGAATATGTCACCGCCGAAAGCAAAGCACCAAAAGAGGTCGTCTACAATGCCAAAATTCCGCCGGAGTTCTTTGACTGTATTATCGTAGATGAGTGCCATCGTTCTATTTACAATGTATGGAGTCAAGTGCTTTCCTATTTTGATGCGTTTATCATCGGCCTGACCGCTACGCCGGATAAGCGAACCATCGGCTACTTCAATGAAAATTTTGTCAGCGAATATACGCGAGAGCAGGCCGTTCTGGACGGCGTTAACGTTGGCGAGGACATTTATCTGATTGAAACCGATGTGACGAAAAATGGTGCAACCATCCTGAAGCAGTTGATCGAGCGGCGTAACCGCCTGACGCGCGCAAAACGCTGGGAGCAGATGGACGAGGATGTGTTCTACACACAGTCCAAGTTGGATAAGGATGTCGTAAATCCAAGCCAGATCCGTGCTGTGATTCGCACCTTCAAAGAAGCACTCCATACCACGCTGTTCCCCTACCGGAAAGAAGTCCCCAAAACGCTGATTTTTGCCAAGACGGACAGCCATGCAGACGATATTGTGCAGATCGTCCGGGAAGAATTCGGCGAAGGAAACGATTTTTGCAGAAAGATCACTTACAGTGCGCAGAATCCGGAAGCCGTTCTCAGCTCGTTCCGAAATGACTATAACCCGCGTATAGCCGTTACTGTGGATATGATCGCGACCGGTACGGATGTAAAGCCCATCGAGTGCCTGCTGTTCATGCGGGATGTGCGCAGCAGCAATTACTTCGAGCAGATGAAAGGCCGCGGCACCCGCACACTAAGCAAGGATGATTTACAAAAGGTAACACCTTCTGCTACGGAAAACAAAGATCATTTTGTGATCGTGGATGCAGTGGGTGTAACCAAATCCAAAAAGACCGAGACCCGCACGCTGGAACGCAAGCCAGCGGTTTCCATGAAGGAACTGATGATGAACATTGCACTCGGTGCGCGGGATGAGGATACCTTGACTTCTCTTGCAAACCGCGTCATTCGTCTCAGCCGCAGGATGGAACGCAGCGAACACAAGCAGTTCAAAGAAACCGTAGGGCAGACCGCAGAGCAGGTTGCGGAGAATCTGCTGAATGCCTTTGATGAAGATGTCATTCATGCCAAAGCGCAAACAGAAAGCGGCGTGCTTATGCCCGCACCGGAACAGCTTGCACAGACCCAGAAAGAGCTCATCAAACAGGCCGTTGCACCTTTCCAGAAGCCGGATGTGCGCGATTTTATTGAAAATGTCCGCCGCAGCCATGATCAGATCATCGACAGCGTTAATCTGGACAAAATACTCTTTGCCGGTTATGACACCAATCAGGAGGAAACGGCAGACCGGGTGATCTCTACATTTAAGAATTTCATCGAGGAAAATAAAGATGAGATCATTGCCCTGCGCATCATCTACAATGAAACGTATAAAAAACGTCCGATGGTACTGAAAAAACTGACGGAACTGTATCAAAAACTCGAAGCAAAGGGCATCACGGTCGAGCGTCTGTGGGATTGTTATGCCATCAAGCAGCCTGACAAGGTAAAGAAAGGCACACTCGCTCAGCTGACCGACCTAATTTCCATTATCCGTTTTCAGATGGGCTATACGGATACCCTTTCGCCCTTTGCCGACCGGGTAAACTACAACTTCAAACAGTGGACCTTCCGCCGCAACACCGGTGCGGTCCACTTTACCGCTGAACAGATGGAATGGCTGCGGCTGATCAAGGAGCATATCATCACATCGTTGAGCATTCTGCCGGAGGACTTGGAGTATACGCCGTTTGACAGCAAAGGCGGCTTGGGTGGGTTCTATCGGGTGTTCGGAGAAAAGTATCAGGAGATTTTGGATGAAATGAACGAGGAATTGGTAGCGTAAGGAGAACTATATGAACCCATTTGAATTATTTAGCTTCGCAAAATTGTTTTCAACTGTGATGAATGGGCAAATGTCTGTATCCTCAGCAGAAATGGAAGCTGCTTGTAAATTACTTAAGGAAATGGCAGACAACAATCAGTGCATGACATCTGAACAAAAAGAAGCCTACAAACTCATGGTGGATTGCGCTAAGGAAGCATCGAAAGGAAAACAGTAAACGTGCAATATACAGAATATGAACTGGGTGAATTATTGCCATTTGAGCAACCAACAGCATATATTGTAAAGTCTACCGACTATAGCGATGCCTATGCCACGCCGGTTTTAACCGCAGGAAAGTCTTTCATTTTGGGAAAAACAAATGAAACCGATGGTATTTTTGACCAGTTACCAGTCATCATTTTTGATGACTTTACAACTGCAACTCAATTTGTGAATTTCAGATTCAAAGTAAAATCTTCAGCAATGAAGATTTTGCATATTAACACTGATTTAGTCATTCCAAAGTATATCTTTTATCGCCTACAAATCATCCGGTTTGACCACAGTACACATAAAAGATATTGGATTCAGTCTTACTCAAAAATCAAGGTGTCCATTCCATCATTAGATGAACAATCCCGAATCGTTTCCAGAATCGACGAGCTTTTCTCAGAGCTTGATAAGGCGGTTGATACGTTCAAGACCACAAAGGAGCAGTTGGCAGTGTACCGGCAAGCGGTGCTGAAAAGTGCGTTTGAAAACGATGGAGAATCAACATATCTGGGTACACTTATTGAAAAGCCACGCTATGGAACATCTAAAAAATGTAGCTACAACTTTAACGAGAATTCAACAGCAGTAATACGTATCCCGAATATAGACGCCAATAAAGGAATCATCGATTCACAAGATTTGAAATATGCCGAATTTGATTCAAAAGAACTGAAGCAGTTTATGCTGCAAACCGGAGATATTTTAATCATCCGTTCAAATGGCAGTATTTCGCTTGTTGGTGCCGGCGCTATGGTTCGAGATAATGATACGGATAAAATATATGCTGGCTATTTGATGAGACTTCGTATTGCAGATTATTCAAAACTTATGCCTCAATATTTGCTGCATTATCTATCATCTCCGAATGCAAGACGCTATATTGAAAACACAGCAAAATCCACGAGTGGAGTTAATAATATCAATTCACAAGAAATATCAAAACTTCAAATCCCAATGGTTTCCATCAAAGAGCAAGCAAGGATAGTTGCTGGAATTGAAGAAAAATTATCTATCTATGATAAAATTGAAGGCATAATTGTATCAACATTCGCACAAACCGATGTGATGCGGCAGAGTATTTTGAAACAGGCGTTTGAGGAAGGGATAGTATAATAATGAGAACTCCTAAAATTCTTGGATTAAATACCAATTTTGAATTCCTGCACTATCCAAACTTTCATGAAAGCATGTTTTCGTCTACAGTTTCGCTTTTGGATTATGATGCTGTCATAATTGATAGTTCAAATCTTGTGGAACAATATACAGATCGAAAAAAATATAAAAACAAGTACTTGGTCACAGAACCGGATGCCAGTCAAATGAAAGAAGATTTTGAACACATTCGGAAGCAACTTGACGAGTTGCTGAAAAGTGGACGCAATGTTTTTATCATCGTTGGGCATAGTGAGAATTGCTATTGTCGCTATGAAAATAGTATGTTCGATTTACTAGATGACCCACCAGAGTTTAAAATCTACTCATTTCTGCCCATAGAATTAACTTTAGAACGTCTCGCAGGAAAAGAAATCGAATTTTGTGGCAGTACACCATTCAACACTTTCTTTGCATCAAACAAAGAAAACCTTGCGTATCATGCAGCTTTTAAAGTTCAAAAAGAAACTGTTCTGGCTAAGATTTGCCGCAGTGATAAAGTAGTTTCCTTTGCCAAAAAATACAATAAGGGATTGCTTGTTTTTTTGCCCTCGCTTGACTCCGAGTTGCCTGAAGGAACCCCCAGATGGCAGAACGCTTCAAAGCAATTTTTGAAAAGCATTTTCGAGCTTGATAATCAGTTACTTTTGGAAAAAGAGGTCGGGCGCTTACCTGAATGGACTGATAATTTTCATATTTTGAATGAGTCGGATGCAATCGAAGAGACAAAGCAGGTAGAACGTCAAATCGAAGCACTGAAGAAAAAGCTTTCGGAAAAGCAGGCAAATCTTGAGCAAATTATAAATTACAAGCGGTTGCTGACCGAAACGGGGACCCCGCTTGAAAATATCGTCAAACAGGTTCTTTGTGAACTGGGCTTTGAGCTTTGCCCTGTTGAGGAAAAACGCACTGATATCATCGCGAAGTATGGCGACACCGATATTGTAGTCGAAATCAAAGGTGTCAGCAAAAGTGCTGCCGAAAAGCACGCTGCACAACTTGAAAAGTGGGCCGCAGAGTTTTTGGAAAAACACGACCATCAACCAAAGGCACTTTTAATTGTGAATGGATATAATACAATGCCATTGGATAAGCGCACCGAGGAAGTTTTCCCGGATCAGATGCTGAAATATTGCAAGAGCCGGGAGCAGGCCTTGATTACCACTACCCAGCTTTTGTGCTTGTTCATTGAGATAAAGAAAAATCCTGATTGTAAAGAAGAACGCATTCAGGAGTTGTTATCTACTATTGGCAGATATTCACGTTATGTGGATCATACGGAGTTTATCACAAAATAACAGGAGTTTTCATGTCAGAACAATCTTCTAATATCGTCTCCAAAGTATGGGGACTTTGCAATCCGCTGCGGGATGACGGCGTATCATACGGCGATTATCTTGAACAGCTTACTTACCTGATCTTTTTGAAAATGTCCGATGAATATTCCCGCCCGCCGTATAAGCGAGAAACCGGCATCCCTAAAGGTTATACTTGGTCGGATATGAACACGCTCAAGGGCGCAGAGCTGGAAAATCAGTACCGCGCTATACTGGAGCGGCTGGGCGATGAGGGCGGCATTTTAGGGCAGATCTTCAAAGGGGCCGTCAACAAAATCAGCAATGTTTCCATCCTGTACCGCGTGGTGCAGATGATCGACAAGGAAAACTGGGTATCCATGTCCTCCGATGTGAAGGGCGAGATCTACGAAGGTTTGCTGCAAAAGAACGCCGAGGACGTAAAAAGTGGTGCAGGGCAGTATTTTACACCCCGCCCGCTCATCAAAGCAATGGTGGCTTGTCTGCGCCCGGAACCGAAAAAGACCATTGCTGACCCCTGCTGCGGAAGCGGCGGCTTTTTCCTTGCTGCACAGGCGTTCTTGGCGGACCCAAAGAACTATGCACTCGACCGCACAGAGAAAGAATTCCTGAAAAACGAAACGTTCTATGGAACTGAACTTGTGGTTGCAACCTTCAAACTCTGCCTGATGAATCTGTATCTGCACAATATCGGTGACCTGTACGGCAAAGTCCCCGTCATGCGCGGGGATGCGCTGCTGTCTGACCCGGGTTATCGTGTAGACTATGTACTGACGAACCCGCCGTTCGGTAAAAAATCCTCCATCACCTTCACCAATGAAGAAGAGGAGCAGGAAGAAGAGGATCTGGTCTACAACCGGCAGGATTTCTGGACGACCAGCTCGAATAAGCAGCTCAACTTTATCCAGCATATCAATACGATTCTGAAGCCGACCGGAAAGGCGGCCGTTGTTGTACCGGATAACGTTCTGTTTGAGGGTGGTGCAGGCGAGATCATCCGTAAAAAGCTGTTGGACACCACGGATCTGCACACCATTCTCCGTCTGCCAACCGGCATTTTTTACAAGCCGGGTGTAAAGGCAAATGTGATTTTCTTCGATAAGCGTCCCGCCAGCCCAGAGCGTCAGACAAAGGAAGTCTGGATCTACGATTTTCGCACAAATGTTCACTTTACGCTTCGTCAGCATCCCATGACGGATGCTGACTTGCAGGATTTCATTCAATGTTATCATCCGGAAAACCGCCACGAACGCACAGAAACATGGTCACAGGAAAATCCAGAAGGCCGCTGGCGCAGATTCACGGTAGATGAAATTCTGGAACGTGATAAAACCAGTCTGGATATTTTCTGGCTGAAGGACAAGTCGCTTGCCGATTTGGACAATCTCCCTGCGCCGGACGAACTTGCCGCGGATATTATTGAAAATTTGCAGAGTGCTCTGGAAAGTTTTCAGGAATTGATGGGGCAACTGAAAAAGAACGATTGAACAGGATGTGAGCATAATCGAAAATTCTAAAATGAAACCGAAAAAGACTGCGGAAGAACTTGTTCAGATGCTCCATGATGAAAAAGGTATCCAATTTCATCTCATTTCAGAAGAACAGGCCGTAGAATGTTTTTCAAAGAGAAACAATTATCTGCGCACAGCATCTTATCGAAAAAAGTTGTTGACAAGTTGAATTAGTTCACATATAATATCATTGATATTAAAAAGAGTAATCTTTTGTGCGAGTGCCGTCACTGACGTCGCTCGCATTTTCTTTTGTTTAAGACGCTGTGTGGAGTTCCGATACCGCCCCGCAACACACCCGATTCATTTTGCCGCTGTTTCACCCGACAAAATCATCACTGCGTTGCATGGGCGGTATTTTTTTACAAATAGAACCTTTTGTGGTTGTGCAGTTCTCCGAAATTTGTTTTCAGTTGTCGACCATACAACCTCAAAGTGTTATTCTTGTGCTTGAAAGAAGCCGGACGTAGTGTCCGCACTGCGCCTAGCTTTCTTCATACCGCACCTTGAATCTTGAATAAGCCGTCTGAACGAGATACCGTGCCATGACCTCACACTTTCCGTGAGCGAGCCGGACAACGCCGCTGCAAAACAGGGGCAGGAACTTCGTTCGGAGCAAACGGCGATCAACATACACGAGCAGTGGAACTCTCTACTTATTTTTGCGTCTTAACAATTCGGAAACATTTGTTAAAAATACGTTTTGAGCGCAGCGGTAGAGGGCAAGAACCGTCCCGTGGCCACAAATTTTCAATTCTTGAAAATGTTGTGCTCCACCGGGACTTCACTTCTGCAATGCGTCTGCATTTCCGAAGTGATCTTGTTGGGGTAGCGCTTGTCGGGGCAACGCCCCTCCATCTGCTGTCGCAGACCGCGCTGCCGCTTAAAAGCCCCACTGGGGCTTTCATTGCTGCGCTGCGCTTCGCAAACGCGGTCCAACCCCAAACCCTGCTCATCATTCGTGCCTTACGGCACGAATGGAACGGCGTGTCGTGCCTTACATAACTTCACCGAGGAGTTATCGAACAGACAGGAGGTACAATGACCAAAACGAATGTTCAACCGATTCCTAGCAATTCCCAGCACCACGACACGCCGAACAACAAAACGCACGTCATCAAGTTCCGTGTGACAGCGGAGGAAAAAGCGTCACTGGAACTCACTTGCAAACTCCTGAATCTCTCCCTCTCCACTTTTATCCGCCGCGCCATCCACAACGTCAAGATCGAGAAAACGGTCATCGTTGCAGGCGGCGGCGAAGAAACCCTGACCGCTGTTTCCACTTTGCTTGCCCAGTGCAGCAAGGTGGGCGGAAACCTCAACCAGCTTGCAAGGCACTTCAATTCCGGCGGTGCAGACACCGAGCAGCTCCGGGCGAAACTCCTTGACGAACTTGCAGACCTGACTGCATTCCGGCTCAGCGCCGAGAAAGTTCTGGGTGAACTGTATGGCAACGCTCAAGCATATCGCCTCTAAAAACTCGGACTACACTGCCATCGAAGCGTACCTTGTTTACCAGCACGATGCGTTCACAGGAAAGCAACTTCTGGACGACCATGGCAGACCCATGCTGCGGGAATCCTACCTGCTCAATACGCTTGAGTGTGGCAATTTCTCCTTTGCAACAGCCTATCTGCTGGCAAACCACAAGTATGGCAAGAACACCCAGCATGGTGATATTAAGAGCCATCAATATATCATCAGCTTTGACCCCAGAGATGCAGCCGATAACGGCTTGACCATGGAAAAGGCACAGGCTCTCGGCCTGAACTTCTGCAAAGAAAACTTCCCCGGTCATCCTGCCATCATCTGCACTCACCCGGATGGACACAACCATTCGGGAAATATCCATGTCCACATCGTGATCGGCAGCGTCCGAACGCGAGAAGTAGAACGCAAGCCCTATATGCAGAAGCCCCGCGACTGGCGCGAGGGCATGAAGCATTCCAGCACAGCCCAAACCATGCGGCATCTCCGTGTCGAGGTCATGGAACTATGCGAAAGTGCCGGACTGTACCAGATTAACCTGCTCAACGGCTCCAAGGAACGTGTGAGCGAAGCCGAGTATTGGGCGCGCAGGCGCGGCCAAATGAAACTTGACCGTGAGAACGCAACCCTTACCAAAACTGGACAGCAGCCCAAGCAGAAGAAGTTTGAAACCGTAAAAGTCGCTTGTCGGGGCGAGGCCCCTCCATTTGCTGCGCAAACCGCTCGGTCACTCAAAAGCCCCACTGGGGCTTTTGTTGCTTCGCAAACGCGAACCTTGCGGAAACAGATTTCTTCGGTGCTGTACCGTGCCACCAGCTTTGAAGATTTCTCTGACAAGCTCATGCAGCAGTACGGTATTGCCGTCAAGGAAAGCCGTGGACAGCTCAGTTATCTGCCCTCTGGCAGAACAAAGTTTATCCGGGCGAAACATCTCGGTGACAAGTTCGATAAGGTGGCAGTGCTTGCCACGTTGCAGGCAAACGCCGAACGCAAACCCAAGGTTCAGTTCAAGCAGGATACCATCGGGAAACTGATCGACATCCAGTCGAGGATGACCGAGGGCAAGGGCATCGGCTATAAGCGTTGGCTCACGAAACACAATCTCAAAGTTATGGCACAGACCGTGAAGCTTCTGCAGGAAAAAGACTTGACCGACAAGGACGCCCTGAACCAGCGCATCGCCGAACTGGAAACCAAGTATCACGACGCACTGGCGGTGGTGAAAGACCTCGAAGGTCGCATGAAAACCAACAAAGAGCTGCGCTATCACGTCGTAGCCTACACCAACACCAAGAACATCGCACAACAGTTAAAAGCCGCAAAACGACCCGCAGCCTTTGAAGAACAGCACCGTGCAGAACTGACAGCATACCGGACGGCAGCAGCCTATCTCAAGGCAAACAACATCACGAAGCTGCCCAGTCCGAAAAAGTTGGAAGCTGAGTACAATGCAATGGCATCCGAAAAGGCAAAGTTCTACGAGCAGTACAAGGAAGCTAAAGAGGAACTGCTCAAACTGAAAACCGCAAAGCAGAATGTTGCGTCCTTTTTCCGGGAGGAAGAACCGGCGCAGGAGAGATAAAGGAGTATGCGTATGATCAACCTGAAAATCGATCCGGAGTTCCAGTCCCAGATTCCTCCTCTGACCAATGATGAATTTAAGCAGCTTGAAGAGAATATCCTGAAAGAGGGCAAGCTGATTTCTCCTTTGATCGTGTGGAACAACACCTTTGTTGACGGACACAATCGTTATGCCATCCTCCAGAAACACCCGGAGATTTATTTTTCCACCATGCCGCTCCCGTTTGAAAGCAGAGAAGAAGTTCTCGCTTGGATTTGCAAAAACCAGTTGGGACGGCGCAATTTAACCCCGGAGCAGAAGTACTACCTGATGGGCAAACAGTATGAAGCCGAAAAAGCCGCGCACGGCGGTGATCGCAAGAGCAGCGATGCAAAATCAAGTTCGCTAAAAGCGAACTTGATCGACAACAGCAAAACCTGCGACCGAATCGCAGAAGAAAACGGAGTGAGCAAGGACACCGTTATCCGCGCCTCGAAGTATATGAAAGGCGTGGAGATCGCAGAAGAACTGATGCCGGGGCTAAAGCAGAGCATCCTGTCCGGACAGACGAAAGTGTCCAAAGCGGATATGCACCACCTTGCCAGGACGGCCTACCATGACCGGGCACAAACTTTGCAGGATATTCTGCACCCGGAGCTGAAGGTGGAACCGACGCCTGACGCTGACGGTGTGATCCGCGTTCCGGGCAAAGCGCCTGTCATGCCATTCCGAAAGTTTGAATCGGTTTACGACAGCGATGCTTACCCGGAGGATGTACGGTACGAGTATGTGGCGTTGGAAGAACTCACTACTCGTTTCCGTATTTCGTTCAACTACCAGTTGGAGCAGATGCCCGATAATGCACAGCGTGATGTGATTCTGGAGATCATTCACAAGCATAAGGACTACCTTGCTTCTCTGGAAGCCGCACTCGCAGATGTTAAAGACCAGACAGCATAACATCAGGCACATGGTATGCTGTTCACAGATGTCCAAAGGAGCGTGCGTTTGAACAAAAAGAAAAAGTCCACAAACACTTCCCCTTATCCCGATGAAGTCATTGACCGTCTGGCGCGGGCATTCTACCCGGCCATCCTTGCCTGCTGGAACAGCGAGGAAGGGCAAAGAGAATTTGCTGCATGGCAGGCGGAGCAGGCTCATCATGCAAACAACGAAAAACAGGAAGTTCCCACTTGCTGGGTATTCGTAAAACAGTTTTCGAGAAATGACACGGCAACTGCCTGTCAGGATTGGTTACGAGTACCCGGCTAGGCCGAGGAATCATCAAGTCCCATGTCCGCACCGTCAAGGTGTTGGGTATGGGGCTTTTTGCATTTCAGGAACGTGTACATCTCTGGAAAGGTGTAACACACTAGACTTTGTACCAAAGTCGTGTGCCAAGGGTGCTGCGCCCCTTTGGAATCCCTGCTTACATCGCCTGTGGGCGATGTAGATTCGCCGCACAGAAAGCTCTCACAAAAGGCACACCCGGCTGTCTGCGGCGAGGAGAAGGCACTTCTGCGGAAGTGTAATAACCCACTATGACACTTTCATCCCTGTGGTCTGCAAAGTGTAGTGGGCTCTCCGAGGGGGAAACGGCTATATAGGGTGCGCTTCGGGCAAATCGCTGCGTACGTGCGTACCAATCTCTCGTACGCACGTACGCAGTAAAACGGCTAAAATCTCCTATATAGGGGTGTTCTTCTGGAAATCAATATGATATACTCAACTTAACCAACCATCAACTAATAGGAGGCGGTAATATTATGGGAAAAACTTTTGTGTGTAGCTTATGCCGTAATGGAATCATTGGCGGTGGTTTGTACATTGATGAACAGAGCATTACATATTCAACTCAAAAGCTCACAGTCAGTCCACTGTATCGCAACCTTGTATTGCCCATGAACGAGATAAGGGAGCTTTCATGGAGTCAGATGGTCGTTCCTGTTGCAGCAATTTCCATGAAAGATGGAGAATGTTATAAATTTATCATATATAACAAATCAGGATTTGAAAAGGCATATAAGCAATATAGCAACCACCAAGAATGAAATCACCTAGCAGGGTTTGGGGCAGGCACGCCCCAACAAGAAGCTGTCCCAAAAGGGCAAGAATTTTCAAGAATTGAAAATTTGTGGCCACGGGACGATTCTTGCTCTCACGAAAACCCATACTTTTTGAAAATCCGCTTTTCGCAGCCAAAGGAGGATGCACCATGAAAAAAGAGATCGAAGCCTTCGTCAACGCAGCCAACGAGCAGGAGTTGGAAGCCGCATGGAATAACCTCTCGGCAGAGGAACAGCGAGTTTTCGAGCAGCTCATGGAGGAAGAACCACCCGAAGATGCACTGGCATTTTTCGCACAGCTGTATGATGATGCCCCGAAAGAGCAGACCAGCGAGACTGTGAACATCTCCGAAAATGAAATCTATTTCAAGCGGAAGCCCTTGACCGAAGAGCAGAAGAAACACAGCTCTTATGTGGACGAGAACGGCAACCTCCATGTCAAGAACCTGTCCGCTTTCTGGATTCCAGAACTGACCACCACGGAGAAAGTCGGTCACACCACCTACACCGTGACCGGCAGCTATGAGGGCAAGGAGTCCTTTTTGAAGAAGCTGGAGCGCATTGTTGCCAAGAACGCCCAGCAAAAATTTGAAGATGAGGGTGCAGACGAATGACAACTGCGTCCAATTCTGCTATACTTGACCCGGTAACCAATCCTGTACCGACAGTTGCTCCACAGAGTAAGGAGGACACAACAATGTCTGGAGCAACGAATAAAATCACCGCACTTTACTGCCGACTGTCGCAAGAGGACGCACGGCTCGGCGAAAGCCTGTCCATTGAGAACCAGAAGGCTATCCTTCTGGAATACGCCAAAAAGAACCACTTCCCGAACCCGGTGTTCTTTGTGGATGATGGCTACTCCGGCACGAACTATGACCGCCCCGGCTTTCAGAGTATGCTGGTCGAGATCGAAGCAGGGCGTGTAGGAATCGTTATCACGAAAGACCTGTCCCGACTGGGGCGCAACTCTGCCTTGACGGGTCTGTACACAAACTTTACCTTTCCCCAGTATGGCGTTCGCTACATTGCCATTAACGACAATTACGACACCATTGACCCGAACAGCGTAAACAACGATTTTGCGGGTATTAAGAACTGGTTCAACGAGTTTTACGCCCGCGATACCAGCCGCAAGATTCGGGCTGTCCAGAAGGCCAAGGGAGAGCGTGGAGTGCCGCTGACGGTCAATGTTCCGTACGGCTATGTAAAAGACCCGGAGAACCCGAAGCATTGGCTTGTTGACCCGGAAGCGGCTGCGATTGTGAAGCGCATCTTCTCCATGTGCATGGAGGGACGTGGCCCGACCCAAATTGCAAACCAACTGTGGGTGGACAAAGTTCTGACTCCCACCGCCTACAAGCTGAGCCATGGCCGGAGTACAAACGCACCTGCCCCGGAAGACCCTTACCGCTGGGATAAAAGAGCAGTAAGTTTGATTCTGGAACGCCGGGAGTACACTGGCTGCACAGTCAACTTCAAGACCTATACTAACTCTATCTGGGATAAAAAGAGACATCTGAATCCTGTGGAAAATCAGGCTATCTTCCCGGATACACATGAGCGCATTATTGACGATGATGTGTTTGAAAAGGTTCAGGAGATTCGTAACCAGCGTCACCGCATGACTCGGACAGGCAAGAGCAGCATTTTCTCCGGTATGGTCTACTGCGCTGACTGCGGTTCCAAGATGCAATATGGTTCGTCCAACAACAGGGACTTCAGTCAAGACTTCTTTGATTGCTCTCTGCACAAGAAGAACGGGAGCAAGTGCAAGGGACACTTCATCCGGGTAAAGGTTCTGGAAGGACGTGTACTGAGTCATGTTCAGCGGGTGACGGACTACATTCTCCGTCATGAAGACTACTTCCGCAAGGTCATGGAGGAGCAGCTTCGGGTGGAAAGCACCGAAAAGCTGACCGTCCTGAAGAAGCAGCTTGCCCGGAATGAGAAGCGGATTGCAGACCTCAAACGGCTGTTCATGAAAATCTACGAGGATAACGCCAGCGGAAAGCTGAGCGATGAACGCTTTGACATGATGAGCCAGAGCTACGATGCCGAACAGAAGCATCTGGAAGAGGAAGCCCTCTCTATCCAGCAGGAAATCGAAGTACAGGAACAGCAGATCGAGAATATTGAGAAGTTCGTCCAGAAAGCGCACAAATACGTTCATATTGAAGAACTCACCCCTTATGCTCTCCGTGAACTGGTGTCAGCCATCTATGTGGATGCCCCGAATAAGTCCAGCGGAAAGCGGGTGCAGCACATCCATATCAAGTACGATGGGCTGGGGTACATCCCTCTGGATGAACTGGAAGCAAAAGAAAAGGC